>CAYUFQ010000001.1:0-48697 GCA_964444045.1 uncultured Bacteroides sp.
TGGCCGTGGTGCTCTTCTTGCGCCGAGTGATGGAAAACACCGAAATCAAGGTCTACGGCGATAAGCTCGATGCTGCCGCCAACACCGACCTTTCCACCCACGAGGAGCTGAATCTGGCGCCCGGAGTGCAGGTGTATGAGATTGACGGGCCCTTCTTCTTCGGTGTGGCCACGAAATTCGACGAAATGATGCGCACCACTGTGGGCGAGGTGAAGCCCAAGGTGAGGATTATCCGCATGCGCAAGGTGCCGTTTATCGACTCAACCGGCCTCCACAACCTCGAGATACTCATCCGCTCGAGCCGCTCCGACGGCATCGACGTGGTGCTGTCGGGCGTTCGCGAGGAGGTGCGTGCCGTGCTCCACAAGAGCGCTATCGACTCCCTGATCGGCGCCGACCATATATGCAACCACATATCCAGCGCCGTGGTCAAGGCAAACAAAATAGCGGAGACGGCCACTGCATGAGGTGCCGGGGGCTGCATATGATCCTCATTGCGGTGCTGGTGGCCGCGCAGGGCGCGATGGCCCAGCTCAACACCGACCGCATAATCCAGGTGGGGCGCAATGCGCTATACTTTCAGGACTATATGCTTGCCATACGCCACTTCAACCGCGTGATCGATAACCGGCCATATCTGGCCGAGCCATACTATCTGCGCGCAATCGCCAAGTATAATCTCGAGGACTATGCCGGGGCGCTGACCGATGCCTCGGCCGCCGTTGAGCTGAATCCGTTCCTGCCCGATGCCTGGGAGGTAAGGGGAGTGGCCAATCACTGCCTTGAAAACTATGCCGCTGCCGTGAGCGACTACTCGCGGGCGCTCGACCTGCTCCCCTACAACCGGCAGATTCTCTTCAACAAGGCGGTGGCTCAGGAGCGCGCCGGAATGTATGCCGACGCCGACTCCACCTATGCCGCGCTGTTCAGGGCCTATCCGCGCTTCGACGCCGCAAGGGTGGGGCACGCGCAGCTCAACCTGCAGCGGGGCGACACTCTGGCCGCCCGCGCCGACCTCGGCGCCGCCCTTGAAATCAACCCCAACTCGGTCGAGGCGCTGACCCTGCGCGCCTCGCTGAGCGCCGACGACCCCAAGGCCGCCCTGGCCGATATGGAGCGCGCCGTGAAGATTCAGCCCGACAGGGCCTATCTGCGCGTCAACAGGGCCGTGGCCCGCTATCTCAACTTCGATTTCAACGGGGCGCTCGATGATTTCGACTACGTGCTGCAGCAAGACCCGATGAACTACACCGCCCTGTTTAACCGCGCCATGATACGCGCCGAAATCAAGGATAACGACCGCGCCCTGCAAGACCTCGACCTGGCTCTGAAGCTGCGCCCTGACGACGTCCGCGCCAAGTTCAACCGCGCCCTGATTCTGTCGGAGAAACATCAGTGGGACGATGCGCTGGCCGATGCCGATGCCGTGGTGGCCGCTTATCCCGAAATGTTTGCCGGCTATGCCCTCAGGGCGCAGATTAACCGCCAGGCAGGACGCGAAAGCGCTGCCGCGGCCGACTATCGCCGCTCAATGCAGATTGCCCGCCGCGACGTGGCTCCCGATGCCTCAGGAGCCTCCGACGGCATGGCGCCCGATGCCGATGCCGATGCCGCCGACCGCACGGCCGCCACCATCAACCGCTTCAAAACGCTGCAGACCATACAGGACGAATCGGCCACGGCCCAGACCTTCAATGCCGAGGGGCTGCGCGCAAGGGTGGAGGAGCGCCACGACGCCATCGAGCCGCAGCCGATTTATCAGCTCAGCTACTACACGGCCGATGCCGACGATGAATCCGCCGTGTTCGACCGCGAAATCAACGCCATCAACTCGGCCCGGATGCTGCCGTTCGTGGTGTTTCTAACCAACAATCTGCCGCAGATGACCCTCGACTCCGATGCCTCGCGCCATTTCGAAGACATTCAGCGGCTCGGCGCCCTGGTCAATGCCGGCAACGCATCGCCGCTCGACTATTTTGCGCGCGCCATGGACTACATGACCCTCAAGGACTATACTCCTGCCATAGCCGACCTCGACGCGCTGCTGGCGGCGCGGCCCGACTTCGCTCCGGGCTATCTGATGCGCGCTGCCGCCCGCTACCGCCTCATGGAGTCGCAGCGCGGCCGGGTGATGATCGGCGCCGACGCGGCGGCCCTCAATTCGGGGCTGGCCATGGACGCTGCCCGGATACGGTCTGACCTCGACATGGCGCTGAACTATAATCCGGCCATGGCCGTTGCCGTCTACAACAAGGGGGTGCTGGCCATGCAGGCCGGCGATTACGATGAGGCGTCGGCCGACTTTACCCGCGCCATCAGCCTGAATCCCGACCTGGGGGCGGCCTACTTCAACCGCGGATTCATCCACTTCAGCCGCGGCAACCGCGATGATGCCGAGCGCGACGTTTCGCGTGCCGGCCAGCTCGGCGTGCGCGCAGCCTATTCGCTGCTGCGCCGCATGAAAGAGTAAGCGGGCGGCATCTCCTGCCCTGATTCCTTATTTGCTGCGGCGCCTGCGCTGCCGGCCGCCCCTGCGGCGTCGGCGTTTCGTCGGCGTTTCATCCCCGTCTTTCTTCTTATCCTTGCCCGTGTTGTAGGCCGACATCCCTTTTGCCTCGAGCTCCGCGCAGGCCCGGCGCAGCGCCTGCGCCGCGTCGGGGGCTCCGAGGGCGGTCATGAACTCAACCAGCAGCTCCATGCGCTGCGGCGTGCCGGCCAGATTCTGCATGGCGCGCACATAGCGCGGATTTGCCAGATTGGCCTTGTCAACTCCTGAATAAAGCACCAGAAACACCACGTCGCTCACTATCGGGCGGTCAAACCTCAGCGTCTGCATGATGCCGCGGGTGGTCTTGGCCGCCTCGGCCGCCTTTGGTGCCAGGCTGATAAAGAGCGATGCCAGCCTCATGCGGGTGGGGGCGTCGGGCCGGTTGGCTATAACCTGGCGCAGGCGGCCTATGGCCACATTCCAGCTCTTTCGGTCGCCGGCCATGCGGCTCATCTCCGGAATCATCACGGCCAGCGCCCCGGTTGAGCGCAGCGTCTCCATGATTCCGGCGGGGTCGGGTCCGTTGAGCATCTTGCACAGCTCGGAGTGCACCCGCTCGCGGCTCACTATCTCTATGCGGTGAATGTGGCGCAGCAGCGCCTCCATCACCGGCGGGTCAATGGTCCAGCCGAAGCGGTTGGCAAAGCGCAGGCCGCGGAGAATGCGCACCGGGTCGTCGTTGAAGGTCTCGTCGGGGTCCATCGGCGTGCGCAGCAGGCCGGCCTTCATGTCGGCTATGCCCAGGCCGGTAATGTCAACCATCTCGCGCCGCGTAATGTCGTAATAGAGCGAATTGACCGTGAAGTCGCGTCGGAAGCAGTCTTCCTCAATCGTGCCGAAGGCCACTTCGGGGCATCGCGACGTTTCGCGCGTGTATTGCTCGCGCCGGGTCTGCACCAGCTCAATCTCGTCGTCGCGAAAGCGGCGCAGACGCAGTTTCGCCGTGCCGTATTTGATAAAGAATACGGGGCGTCCGGTGGTCAGGCGCTTGTTTTGCAGCCAGCGCGCAAACTTCACTCCTCCCATCGGCAGGTCAACGGCCAGGTCGAGGTCTTTAATCTCAAAGCCCATGAGCTCATCGCGGCAACAACCGCCAACGGCGAAGACGTGGCCCTCCCATTGGGTGCCCTCGATGAGGTCGCGAATCCATTCGCATATTACGTGATAGAGCTTTGTAGTCATAATTCAACCGCAAAGTTACGAAAAAATTTTTGAAACGGATTTTTGCACCTCTTTGCGCCACTTTTCCCGGGTTTTCTTGGCGGGGACGGGCGGAATTTTGGGAAATAAAAATAAATCTGTATATTTGCAAATCGGTAAACTCCTTTGAGATTTTTGCAGACATAATGCAAGTATTTGACAGACTGCCAATTACCCCCCCCTATGCGCGCGTGAGCAGCGTGCGCAGATAGTCTGTACCCCTAAATTCCGACCTAACCACGGCCGTCCGGGCATCCGCCCGGGCGCCTTCCGTCATGCCCATATCTCAAAAATTAATAAATAATAATAAAATCACTATCAAATTAGCAATGAGAAAAACATTACTTTGTTTGACTTTTGGCCTGACCGCCTTCCTGGCGGTTCCAAAGGCATCGGCCGAGCATAAGGTCGAGGTGGAGCTTGACAGGGCCGCCTGGACCGTCAGAGGCTGCTCGGAGCATAATGCAAACAGCGGCGACGGCGGATTCCGTCATATCACGGACGGAAATACTTCGACGTTCTGGCACAGTGAGTACGGCAACAGCAACCATGACACGACATGCCCCCACTATTTCGTGATTGACCGCGGCGAGAACGCCTCGGAGGTGCCGTTTTCCACATTCGGTTTTCTGCCGCGTCAAGCCGCCGGCAATGGTTTCGTACAGAATTACCGTCTTTATGTACTCGATGACGTTTCGGGCCTCAACGTGGCTGCGGCAGCTGCCAACGGCAGTGCGTCCATCGTGTCTGACAATCACGCATCGTTGACAACATTTCTCGAAAACAAGACGCCCACATTGCAGGGAAATCTTGACCGCGTGTATAATGACGCAACCAAACGGACCCTTGTAAAGGTGGATTTTCCATCGGAGCAGACAGGGCGTTATGTGCTTTTTGTAATCGACAGCACCTCAAGTTCTGCCGGCAATGACCTGCATGCCAATTGTGCGGAGTTCTATCTTTATTCGTCTATTGATGTTGACTATCCTTACTACATCAGGCTCACTGAGGCAGAAAACACGTATCTTCAGCTCGAATCGAGTTCGAACGGCACGAAAGCCGAGGTGTCGACCGAAGTCAAGACGCCGGTGTTTCTCGTTCCCGGTACGGGAGATAATGACGGTAAATTCGCGATAATGAATGCCCAAACCGGCAAGTATTTTTCGAGCGACACCGGTTGGACCTCAACCTACAACAATAGCAGTATCTACTACTGGAGATTCAGAGAGCTGGACGATGGCAATTTCGTTATCGCCCAGAGTGGAAATGCCTCCAACCTTGCAGGCACACAGGCCGATAACATCGTGTGGACCGACAACTACGTTGGCCGCACGCAGAACGGATGGACCGCAAAGGTGAAGTGGGCGCTCGAGGTATGTAACGACTGGATAATTTCGGCCGATATAAATAATCCCGGATATGTACTGATTAAGAATGTGCGCACTACCGGACGCGATGGCGTTACTTATGCCGTGACTCCGGGCAGCAGCGGCCAGCTGGAACTGAAGCTTGACGATGAGCTGAATATCGGCGACCGCTATGATGTGGGAGCCTTGTGGTATATGCAGCAGGCCGGCGCTGTCGATGCCGAAGGCTATGTGCCTGTCAGAATATATAATGCCTATACCACCGAAGCCATAACCAATCCGGCTACCGGCAGCTGGGCAACGTCGGGCGACGACATCATATGGTATCTCAAGAAAAACAGCCAGGGCGACTATAGCGGATTCAATATACTTCATGCCAAAGACCTAACCGATACGAACGTTGCATGGAATGATTTTCAGGGCTCCGGCACCCGCGTAGGCTATTGGAATGGAAATGATGCCGGTTCTATCTGGTCCGTCGAGCTGGCTGAAGTGGATAAGGCGGAGGCCACCCTTAATGAAATCAATGCGGCATATGCCGCCGAGCGTAAGGCGTACGTGGACTTAATCAATTCGTATATTGAAAACGGCATGTTCGCATTCTCGGAGGAGCAGCAGGCCGCATGGACCACCGCAGCAAGCGCAGGCATAAAGAACTCCGATCATTTAAATCAGCTGATGGCTACTCTTCACCAGCTGGTTGACGATGCTTTCTCCGGTCAGGTTGCTGACGGTCATAACAGCCACGTGCAGTTCCTGCACGACCAGCGTCCGGTCTACATAGGCAAGACTTCCGACGGAGTGAGGCGCGGCGGCGATGAGGGCACACGCACCTTTACCCTCAAGAATGCGGAAGATGGCTCGGGCTTCTACATTTTCCATGAGTACAGCAACCAATACGTGAAACATCCTACCGCTGACAACACAAACATATCGTTGGTGTCGGACCAGAGCGAGGCTTCGATTTATAACTTTGACCTTTCGAACGCAAGCAAGGGACTGGTGGGTGTGAAGGTAGTCGGTCCCGAGGGTCATGTCAACAGCAATTGCTACTGGCATAGCAACAGCACCGGCGACGTTACCAACGTGGTAAGATGGGTAAAGGGCGACAATTCAGCCTGGTATATCTGCTTTGTCGACGAAGCTCAGGCCGCCACCGAATATCTTGCCGGAGCAATCAATATCTCGGGCTCTCTGCCTGAATCGAGCGATGAGGTCGGCTTCCTCAAGATCAGCTCGGCTGATGAGGCAAAAGCGGCCCATGAGGCAGCCGTGGCCCTGGCTGACGATGCTGTGGCCTCGGAGAAGCGTGCCGCCGCAGATGCAATCTACAGCGCTATGGCCTCGATGGAGGTAGTTCTCAATTATCCCCGGAGTGGCGAAATTTACACCATTACCTGCCCTGAAGCGAGCCGCGGCGCCCTGACGGCCAATCTCGATGCCGGCAATCAGTATGTATGGTCAAGCGGCAAATCAGGCTCTAATGCCGATGCCAACAAGTGGGCGGTGGTTGAGAAAGATGGCAGGAGTTATCTCTATAACGTTGCCGTCGGCAAGTTTGTCAATGCCTATGGCTTCCTGTCTAACTCGAGCAATAAAAGCCTGGAGGGGGTTGCGTATGCATGGATGTTCGGCGACGTGGCCACTGAGGTGACGTTCAACGGCGAAATCTTCACTCAACCCACCGACGGCACTACCCGTAAGTTCGTCATCGCCGGCGGCGAGGATACCACCGGCAAGAATCGTCCGGGCATGATGGTGATTGACTGGCTTGACTCACCTATCCCCGCTATTGCCGGTTTTAGCGATGAGCAAGACGGTTGCGGCTTCAGGTTCGTGAAGGTTGAAGATGCCTCGGAAGAGCTGATGGCCACCATCAACGCCGCTCTCAACAATATGGAGGCCGTGGCCGCCGCCACCCTCGAGGCCGCCGAGGCCGCCGTTGCCGACCTGCCCGAGAATCATTCCGACATAGTGAACCACTACAGCGGGGAGGGCGTTGCGCTCTTCAATGAGCGGATGGCGCTGATTGATGAGAATGCCGCGGCCGATAAGGCGTATGGCATAAGCCTGCAATCCCTGAATGCGCTCACCGGCACCATGAGCCTGGATATGACCGACGGCTTCTGCTATAGCATCGCCTTAGCCGCCGACGGCAAGAAGTATCATGCGTTCTACGGCAAGGCGTCGACCGATGAGTTCACCCCCGACGAGGGCGATGAAATTGAAAACATCTACAACTGGCGCTGCACTATCGAAGGGAACATAGCCAGCTTCAGGCACGAGCTCAATAGCGAGAACATCAAGTTCATGCTTGGCGAGGCCGAGCTGTTTACCGTGTCGGCCGGTTCGAAGGCCGGTCAGGTCAAGCTGACTCCGTTTGCCGAGGCCACCGAGGCTACTGCGCGCCGCGTTGCCGCTCTCAGCGAAGAGGAAGAGGCCGGTGAAGCTGAGCCGGAATACGTGCTTACCTCGATGGGAGAGGACGCCGGCCACAAATCCACCACCGCCATCACCGAGATTACGGCTGCGGATGATGCCGTGAAGGTGGTTTATGACCTGCAGGGGCGGCGGTTGGCCACTCCCGTCAAGGGCATAAATATCATCAACGGCAAGAAAGTCGTTGTTAAATAAGCAGATAGATTTAGATTGATATGAAAAAGAAAGACGGCGGTCCGTGAGGGTCGCCGTCTTTTTTAATCTTGGCGCGGGGCGGGCGGAATTTTGGGGAATAAAAATAAATATGTATATTTGCATATCGGTAAACTCTTTTGGAAATTTTGTAGAAGCCGTGCAAATGTTTGACAGACTGCTAATTACCCCCCCCTATGCGCGTGTGAGCAGCGTGCGCGGGTAGTCTGTACCCCTAAATTTACGTCTGAATATGGCCGTCCGGGCATCCGCCCGGGTGCCTTCCGTCATGTCCATACTGAAAAAACACATACAATTTTTTTTGACATCAATCTATCTATCAATATTATTGCCGGAATGACCGCATACAGGTGATAAAGTGAAAAAACAGATTTTAAATTGATATGATGAAAAGACGGCTGTCCGTGATGGATCGCCGTCTGTTTTTTTTTTCACATTCCGCACGAAATCTACGGTGGGGAGGTGGAGCGGGGGCGTAATTTTGCAGCGTGTTTTTTAAATAAACCTATAGCAAAGCATTATGGAAAACGAAGAAGAGAAGAGCCTTGAGCAGCAGCTTGCCGAGGCCGAGGAGCGGGGCTATCGCCGCGGCCTCAATGAGCAGATTGAGCAGAAGATGCATGAGCCGGGAGTGTGGGAGGGCGCTGAGGCGCCGGCGCCGGCCGAAACGCCACCGGCAGAGTTTCAGATTCTGGGCAATATGCGCGAATCGATATGGGATAGATAACTGATTTATTAACCATTCTTTAATCTTATTTTTTTTTTACACACTATGAGTATCGGAATCACGGGTGAACCGCTTACCACCCTTAATGCAAGCGAGAATGTTCCCGAACTGTTGCGTAGCGACGTTGACCAGCGCATCACGAAGCTGCGCCCCATGGCCACTCCGGTTGACCAGCTGAGCCGCTATGCGTCGTCGAGGCCGTGTCGGAGCATGGTGGTGGACTATTATGCCGTGGCCACGCGCCAGGGGCAGACCACAGTGGCCAAATCAGCGGATAATATGGTTGTGAGCGACCCCGCGCGCGGCTTTTTTGAGATAGAGGTGGCCGACGAGGGGCTTTTTGACCCGTCGGAGACGGTGATTCTGCCCGACAGCCTCACTCCGGCCGGGGAGCCGATGGTGTTTTACGTGACGTCGGGCTCGGGGAAGAAGCTGACCCTGCGCGGCATCAACGGCGCCATCGATGCCTCGGGGGCTATGAGGATGGGGGCGGTGAAGGCCGGCGACAGAGTGGTGCGCATGGGGCGTGCGGCCGGCGAGCTCGACGTGCAGACCGCCCAGTATGAGGCTCTGCCCGAGAAGAAGCAGAATTACTGCCAGATATTCAAGGCGCAGATAGAGCAGAGCACTCTGATGCGCGCGGCCAACAAGGAGGTGGGCTGGACCTTTTCGGACCAGGAGGAGGTGGCCATCTACGATATGCGCCTGAACATGGAGCGGAGCTTCCTCTTCGGCCACCGCACGCGCTTTACCGACCCCGGGAAGAAGAGCGAGATATTCCTTACCGGCGGCATATGGAACCAGGCGGGCAAGCAGGTTGACTATCCTGCCGGAAAACTGACGGGCGCCGACTGGATAGGGGTGATGAGCGCGGCGTTTACGGGTCATGCCGGCTCGGCGCGCAAGATTCTGATAGCGGGCACGGGGCTGATAGAGCAGCTGAGTCTGCTCGACGGCAATCAGCGGGTGATGCTGCCGGGCGACGTGGTGAGCCGCTGGGGTCTGGACTTCACCGAGATGCACTCGAAGTTCGGCACTCTCTACGTGATTCACTCCGAGGTGCTCGACAGTTGCGGCCATTCGGCCGACGGCCTGATTATCGACCCCGAGTATCTTACCAAGTATGTCCACGTGCCATTCTCGGCCAATACGCTCGACCTGCGCAGCTCGGGTCAGCGCAACACGGAGGCAGTGGTGCTCACCGAGGTGAGCTGCCTGGTGCTCCGTTATCCTGAGGCTCACGTGAGGGTAGTGGCGAGCGGCATATGAAGCGAAACCTGACTAAGAGCGCCATGCTGGAGCTCTGGAAAACGATGCGTGCGGGCGAGCCACTGAGGCTCGACTGCACGCTGACCCGCACGGACGGGGCCGACTATGACCGCGCGCTCGAGGCCGAGATGCGCGCCTGGTATCTGCATCTGCTCGACTGCGGCGACGAGTCGATGCTCGCGCCGATAGAGATGGGCGCGGCGGCCGAGGTGAGCCCCGGCGCCACGGGGCTTGCCGTGGTGAGGGCGCCGGAGGGGGTGAGGCGCATATTGCGCATGCGGTTCGAGGGGTGGGATGGGGCGATTGCGCCCGATGCCGACGAGGCCACGGTGCGTGCCTGCGCGGCCAATCCGTTCTGCCGCCGGCCGCTTGCGGCGCGCATATCGCCCGGAGCGGTCATTGCCTCGGGGGCGTCGGGCCGGCTCGTTGAGCTGACGTGCGCTATGGATTTCGGCGAGGATAGTTATGTTTTTGACGATAAAGCAATAAAATCGATGATTGATTATGGAGCTTAGAACTGATATATTGCAGGCGGCCGGCGATAAGTATGACCGGCTGGCCGGGTTCAGGGCTGCCCGGCGGCGCTTCAAGGAGTTTACGTATGGCAAGCAGTGGGGCGACGTTGTCACCACCCCCTCGGGCGAGCGCATGACCGAGGGGGAACTGGCCTCGAAGAGCGGCCGCATGCCGCTGACCAACAATATGATAAACCGGCTGGTGAAGACCATAGTGGGGCACTTTCGCAGTAGCGGCGGCTCTGATGATAAGGCTGACCCCAACCGGCTCGGCGAACTCGACGCGAGGCTGTTTGAGGAATATCTGGTCAGCGGGTGTGCGGTGCAGCGGGTGAGCGTGGAGCGGCGCCCGGGGGCGTCGGGTACCCTGTGGGTCGACAATGTGAGCGCCGACAGGTTTTTCTGCAGCGAGATACGCGACCCCCGCAGCCTTGACGCGGAGCTGGTGGGGATGTATCACGACTGGTCGTTGCCCGAAACGATAGGGCGCTTTGCCGGCGGGTCGAGGGCCCGGGCCGGGGAGATCAGGCGGGCATATGCCGGAACGGCTGAAAACGGAGGGCGCTGCCGGGTGGCTGAGGTGTGGACTCTTGAGGCCGCCGAGCAGCTGCGCTGTCACGACCCGTTGACGGCGAGCCTATATTGCGTGGCGGCCAACCGCGAAGGGGAGATTGCGGCAATGAACCGCCGGCGTGCAAAGCGCGGTCAGCCTCGCGTGCAGACGCGCTATGAGTACGTTACCTCATGGTGCGGACGGTTTCTGACTCCTCACGGGCATGTGCTGGCCGAGCAGACGGCGCCGACGCATCCGTTTGCGGTTAAGTTCTATCCGCTGATCGACGGCGAGATACACCCGTTTGTGGAGGGGCTGATTGATCAGCAGAAGTATATCAACCGACTGATAACGCTGATTGACAACATGATGTCGACCTCGGCCAAGGGGGTGCTGCTGTTTCCGGAAGATGAGATATGCGACCAGCTGAGCTGGGCCGACATACGCGCCATGTGGGCGAGCTACGACGGGGTGATTCCCTATAATCCGCGGCCGGGTTCGCCTGGGCCGCATCAGGTGGTTACGAATCCGGCCACGGGGGGAGCCTACGAGCTGGTGAATCTGGAGATGAAGCTGTTTGAGCAGGCGGCCGGAGTGAGCGAGTCGCTTCAGGGTCGGCTCAATGCGGCCACGGGCAATTCGGCCACGCTGTTTGACGCTCAGACGCGCGCCTCGATGGCGTCGCTTGCCGATATCTTCGGCAGCTTCAACGACTTCATTGCCCGGCGCGACGCCCTGCTCGCGGCGCGAACGCGGTGAGGGGGGTGAATTATGAATTATCAATTATGAATTATCAATTTTTTTCTTCACTCAATCCATAATTCATAATTGATAATTCATAATTTATAATTGATAATTAAAAATTACCAGATGTCGTCGGGCGACTTGGGGCGGATTGAGTCTTCCCAGCGGAATTTGGGGAGCTTGAGCAGGCTGCGCTTGGCAAGATAGAGTGGGGTGACGGTGCCCGTGGTTTCATTCCATAGCTTTGCGCGCTCGAGTTCGCGGGTTTTGAAGATGGCGGAAAGGAACGATGACTCCACGTTTGCAATTTTATTGTAGGTGGAGTCTTCTTCTTGCGGCAGCATAATGGCCTGCACGGAGCCGTTGACGTCGAGCTGGCGCAGCTCGCCGTTGTTGAACAGGGCAATCATCTCCTTGCCGCTGAGCTGATTGTAGTAGGGGTCTTCAATCAGCTCGGCCATGAAGCCGAAGTCGGGAAGAATGGCCTTGTCGATGGTTGAATCATTGAGGTGCACGATGATGCGGTTGCCGAATATCTGGCGGTTGTCGCTCCATACGATGGGGTCGTAGTCCATGCGCAGGGTTGAGTCGGAGCTGACAAACGTCATGGAGTCGCATACGCCCTGTAGGTCGGTGCGCCAGAAGCGCACGCGCGGGTTGACGATGGTGAGGCGGGTTGAGTCGGGGGTGGTGAACATGCGTATTTCCCGGCCGTGGAGATAAAGCACCTCGGGTTGCGAATATTCCATCAGGCGCGCGTGGCCGGTGCAGTAGGCGCTGTCGGTGAGCTCGCTGTAAAAGCCGTAATCACCTTCGACGCTCATCTGGCGCACCGAGTCGGTGAGCACCATCCGGCCGAAGGCCTCGCCGATGCCGGTGTTGCTGTCGTAGACAATAGAGTCGCCGGTGAGGGTGTTTCCTTTGTTGGTGTGAACGCGCGAGCGGTCAAGCAGAATCGCCGTGTTGAGGCCGGTGTTGAACGTGCCGTTGGTGGTGTAGATGTCGCCGTCGTTGCCGATAATGCGGGCACTGACGGGGAGCTCGGCAATGCGGGTGTCGGTGTTGTAGAGCAGGGTGTCGGTGTAGACCCATATGCTGTCGCCGCGGTCGCTGACGCCCTGCAGGCGCACCCGGCGGTAGAAGTTGGCCTCTTTGGTTGGCGGGGCGTATTCGCCTTCGAGCGAGGTCAGGCGGTTCCTTGGGTCGGTCAGGGTGCCGCCGTTGTCGTAGAATCCGAGCTCCATGGCCATTGAATAGTAGAGCACTGGGGCGGTGAGGGTTACGTCGCGGTTGATGAGCCTGACGTCCTGCTCGTCGCTGCCCCACACGGTGGCGAGTTCCTGCGAGCCGGAGTATTCCATGGCGTCGCCGAAGAGGAAGAGGGTGTCGCCCTGCTCCATGCGTATGTGGCCGAACGCCTCCATCGAGTCGGCCGGGAGGGTGGGGGAGGTGTAGAATCGGGCGCTGTCGCAGTACATGAACATGTCGCCCCGGCGGAATATGACGTTGCCTACTACTATCTGCACGTCGGGCTCGAGGGGGCTTACCGTCAGCGAGTCGGCCTGTTCGAGAAAAATCCGGCCGGGGGTGTGGCGGTTGGCGGCCGGAATCTGAGGCACGATTGGCGTTGAATCGGGCACTGAGAGCGGATTGCGGGCAAACATTGCCGCAGTGACGGCCATGATGGCCGCCACCGGCACAATCAGACGCTTGGCGCGACGGCTGGCCATTATTTCTTCATCCAGTTATGTTTCCAGTCGGGGCAGTCCTGCCAGCCCGGCTCGATGCGGATGTAGGTGTTGGCGATTTTTTTGTCGACCCAGTCGGTGAGGATGCGTTCCTGCTCGGCTTCGGTGGCCATGTCGCGGATGAGCTGATAGTCGCTCGTCAGGTTGGCGCGATGGGCCTCGATGCGGTCTTTGAGCTTCACTATCGCCACCTTGTCGAGGCCGTTCTTGGGGTCTTTCATGAAGAAGGCCGGGCTAATCTGGCCGGGCTTCAGCTCGGCCACCGCGCGGGCCACTTCGGCAGGCAGTTCGCTCATCTGGAAGAGCGATGTGTTGCCGCCCGATACGGTGGTCTGCGACATCAGGCCGTGGTTATTGCGCGTGTCTTTATCCTGGCTCAGCACTTCGGTCGCTTCGTCGAAGGTGAAGTTGCCGTCGAGAATGTCGGCGCGAATCGAGTCGAGCCTCATGCGGGCGGCGTCGAGGTCTTTGTCGTCAACCCTGGGCTTGAGCAGAATCTGGCGGGTGTTGACTCTCTCGCCGCGTTTTTCGATGAGCTGGATTATGTGGAAGCCGTCTTCGGTTTCGATTACCGCCGACGCCTTCTTGGGGTCGTTGAGGTTGAAGGCGGCGGTGGCGTATTCGGGGAGCATCTGCGCGCGGCTGAGCAGGCCCATCTCGCCGCCGTTGGTCGATGAGGGGTGCTCGCTGTACATCACCGCCAGGGTGGAGAAGTTGGCCGTGCCGTTATTGACGCGTTCGGCCATTTCGCGCAGGCGGTTCTTCACCGCGTCGGTTTCCTCGCGGGATATTGCGGGGTTGAGCGTCATGATCTGCACCTCCACCTGAGTGGGGATATAGGGAATCGAGTCGGCGGGCAGGCGGTCGAAGTAGCGGCGCACCTGCGAGGGGGTGAGCTTCACTTTGCTGACGAGGTTTTTCTGCACCTCGCTCATGCGGAAGCGGTTGGTCATGCTCTCGGTCATGTAGCGGCGCAGCTCGGGCAGCGACTTGTGCATATATATTTCGAGCGCCTCGCGCGAGCCGGCCTGGGCCATCCATTCGTTAATCTGCATGTCTACCTGGGCCATTACCCTGCCCGGGGGCACTTCGATGGTGTCGATATCGGCCTGGTGGAGATATATCCGCTCAAGGGCTATGCGTTC
Source organism: uncultured Bacteroides sp. (assembly GCA_964444045.1). Lineage (GTDB taxonomy): Bacteria > Bacteroidota > Bacteroidia > Bacteroidales > Muribaculaceae > UBA3263. The sequence continues at coordinate 14,469 of CAYUFQ010000001.1, forward strand.
GGGCACGAAGCAGTAGGGGTCGCCCACGATGTTGACCCGCTCCTGCTTCATCTGCGTCCAGAGGTCTTCGACCTCCGAGCGCCATATGGGCTGGTCGCCGATCATCCATACCACTTCTTCGGCCACGTTGTCTTCAGGGCCGGCGGCGTTCAGGGCACATGCGGCCGCAAGCGCCCCGGAGTATAGCAAAGTTCTTAGTTTCACTTTCATCGATGTTTAATTTGCGCAAATTTAAGCATTTTTTTGCGTAACATAAGGTATTTCACATTTTTTATTGTTATTTTTGCACAAAATTTCCTTGAATCTGATGCGATTACTTCATTCGATAGCCCTTTCATTGGCCGCGCTGCCGATGTTTGCCGGCGGCGACGTGATTGCCGGCTGGACCTCATCCGACGTGATTCATTCCGCCACCGAGCTGCCATCCGCGCCGCTTCTGCCGGCCGATACGCTCACTGCGTGGCGCGGCGAGAAGGTAAGCGCCGAGGCGCTGCTCTATGCCGCCGAGGGCACCGACAGTCCGCTGACCCTCAGCCTCGAAGGGGGATATGCGAGATATATGGACTATGTGCTGACCGACGACCAGCGCTCGTGCGGCCGGCACAACTTCGACCTCACCCCCTGGCCGGTGGCCGACATTATCGGCCTTGACTGGGAGCGGGCGCTCGAGCCGCGCAAGGTGCAGCCCGTGTGGGCAAGCATCAAGGTGCCGGCCGATGCCGCCGAGGGCTTTCATGACTACACGCTGCGCATCACCGACGATGCCGGCAACCTCGTGGCCGCGCTTCCGCTCGTAGTCGACGTGAAGCCCCGCACTCTGCCCGAACCCCGGGAGTGGGCGTTTCATCTCGACTTCTGGCAGCAGCCCTATGCCGTGAGCCGCTATTACGGGCTGGAGCGCTGGAGCCCCGAACACTTCGAGGCGCTCAGGCCCTATATGCGCGCCCTGGCCGATGCCGGGCAGAAGGTGGTCACCGCCATATTGTTCTATGAGCCCTGGGGAGTGCAGAGCCACGACAAGTTTGACCCGATGGTGCAGACAGTGCGACGCGCCGACGGAGCGTGGCAGTTTGACTTCGACATATTCGACCGCTACGTGGAGATGATGGCCGGGTGCGGCATCGACCGGCAGATCAACTGCTATTCGATGGTGCCCTGGGATATGAGTTTCCGCTATTTCGACGAAGCGACGCAGCAGTTTCAGACGCTCGACTCCCCCACCGGCACCGAGGCCTACGATGACCTTTGGGGCGACTTTCTGCGCAGCTTCGCCGCCCATCTGCGCGCCAAGGGCTGGTTTGACAAGACCTGCATAGCCATGGACGAGCGCGGCCTGCAGTCGATGATGGACGCCAAGGCGCTGGTGGAGCGCACCGTGCCCGACATGAAGATGTCGCTCGCCGGCAACCGTCACCCCGAGCTGACCGACTATCTGTATGACTACTGCATCCCCTACGGCCACAGCTTCACGGCCGAGGAGCTGGCGGCCCGCCGCGGGCGCCGACAGGTGAGCACCGTCTATACATGCTGCATCGAGGCCGAGCCCAACATTCTGAGCAACAATAATCCGGGCGATGGCGCCTATCTGCCCCTCTATGCCGTGGCCAACGGCTTCGACGGCTATCTGCACTGGTCGTGGATCAACTGGCCCGACAATCCGCTCGACGACTCGAGGTTCGAGCTGTTCAGCGCCGGCGATACCTATCTGTTTTATCCCGGCCCCCGCTCGTCGGCCCGCTTCGAGAAGATAATCGAGGGGATACAGATGGCGGAGAAAATCCGTCTGCTCCGCGAGTCCGGCGCCGACATGACCGCCATCGACGCCGCCCTGGCCGCCTTGCCTGACCTGGCGCCGGCCCAGGCCGTGGCGGCCACACGCAATGCAATCAATTCAACAAAATAATAAATCATTTAAAACCAATCATGAACAAATTCTGTAAACTTTTCAGCGCGGCGGCATTGACCCTATGGGCAGTGCCCGCCATGCAGGCAGAGACCGTTCCCGCCACCACGGGTGCCGGCATCATCCAGCTCTCGGAGCTCGATGGGCTTGAAAAAATCACGTTCTTCGATGGCGAGCACGTAGTGGCCAACCTCTCGACCAACAGCAACCCCATCACCATCATGGGCACCGTGTATGAGAGCGGCGTGGGCACCCATGCCCCCTCGGTGGCCATCATTGAGCTCAACGGCGCCACGTCGTTTCACTCGGTTCTGGGCGTCGACGACGAAGCCGACCTCAAGCCCGACCATGGCATCGTTGACTATATCGTAACGCTCTATGGCGACTCGAAATCGGCCACTACCACCGTATGCTCCGGCACGTTCAACCGCCAGACCAGCTCCTATTCCTACACTCTCGACATCCCCGACCTGAGCGGCTATAAATATCTCAAGCTCGAATATGCCAAGGGTGCACAGCCCTGGGCCGACCATGCCGACTGGGCCGACGCCCGTTTCACCTATTCCGGCACGGCGCCCCGCTTCGTGACCGAGAGCGAGATGTTTACCGCAGGTGGCGGCGAAACCGACCCCGGAGTGGTGAACCTGCCCACCGAACCGACGACCGAAGGCGCCCAGATAGTTCCCCTGAGCACTCTCGACATCAACCTCTGCACCAACGGCTGGGGCACTATCAAAGCCAACAAGAGCATCGACGGCCGCCCCATCACCATCAAGGGCGTGAAGTATACCAGCGGCGTAGGCCTGCATGCCACTGCCAAGGTGGTGGTGAAGCTCAACGGCGCCACCACCAAGTTCCATGCCGTGCTCGGCAATGACGACGAAGTGGCTTCGTACTGCACGTCGGCCAACGGCTATTCGCGGGTGGCCTACGACGTTATTCTGCGCGATGCCGCCGGCAAGGAACACTCGATGATGTCGGGCACCACCAGCGTTCTCGACTCCGAACCCGTCACCATCGACCTCGACGGCCTCACCGACTATAAATATCTCATCATCGCAATCGATAACTACAACGGCGACGCCTACGACCACGTTGACCTCGGCAACGCCTACTTCGAATATCTCTATCAGAACTCCAACGCGCCCGAAATAGTCAGCGAGTCGGAGCTCGACACCAAGCTCTTTGCCGCCACAACCGTGTTCTCGCAGCCCGGAGTCAAATTCATGCAGAAGCTGCGCTGCCAGGCCGACGACGCCGTAATCACCGTGAAAGACCTTCCCGCCGGCCTCACCTTCAACGAAGAGCGCTGCCTGGTTGAAGGCATCATTGAGGAAGAGGGCGTTTACACCTACACCGTTGGAATCGACCTGGGCGAAGCAAGCAGCGAAACGGTAGTGACCCTCACCGTAAGCTCCCACCTGCAGCAGCCCACTCCCTTCATGGGTTGGATCAGCTGGAACGTGGTTCAGGGCGAGATATCCAACTCCGTAATCGAAACCGTTTCCGACGCTATGGCCAGCAGCGGCCTGCGCGATGCCGGCTATAACTACCTGGTTATCGACGACCTCTGGCACGCATCGTCGCGCAAAGCCGACGGCACTCCCGTTGAAAGCCCCACCAAGTTCCCCAAGGGTATGAAGGCCGCTGCCGACTATGTTCACTCCAAGGGCATGAAGTTCGGCATCTATTCCGACGCCGCCAATAAGACCTGCGCCAACGCCTACGGCTCGCTCGGCTACGAAACCAAGGATGCCAACCAGTATGCCGCATGGGGTGTTGACCTGCTGAAATATGACTACTGCGGCGCTCCCGCCGACGTTGAGACCGCCAAGACCCGCTACAAGACCATGGGCGATGCCCTCAAGGCCAGCGGACGCGACATTATCCTCTACGTATGCGAATGGGGCGTGCGCGAACCCTGGAAGTGGGGCGCGGAAGTGGGCGGCACCTGCTGGCGCGCCACCTACGATACCCGCGACTGCTGGAACGGCGCCACCGGCGGCATCGGCATCCTGCAGTCTATCGCCGGGATGAAAAACATCTGGCCCTACAACGGCGTGAACCGCTGGAACGATGCCGACATGATGTGCGTAGGCATCCACGGAACCGGCAAGAGCTCGTCTGACCTCTGCGCCTCGGGCGCCGGCATGACCATGGACGAATATGCCACGCAGTTCTCGCTCTGGTGCATGTGGAGCTCGCCGCTGACCCTCAGCTTCGACCTGCGCAAGGCCATCAGCGATGCCGACCTCGCCCTGCTGACCAACTCTGAACTCATCGCCATCAATCAGGACCGCATGGGTCAGGCCGCCGAACTGATTGAAGAAAACACCAATTTCGTCGTCTTTGCAAAAGACCTCGAGAATGGCGACGTGGCCGTTTCGGTGACCAACCTCTCTACCGCCAAGCGCGACTACACCATCGATTTCTCCGTAATTCCCGCCCTGAATACCGCCGACACATATCTGGTGCGCGACGTGGTTAACCACGCCGACCTCGACCCTGTGACCGGCAGCCTTGAGTGCGCCAAGATTGCCAAACACGCCACCGTGGTTTACCGCCTGAGCAAGAAGGAAGAGAGCGGCATCAACGAAGTGGTCGCATCGAAGGCCCTCGACGGCATGACCGCCGTTGCCGACAGCACCGGAGTGCGCGTTTGCCTGCCCGGCACTGACGGCGTGGCCAAGCGCCTGCTCATCAGCGACCTCGACGGCCGCGTTGTTGCCAACGCCAACGGCAACGACGAGTGCTTCACCTTCAGCGTTCCCGCCAAAGGCATCTACGTGGTCAACGCCACCTGCGCCGGCCGCAGCCACTCGCTCAAACTCACCATCTGATATATCCGCACACACAAAGTCCCCGGCAAGAGCCTCGCGCCCTGCCGGGGACTTTCTGTTTCCACATCCTCACTCTCCACTCTTACAGGTCGGAGAGGATGCGGAGGTGTTTGGGCAGGAGATTGTTGGCTCGCGAGCCGAGGTTGTTGACCCAGCCGAGTGGGCGGGCGCCGAAGGTGAGCAGCACCTGGCCGCGGGGGGTGCCTGCGGGGAGCGTGAGGGCATCGCGATGGAGGAAGCGCAAGGCGTCGTCGCGGCCCACTTCGACCTGCGGCCACCGGTCGTCGGGGCGGAAGTCGCTTCGCAGGGCCAGGGCATGGGAGGGGATGCGCGTGCGCCCTTTCAGCTCATATTCCTCGCCGGTAGATTTCTGAATCAGATTCGCTTTCGATAGGTCGGGGCGTCGGGCCGGTTCGTTGCCGGGCTTGCGGAGCAGGGCCATGTAGAGCCCTTCGCCGCGCACAAGGTGGGGGTAGAAGTGACCGCCAACCACTCCGGGCATCGGCGGCAGCGGCATCTGCTCGGCTCCGAGTTCGGCGGCCATGCGTTCAACTATGGCCTCATCTTCGGCGCGCGAAAAGGTGCAGGTGGAGTAGATGAAGTAACCGCCGGGGCGCAGCAGCGGCCACAGCGACTCGACGATTTCCCACTGCAGCCGCGCGCAACTATCAACGAGGCCCGGAGTCCACTGCCCTACGGCCTTGGGGTCTTTGCGCATCATTCCCTCGCCCGAGCAGGGCACGTCGGCGGCCACTATGTCGAAGCAGCCGCGGGGCATCCGGGCGAGGCGCTGGGCGGGGCCGAGGGCTACGGCCACGTTGGCATAGCCCCATTTCATCAGATTCTGGCAGAGTGCGGAGGCGCGGCCGGGGTCGGCTTCGTTGGCCAGCACGAAGCTGCCGGGGGGCAGGGCGTCGATTGCCGCGGTGGTTTTGCCGCCTGGGGCGGCGCATGAGTCGAGATAGCTTACAGGCTCCGTGAGCCCGAGGCTTTCAATCACGGCCGCGATGGCCATCGACGACGGGTCTTGCACATAATATAGCCCCTGGTGAAAGCGGGGGTCCATGGTGAAGTTGGGGCGCTCGGCAAGATATTCGCCCGAGCTGCACCAGCTCACGGCATCTGCGCCGTCGGGGCGCGCGCACCCCTTGGTCAGATTATGGCGAATAGCAACGCAAGGGCTGCCCGACGCCAGCGCGTCGAGCAGCCCCTGGGGGTCGGGAATGGAAGAGTCGGCGAGTATGCGCCCGACGAACTCCGGGGGCAGGGCGATGGGGCGTTTAGTTTCCACAGCCGCCGTCGCATCCGCAGTCGCCGCAGCTGCCGCCGCAATTGCCTCCGCCGCAGCCACAGCTGCTTTGGGCGGCACAGGCCGCCAGCTCTTCGGCTGAGGCCTGGCGCACCTCTTCAACCTTGCCCTTGAGCTTCACGGTGCGGCCGGCCAGCGGATGGTTGAAGTCAACCTTCACGCTGACGGTGTCGGGGTTAACCTCGAGCACCACTGCGGGCACGTCCTGGCCGAAGTTGGTCTGCAGGTAAATCTGCGCTCCGGGATAGATTTTCTCTTCATCGAGCTTGCCGTCGGCCTCGAAGATTTCGCGCGGCAGGGTTTCGGTGCGGAGCATCTCGTCGTTGTATTCGCCGAAGCCTTCGGCCGGGCTTACCGTGGCAACGAAGTCGTCGCCTTTTTTCAGCCCCTTGATGGCTTCCATAAGCGGTTCGATAACGGAGGGGGTGACGCCATAGACCATCTTCTCGGGGTCAGTAGGCGGCACCTGGTGGAGCAGCGTTTCCTTGCCGTCGGTTATGTCGTAGAGGTCGTAGCTGAGAGCCACGAACTTTCCGGGTTCAATTATTTCCATAGATTCTGTTTTTTTGATGTGTGGGTTATGTTAGTATTAGTGTTACCAAATGATTACGCGCTCGTTCTCGGGGCGATACATCGGGTCGCCTTCCTTCATGCCGAATGCCTTGAAGAAGGGTTCGAGGTTGCGCAGGCTAACGTTGACGCGCAGGTTGCCGAGCGAGTGAACGTCGCCCATGGTGAGCGAGCGGATTTCTTCGTCGCGGATGTTCTGTGCCCAAAGGTTAGCGTAGTTCATGTAGAAAATCTGCGCGGGCGAATAGCCTTGAATCTTCTGCGACTCGTCATCTATGTCAACGCCTTTCTTTGCCTGAGAGTTCAGGAATGCGGTCATGGCCACCCGCAGGCCGCCCTGGTCGGCGATGTTCTCGCCGAGGGTGTAGGTGCCGTTGGCGTGCAGGCCCGGAAGCACCTCTACGGCATCAAACTGCCCCACGAGCCCCTTGGTCATGGCCTCGAACGCTTCGGCGTCCTCGGGAGTCCACCAGTTAATCATGTTGCCGTCTTTGTCGAAGTTGCGCCCCTGGTCGTCAAAGCCGTGGGTCATTTCGTGGCCTATCACCACTCCTATGCCGCCATAGTTCTCGGCGTCGGTTGCGTCGGGGTCGAAAAACGGTGCCTGCAGAATCGCCGCCGGAAACACTATTTCGTTGGCCGTGGGGTTATAGTAGGCATTGACGGTTTGCGGCGTCATGCCCCATTCGGTCTTGTCGACCGGTTTGCCCCATTTCGAGTAGATTTCGTTCTGGTGCCACATGGCGGCGTTGTGCATATTCTCGTAGTAGCTCAGCTCGGGGTCGATTTTCATTGTGGAGTAGTCTTTCCACTTGTCGGGATAGCCTATCTTCACGGTGAATGCTGCGAGCTTCTCGCGGGCGTTGGCCTTGGTGGCGTCGCTCATCCAGGCCAGGTTGTCGATGTGCTGGCCAAGGGCCTCGCGCAGATTCTCGACGAGATTGACCATGTATTCCTTTGAGCTGGCGGGGAAGTATTTTGCAACGTAGAGCTCGCCGATGGCCTCGCCGAGGGTGCTCTCGGTGGCGTTGAGGGCGCGCTTCCAGCGCGGTTTCTGCTCGGTTACGCCGCTCATCACCTTGCTGAACTCAAAGTTGGCGTTGGTGAAGTCGTCGCTGAGCATCGACGATGCGCCGCTCACCAGTTTCCACAGGTAGTAGTCCTTGAGCTCGCGGTCGGTGGCGGCGGCCATCAGTTCCATGCCGCGCTTAACCGGCTCAATCTCCGTCACAATCACGTTTTCCGGGGCCTCGATGCCCATGGTTTCGGGGAAGAAGCGCTTCCAGTTGAGCTGAGGATACATTTCCTCAAGCTCGGCGAGGGTGCGGGGGTTATACATTGCCACTATGTTGCGGCTCTCCTCGCGGGTCCATGCCTTTTCGGCCAGCGCGGTTTCGATTTTCATCACGTTCTGCATTATGCGCTCGGCATCGGCCTGAGAATATCCGGCATTCTGCATCTGAGCCACGATCAGGGCCTTGTAGGCGTTGCGCACCTCGGTGTTGCGCTCGTCGTCGAGCAGATAGTAGTCGCGGTCGCCCAGCCCCATGCCTCCGCTGCTCACGTACATGGCATATTCATTGCTGTTCATCAGGTTCTCCATCGGGCCGGCGCCGAAGAAGGGGCTGGCATAGCTTGCGTGAATCCACATGAACAGCGAGTCCATCTCGTCGGCCGTTGCGTTCTCGACCTTGGCGAGCAGGGGCGCTATCGGGGCTGCACCTTCGGCGTTGCGGCGCACTGAGTCCATGGCCTGATTGTAGATGGTGGCAACCTTGTGGGCCACGGTGCCTGACGCGGGATTTGATGCGGCCACGTCGAGCACCAGGCTGCGCACCTGCTCCTGGGCGGTGTCGCGCAGCAGGTCGAAGTTGCCGAAGCGGGCATACTCGCCGGTGAGCGGATGCTCCTGCATCCACGTTTGATTCACAAAGAGATAGAAGTCGTCGCCGGGCTTTACGTCCTTGCTCACTTTCGTGAGGTCAAGGCTCTTGGTGTGGGGTGCCTGGGCGAGTCCTGAAGCAGCAAACAGCATAGCGATAGCAAAGTTTACAATTTTCATTTTTCGCAAAAAATTGATTTTTTTTATAGGTTTTAAAACGCAAATTTACGCAAAATTCTGAAAATCTCGGGAATTTGAGCTAACTTTGTGGTATGATAAAGAAAGGAAAATTTTTATTGGCGGCTATTGCGGTCGCCTTTGCGCAGGGGCGGGCCGAGGTGCCCGCCGAAGTTATCGATGAATTTCGCGGCGCCGTGGCCCTCGGGGCCGACGCCCTGACGGCTGATAATCTCGATGCCGCCCGCGCGGAGGTGTGGCGTGCCTGGTGTGAGGCCAACCGGTCTGAATCCGAGGCCTGCCGTCTGCCCGGACTTCAACCGCTCACCGACTCGATAACCCCCGCCGCATGGCATATTCCGCCCGAACTTGAGCCGGATGCCGTGATGCCGTTCTACTATGGGTTCAAGGGCGAATCTGACGCTCCGCTCCCTCTGTTCATCTACCTGCATGGCTCGGGCCCCAAGGCCGGCGAATGGTCAACCGGACTTAAGCTGGCCGGGCGCTTTGACGACGCTCCGTCGGCCTACTTCATTCCGCAGATTCCCAACGAGGGCGAATACTATCGCTGGTGGCAGCGCGGCAAGCAGTTTGCCTGGGAGCGGCTGCTGCGTCTGGCGCTCGCATCGGGCGCTATCGACCCCGACCGCATCTACCTTTTCGGCATATCCGAAGGGGGATATGGCAGTCAGCGCCTCGCTTCGTTCTATGCCGACTATCTTGCCGGAGCCGGTCCGATGGCCGGCGGCGAGCCTTTGAAAAACGCCCCGGCCGAAAATTTGCGCAACACTGCCTTCTCGCTTCGCACCGGCAGCCTCGACCGCGGCTTTTACCGCAATATGCTCACCCGGCGCACCGCCGCCGAGCTCGATAGCCTGCAGGCGCTCTATGGCGACTTTACCCACAGCGTAGAGCTCGTGGCTGATGCCGGCCACGCCATAGACTATTCGCCCACAACCCCCTGGCTGAGCCGATTCAGGCGCAACTATGCCCCCACGCGTGTCAGCTGGGAGGACTTCGACATGGATGGCCGTCACCGCACCGGCTTCTACAATCTGCTCGTCGAAGAGCGTCCGGCCGAGCGCACGCGCTATGACCTCGATGTGTGTGGCAACCGGGTGAACCTCAGGGTCGATACCGTCAGCTACCGCACCACAGTCACCGATCCTCACTGGGGCATTGCCCTCGACTTTGAGCGCAGCTATGCGCGGGCCGACCGCGGCTGCGTCACCATTTTCCTTGGCCCGGAACTCGTTGACCTGTCGCAACCGGTCGAGGTGACGGTCAATGACCGTACGGTCTTCACCGGGCTCCTGCCCCTGTCGGCCGATAACCTGATGCGCAGCTGCGAGGCCTACTTCGACCCCCGCCGCCTCTACCCGGCCGCCGTCACCGTCACTCTCCACCCCTGATTTTCAGAAAAAGTGTAAGTTTTTACCCTCTGAAAATCGGAAAAAGTGTATATTTTGCTTGCTGAATTTTTGGAAAAAGTGTAATTTTGCATCTGGATAATAAGGTAAGCATATGCTGTACAGAAAAATAGAATCGTCTATACGCGAATACCTGCAAGGCCCACGAAACAGGGTGCTTGTAGTGCAGGGCGCGCGTCAGATTGGCAAGTCGTATATAATACGTCATGTTGCGTCGCAGCTTTTCCCTAACTATATAGAACTGAACCTCGTTGAGGATAAGGAGGGTAATCGTCAGTTTGCCGGAGTTCACACGGTTGAAGATTTTTATCTGAGGCTGAGTTTGGTCGCCGGTGATAAAATGACCGGAGATCGTGAGAATACTGTTGTGTTTCTCGATGAAATTCAGGAGTATCCGCAGCTGCTTACTCTGTTGAAGTTTCTGAACGCCGACGGCCGGTTTACGTATGTGGCTTCGGGTTCGCTGCTTGGTATCGTGTTGCGCTCCACCACCTCCATCCCGGTTGGGAGTTTGCGCATAATGGATATGTATCCGCTTGATTTCGCTGAATTTATGCGGGCTAATTCTGTGGGGGAGTTCGCTATTGACGTTTTGCGCGATAAGTTCCGTCGGGGTGAGACTCTTGACGAGGCGATGCACGCCCGTTTGCTTTCGCTTTGGAAAAAATATCTGCTTGTGGGTGGTCTGCCTGACGCTGTCAATGCATATGTCGAAACGAACAATATCGTTGAGGTGCGTAACATTCAGCATGATATAATAAGGCTTTACGCAGCCGATGCTTCAAAGTATGATGAAGAGCACAGGCTGGTGATAAAGCGGGTCTACGACCTCATTCCTTCCAACATGGAAAACAAACTGAAAAGGGTGGTTTTGCGCGATATCGAGAACAAGGTGGGCGTGCGTTATGCCAGCTATATGGAGGAATTTGAATATCTGATATCATCCGGTATCGCTTTAGAGGTCATGGCCGTAAGCAATCCAAAGTATCCCCTGTCGGAAAGCATGACAAAGAATCTGCTCAAACTCTATCTTAACGATCCGGGACTGCTGAGCGCAATACTTTATGGCCGCGATGCGCAGGCGGTTCTTGATGACAAGCTGTCGGTAAATCTTGGTTCGCTTTATGAGAGCGGTGTGGCGGCGCAGCTCAAGGCTTTAGGATATAGGCTGTTCTATTACGACAATAAGAAAAAAGGAGAAGTTGATTTTTTGATAAACGACCGGGAGCGTCAGTCAATCCTGCCGTTGGAAATCAAGTCGGGAAAAGACTATAAAGTGCATAGCGCCATAGACAATTTTGTCAATACGCCCGATTATGGCATAGAGCGGGCCATTGTGTTTTCCAACAATCGCGAAATCAATCGGATAGGTAAAGTTATTCATTGTCCGATTTATTTCACTCCGTTCCTGTAGCCGTATTGTTGACGGGCAGGGCAATTTTTGGGGGCGGGGGTGCGTTAGATAGGTAGCTATGAAGAATTTTCTATGGATTTTGTTTGCCGCGTTGATAATGACGGGGTGCATCGAAGACTCGTTTGACACGAGCCCGTCGGCGCAGCCCTCGTTTGGCGTGGACGAGCTCGACATGGGAATGCAGTTCACTGAGAATCCATCGCCCACGTCGCAGCTGATAATATATAACCGCAACAGCAAGATTATCAACCTCGAGAGCGTGAGGATGCGTTCGGGGCAGTATTTCCGTCTGAATGTCGACGGCCAGAGCGGCCGCGAGTTCCGCAACGTGGAGATTCGCCCCAACGACTCGATTTACGTTTTTATCGAAGCAACGCTGCCGGTGGTTGACACTGCTGAGCCTCAGGTAATTTCGGATGATCTGGAGGTGACCACCAACGGTGTGGTCAAGCTGTTGCCCGTCAAGGCATTGGCGCAAAACGTAGAGCGCCATCGCCGCGAAACGATTACCGCCGACGTTACTTTCACGGCCGAGCTGCCTCACGTGGTGTTCGATACGCTCACAGTGGCCCGCGGCGTCACGCTCACGCTCGAACCGGGAGCCTCGCTGCTGTTTCACGACAAAGCCGCTCTGATTGTGGAGGGTACGCTGCGCAGTGAGGGCACGGCCGAGCGTCCGATAGTGATGCGCGGCGACCGCACGGGCAATGTGGTGGCCGACATAAGCTACGACGTTATGTCCAACCAGTGGGCGGGCGTGAAGTTTGCCCGCGAGAGCCGGGGCAACCGGTTGGCATATACTGAGATAATGAATACCAATCTGGGGGTGGAGGTTGATTCTCTGGCCGAGCTTTCGCTGGTGAATTCGCGCCTCTACAACAGCGGAGCCACGCAGCTGAGCGTGCGTGGCGGAGCGCAGGTATCCGCTCTTGGCTGCGAGATTTCAAACGCCGCTTCGGCCCTGTTGCTGCTCGAAGGGGGAAAGTACACGTTTGACCGCTGCACGATAGCCAACTGGTATCTGTTTAAGTGGCCCGACATGGCCATTGTGGAGTTCGTCACTCCCGAAGAGACCTCGGCCGGGTTCAGCAACTGCATAATCTATGGCCGCGGCGCCTCGGTGGGCGACTATGGCGAGGTTGAGGCTGCCGATATATGGTTCCGCCGCTGCATGTTCAAAGAAAAAGGCGAGGATGATGCCCGCTTTCTGCAATGCCTGTGGGAGGCCGACCCGATGCTCGACTATTCGCTGACGGAATATACCTTCGACTACCTGCCGATGCCCGGCTCGCCGGCGTTGGAGGCGGCTTGGGCCGGGTTTGACTCCGATGCCCTGCCGCCGGCCGACCGCCATGGCCGCCTGCGCGCGCTCACTCTCGGTGCCTATGCTCCGGCGCCGGCCGAGTGAGTCCGGATTTTGCGCGTATCGATTTTTTCCTTAACTTTGTGGGGAATAAACCGATTCATACCATGAAAATTATCAGAACCCTGTGTGTGGCGTTGCTTGCCGCGGTTTCTATCGCGGCAGGTGCTCAGGCTTTTACGCCTGGCGAGTTGTATGTGATTTCGCCGGCAAAGTCAAAGCAAGTTATTAACGATAAGGCGGCGCTCGCCGAACCTGCCGGGCAAGATGCCGGGGGCTACTGGACTCTGAGCGGGCTGAGCGGCTCGTGGCGCATAGCCAACCCGTTTGACGGAGTGGCCCTGCGCGCCGACGGCAGCAAGCTCGGCGTCGGTGAAATCAACGGCTCTGACGAGGCCCAGCTCTGGACGGTCACTCCGGCCGGCGCCGGATTATACACCCTGGTGCCCACCAATTACCCTGAGGTGGCGCTGGCGGTTTCGGGAGGCACCCTCGCGATGGTCGACAAGGCTCATGCCGGCAAATTCTCGATCAGCAAGGGGCCGGTGGCCGGATTTGACGGCGAACTGACCTATAAGTTCCGCTCGGTGGCTGACCCGACACTTGTGCTCGGTAACGGCGATAATCCCGGCAACAACGCGCTGATTGTGGCCGAGGCCGAGAACGATGCCAACATGGGTCAGTATTGGTCGGTGCAGATGATTGATCTCGACGACCGCGCCGTGAGCGGAGCCATTTATTCCGCTCAAAACTGGGATGACGGCGGCAATAACGCCGACGTGACCTGCCTGCTGCAGTGGCCTGCGGTGAAGGGAGCCTGGACTAACGCCCGCTTCCGCTTCATTCCCGTCGACGGCAGTGACGCAGTGGTGATTACCTCGGCCTCGAAGGGCAATATGTATCGCCTTGAGGCCGATGGCAAACTTCATGCCGCCGAGCTTGACCTGACCGACCCGTCGGCGCAGTTTGCCGTTGAAGTCGTTGACAAGCCGCGCTACGATGCTCCCCGCTGGGAGGATGAAACGATTTTCGCCATCAACAAGTTGCCCGGACGAGCCACCTTCAATGCCTATGCATCTGAAGAGGAGATGCTGGCCGACTCCGAGTTCCTCCGCACTCCGTGGGTCACTCCCCGGTCGTCGGTGCGCCGGAGCCTGAACGGCACATGGCGCTTCAACCTCGTTTCCGAGCCGTCGCAGCGCCCCACCGACTTCATGAACGAGGGCTTCGATGCCTCCGGGTGGGACACCATTCCCGTGCCTTCCAACTGGGAGATGCTCGGCTACGACAAGCCTATTTATTGCAACGTTGAATACCCCCATGCCAACATGCCGCCGTTTATCCGCGCCCGTCAGAGCCATAACCCCGACGGCAAGAACTACGGCATTAACCCCGTGGGCTCATATCTGCGCACGTTCACCGTGCCCGATGACTGGAAAGGGCGCCGCACGCTGCTTCACTTCGGCGGCATCTATTCGGCTGCGAGCGTGTGGGTCAACGGCCAGTTCGCCGGCTATACCCAGGGAGCCAACAACGTGAGCGAATTCGACATCACCGACCTTCTCAAACCGGGCGAGAACACCCTGGCAGTGCAGGTGATGCGCTGGAGCGACGGGTCGTATCTCGAGTGTCAGGATATGTTCCGTATGAGCGGCATTTTCCGCGACGTGGAGCTGATTTCTGTGCCTCAGCTGGCCGTCAGCGACCATTATATCACCTCCACCCTTGCCCCCGGCTTCGGCAAGGCCGACGTTAACGTGGCCTTCACCATGGCAGGCTCGGGGCAGGATACCGTGAGGGTTAACCTCTACGACCCCGCCGGTCAGCAGCTCGGTTCGGTCAGTGTGCCCGTAGGTGGCGAGGGCTCATACAGCGCCGCGTTCAACGTTGAGAATCCGATGCTGTGGAGCGCCGAGAAGCCCAATCTATATCGCGTCGACATAGTGCAGAACGGCATGGCCTTCTCCACTCCGGTGGGCATACGCGAAGTGAAGATTGACGGTCCGCTGCTCTACGTCAACGGCAGGCGGGTGTTCCTCAAGGGGGTTAACCGCCATGACTCATCGCCGCTTCATGGCCGCGCCGTCACCACCGACGAGCTGCTCAAAGATATTCTGCTCTTCAAGCAAAACAATATCAACACCCTGCGTACCAGCCATTATCCCAACGACGCCAAACTCATGGCCATGGCCGATTACTATGGCATCTACGTGTGCGACGAAGCCGACCTTGAAGACCACGCCAACCAGAGCATCAGCAGCATGCCGTCGTGGATTCCGGCATTCGTCGACCGCATTGACCGCATGGTTCACCGCGACCGCAATCATCCTGCCGTAATCATGTGGAGCCTGGGCAACGAGGCCGGCAACGGCAGCAACTTCGAGCAATGCTATGCTGCGGCCAAGGCGCTTGATTCGCGTCCCGTGCACTACGAAGGCACCCGTGGCGGCCGCGATTTCGGCGGCGAGCGGTTCTCCGACTTCTATTCCAAGATGTATCCCGGCATGGAGTGGATGCATCGCAACTCTTCGGGCCTCGACAAGCCGATGTTTCTCTGCGAGTACGCTCATGCCATGGGCAATGCCGTGGGCAACTTCAGCGACTTCTGGGAGGCCATCGAGACGTCCGACGACATTATCGGCGGATGCGTGTGGGATTGGGTCGACCAGGCAATCTATGACCCTCAGCTGCTCAAGCAGGGCATCCGCCGCATCACCACCGGCTATGACTATCCCGGTCCGCATCAGGGCAACTTCGTGAGCAATGGCGTGGTTGGCCCCGAGCGCAAGCCCACGGCCAAACTGGCCGAGCTGAAGGCCGTGCACCAGTGGGTGAAGTTCGACTCCATTGCCGTCAACGGCAACAAGATAACCATCTATCTGCGCAATGCCTATGACTTCACCAACCTCGACGAGTTCAACCTGCGCATGGAGTTTCTTGTCGACGGTTACCCCACCACGTCGAGTGAGGTCCGCCTCCCCTCCGTTGCTCCCGGCGAAACGGCCACCGTCAATATCAAGTGGAGCAAACCCAAGGGCGACAAGGAGGTTCTGCTCAATCTGCGTGTGCTCCAGCGCGCAGCCACCTCATACGCCCCTGCCGGTCATGTAGTGGCCATGAAGCAATATGCTCTGACCGGCCGCCCCTCTCTGCCCGAAATCAAGGGCAAGGGCGCCATGACCGAAGATTACGTCAATGGCAACGTCATCTTCGAATCGCGCTCGCTCAAGGCCGCCTTCGATAAAAAGACCGGCCGCATGATTGCCCTCGAGCTTCAGGGCCAGCCGGTAATATCCAACGGCCAGGGCCCGGCTTTCGACAACTACCGATGGATTGAGAACGACAGCCGCACCGACCCCGCGCCCGGCATCGACCCCGCCACCGAGGCCGAGACCTCGGTCAGCTCGAAGGGCGACAGCAAGGTGTTCACCTCCACGCGCCGCGGCTCGCTTGCCGACGAAACGATTGTCTACACAATCTATCCGCAAGGTATCGTCGATATGGATGTGACCATCACGCCTCATAGCGACAAACTGCGTCGCGCCGGCGTGGCCATGGGCATTGACTCGGCCCTGACCGTCATGAGCTACTACGCCCATGGGCCGCTGAGCAACCACGTTGACCGCCTGCAGGGCCAGCCTCTCGGCCGCTACACCACCACCGTGGCCGAGTCGGGCGAGAGCTACGTCAAGCCTCAGAGCAACGGCAACCGCGAGGGCCTGCGCGAACTCACCCTCACCAACCCGTCAACTGGCAAGGGCATCGTCATCTCCACCGAGGGCAACGTCAACTTCTCCGCCCTGCCCTGGAGCGACCGCCAGATGAGCAAGGCCCGGCATGAATGGGAACTCACCCCCGAGCCCTACACCGTTGTCCACCTCGACGGAGCCATGCGAGGCATCGGCAACGCTTCGTGCGGCCCCGACACCGAGCGCGAATACTGGATTCCCGATAGCCCCGTCAGCTACAAGCTGCGCTTCCAGGCCGCGAAATGAACTGCCGGCCCACGATAATCATCCTCTTGCTGCTGCCGTTCCTGCTTGGAGCGTGCGGCAGCAAGTCGCTTTCGGCCGACGAGCGTGCCGAAAATTACATTTCGCGCCTCGAGAGTGCGCAGGCCATCACGGCCGAGGAATACGCCGATATGGTAGAGTTTTACGGCAATTCGATTGACCGCCGTTTTGACCGGCTGGAGCCTCTGATACGCGACTATACGCGTGCGCTCGATGCCGGCGACACCGTTGCCGCCCGTCAGGCCGGAGCCGCTATTCAGGCAAGGGTAGATTCGCTTGCGGCCACTCCGGTGGTTCGCCTTGGCCATGCTCTTGCCGCCAGGCTCACGTCGATGCCCGACAGCACCCGTGCCCGCTTTGCCGCCCATCTGCGCGCCGTTCACCGCCGCATTGCCGGCTATTAGGTGAAGAAGAGGTAGGCGGCGAGTATGCCGGCGATGGAGCCGGTGATGTCGGCCAGCAGGCCGTAGGTCACGGCGTAGCGGGTGCGTCGCACTCCGACCGAGCCGAAGTAGACGGCCAGCACGTAGAACAGGGTGTCGGTGCTCCCCTGGATGGCGGCGCTGACGCGTGCCACGAATGAATCGGCGCCATATGTGTTCATCAGGTCAACCATCATGCCCCGGGAGCCGCTGCCGCTCATGGGCTTCATGATGGCCGTCGGCAGTGCGCCCACCCAATCGGTGTCGAATCCGAGCGAGGCAAAGAGCCGCGTCAGTCCGTCGGTGATGAAATCCATGGCGCCCGAGGCGCGAAACATGCCTATGGCCACGAGTATGGCCACCAGATAGGGAATAATCTTCACGGCCGTCTGAAAGCCCTCTTTCGCCCCTTCGATGAAGGTTTCGTAGAGGTTGAACCGCTTGCGCAGACCGCAGACAAGAAACATCACTATCACGCCAAACAGCAGGAAGTTGGCAATGAACGAGCTGTAGGTCTGCACCTTCTCCGGCGGAAGCGACGAGAAGAACCACACCATCCCTCCTACCAGCGCCGTCAGTCCTCCTATCCAGCCTATCAGCACGGGGTCTTTGAGCGATATGCGCTGCTTCAGGCACAGGGCTATGATGCCGACGAGGGTAGCCACGAAGGTGGCCACGAGTATGGGCAGGAACACGTCGGTGGGGTTCGTGGCGCCCGCCTGCGCTCTGTACATGATTATGCTTATCGGAATCAGGCAAAGCCCCGAGGCGTTGAGCACCAGAAACATAATCATGGCGTCGGTGGCGCGGTCTTTCTCCTTGTTGAGCGTCTGCAGTTCCTGCATTGCCTTGAGCCCGAGGGGAGTGGCGGCGTTGTCGAGCCCGAGCATGTTGGCCGACACGTTCATGAATATCGAGCCCATGGCCGGATGGTCTTTCGGCACTCCGGGAAACAGACGGCAGAACAGCGGGCTGACCAGACGGCCGAATGCGCGGATAACTCCCGCCCGCTCGCCTATCTTCATCAGGCCGAGCCAAAGGGCCAGTATGCCTGTTAGGCCGATTGATAGTTCGAAGGCCGTTGCTGCCGACGAGAAAGAGGCCGACATGATGTCGGACCACACAGCGAGATTCCCGTCAATGAGCGTCTGACCGACGGCGGCGAGAAATGCCACGAGGAAAAATGCAATCCAGATATAGTTCAGTACCATGCGCTACCGGGTTATGGCGATAAGGGTTTCGGGCCCGAGGTTGAAAATCATGTCGAGGATGCTCAGATGCGGTATGAAGCCGAGCTTGTCGGCGCGCACCTGCCAGTAGGGGGCGGGAGTGAACGGCTCGATGGCGGCGGGAATGCTGCCCGCAGGGGCTATCGCCGGCTCGACATTCAGGCCGATGGCCCGGCGGATGGCGCGGTCGAACTGCAGGTTGAGCTCTGCCACGGTGGTAAACCGGTAGGGGTCAGAGAGCAACGGCACGAAATCATCGGCATAGAACTCAAAATAGGGGGTGCGGCCATAAGCGCTCTCAAGGGCATTGACCGCGATTTCCCACCAGCGGCCGTGTAGGCTCACCCTGGTGTCGGCCCATGTGCGTCCGTAGGGCTTTTCGATAGGCACGGTGATTTCCATCACTCCGCGCACGTCGGCCACCCGCGTGCGATGCGCCTCCTTGCAGCGCTTGTTAAACCGCTCGCCGGCGCAGATGCTCACCGGCCCCTGATGCAGCGCCATCATGCGGTAATAGGCCGGCTCTGGCGCGAATCTGCACGGCAGAATCAGAGTGTCAGTCATCGAGCGAGCGCGAAAAGCTCACCATGGCCATGGCCGTATGGGCGGCCTCGATGCCTTTGTGGCCGGCAGGGCCTCCGCAGCGGTCGAGCGCCTGCTGCTCGTTAAGCACGGTAAGCACGCCGAAAATCACCGGCACGGGGCCGTCGGCGTTGAGTGAGGTGACACCCTGGGTGACGCTCTGACACACGTAGTCGAAGTGGGGTGTATCTCCCTTTATTACGCAGCCGAACACTATCACGGCATCGTAGGCCTCGGTGTCGCTGAGCCGCTGGGCAGCATAGGTCAGTTCCACAGCTCCGGGCACTACGAACGTATCCACGTCGGCTCCGGCCTCCCGGAGGGTCGCTTCCGCCCCTTCGGCAAGACGCGAGGTGATATGCTCGTTCCACTGGGTGCGCACTATGGCAATCGACATGCCTTCGCCGCTCAGCTTTTCAGGGTTATAGCCGTTTTTCATAATCTTAATGGACTTCTCCGCGCAGTTTCTCGCCGAGCGAGCCGCCCTGATGGCGCACTGCGTATTGCTCGCGCGTAAATCCGGTGCGCAGCATCATGCCTATGATGAGCAGATGGCCTATTACGGTCATGGTGGTTATGGAGGTGGTGGGCGTCAGGCCGAGCGGGCACACCTCGTCGGGATTGCCCGTGAATATGCCTATCACATCGGGCATCGCTGCCAGCGGACAGTGCTCTCCGGCGGTAATCACCACGGCGCGCATCTTCGGGTAGAGCATGCGGGCCAGCTCATAGAGGCGCAGAATCTCGTCGGTGCGTCCGGAGTTGGAGATAAGCAGCAAAACGTCGTTGGGCTGCAGCACGCCGAGGTCGCCATGTTGCGCTTCGGCCGGGTTGATGCACACTGCGGGAATGCCTGTCGACGCAAAAGTCGAGGCGATATTCGAAGCTATCTGACCGGCCTTGCCCATGCCGGAGGCAACTATTTTGCCCCCTTTGTTACACACCTGCTCCTGAATAAGGTCAAGTGCCGCAGAGTATTGCGGAGTGACGGGTACGGCCGATACTGCGCGCGATTCGGCCTCAAGAATATTGCTTAACGTCCGGATTTCGTCCATTGTAAACGTAGTGATGATTGAAATTTCGCCTGCAAAGGTACGCATTTTCCGTGAATTTGGCAATAAGTAGAGTGGAAAGTGGATGGTGGAGTAGTGGAGAGAGCGGAAATGGCAATATTTACATAAATTAACATCGCCGGGCCGTAATCTTGCTCATTTGCCGGCTAATTTCGCAGCCGAGTACAGCAATTGTGCTCCCCGAAACCCCCAATCCGCACGCAAAATGTCAGTTCTGATAATAGTAATCTGCTTCTTCGCATGGCTCGGTCAAGCCCTTAAAAACGGCGCCAACCTCAAATAACCCATACACTCCACTCTCCACCCTCCACCCTCCACTCTCTGGTTAGCAGAGGGAGCGGAATGAGGCGGGAACGGGGGTGGTGAAGGCCATGAGGCGGCGGGTGACGGGGTGGACGAAGTTGAGGCTCTGGGCATGGAGCGCCATGCGGTGAATGGGCGAGGGGTGTCCGCCGTAGCGTCTGTCGCCGCTGATGGGGCAGCCGAGTTGCTTCATGTGCACGCGAATCTGGTTTTTGCGGCCGGTGTCGAGTTCGCACTCCACCAGTGAGTAGCCGCCGCGGCTCTGCAGGGTGCGATAGCGGGTAACGGCCGGTTTGCCTCCCTGCGAGTCATCGGCCACGGAGTAGACCTCATGGCGCGAGTTTTCGAGCAGATAGCTGCTCACGGTGCCCTCTGCGGGCTCGGGAGCTCCCTCGACCACGCAGACGTATTTCCGTTCGAGCACCATGTTGTTCCAGTTGTGTTGCAGCGCCTCCTTGGCTTGTATGGTCTTGGCAAAGAGCATCAGTCCGGAGGTGTCGCGGTCGAGCCGGTGCACGATAAAGAGCTTGTTGCCCGGGTGCTCTTTCTTCAGGTAGTCGCGCAGAATGGAGTAGGCCGTTTCGGTGCCGCGGGCCGAGTCGTCGGCCATCGACAGCAGGCCGTAGCCTTTGTGGATTACTATGATGGAGTCGTCTTCGTGGACTATGCGCAGGCGGCGGTGATAAAACTCGCGGAATTCGCGCGTGAGGTTCACCTCCACCTTCTCGCCGGCCTGAAGCGGGCGGGTGGCCTGACTGACTATGTTGCCGCTCACTTTCACCTGACGGTGGGCAAGCATCTGCTTCAGCGCGGTGCGCTTGATATGAGGCAGTTTTTCGGCCAGAAACGCCAGGAGCTGCACCTCTTCGGCGGCATCGCCCGCGGCGGGGGCGGTGAACTCCACTATGCGGTCGGTTTTTATCGGCGAGTTGAATTTCATGCTTTCTTGCTTCGTGAGGTTGACTTCCTGGCCGTTTTTGCCGGCTGGGCGGCTATGATTTCGCGACATTCCCCGAGGGTGAGCGCTGCGGGGTCGGCAATGGTTTTCGGAATTTTGTAGTTATTCTTCTGCCATGCTATGTAGGGACCGAAGCGGCCGTTGAGAATCTGCATGTCGGGTTCTTCGTCGAAGCTCTTGACCAGACGGTTGGCCTCGGCCTGACGCTTGGCTTCGATAAGGGCTATGGCTTCGTCGATGGTGATTTCGGCGGGCGCGGTGCCTGAGGGGATGGAAACGAACTTGCCGTCGTGCTTCACGTAAGGGCCGAAACGGCCGATGGCCACGGTGACGTCCTTGCCCTCGAATTCGCCTATGGTGCGCGGGAATTCAAAGAGTTTCAGCGCCTCGTCGAGGGTGATGGTGGCCAGCGACTGCCCTTTGAGCAGCGATGCGAACTGCGGCTTTTCGTCGCTCTCCGATTCGCCTATCTGCACCAGCGGGCCGAATCGGCCTATCTTCACCGAAACGGGCTTGCCCGTGCCGGGCTGGATGCCGAGCACTCGCTCGCCCACCTTGTGTTCGAGGCGCACGTTCATGGCTTTGTCTACTTCGGGGTGGAAGCGGTCGTAGAAGTCGCCTATCTCGTTGTGCCACTCCGATTTTCCCTCGGCAATGTCGTCAAACTTCTCTTCGACCGACGCCGTGAAGTTATAGTCGAGAATGTCGGGGAAATATTCGGCCAGGAAGTCGTTGACCACGGTGCCGGTGTCGGTTGGCAGCAGCTTGCCGCGGTCGGCGCCGACCGATTCGGTGCGCTCGGTGCGCGAAATCTTGCCGTCGGCCGGATTGAGCGCCAGGCGTGCGATGGTGTGGACGGTGCCTTCGCGGTCGCCTTTCTCAACGTATTCGCGCTGCTGGATGGTGGAGATGGTGGGCGCGTAGGTCGACGGGCGGCCGATGCCGAGCTCTTCCATCTTCTTCACGAGCGAGGCTTCGGTGTAGCGCGGCGGATGCGCGGTGAAGCGCTCGGTGGCGGTGATTTCGGCCGGGGCTACGGGCTCGCCTTCGGTGAGGTGGGGCAGAATGCTCTCGCGCTCTGATTCGGCCTCATCGTCGCGGCTTTCGAGATACACTTTCAGGAAGCCGTCGAACTTAATCACCTCGCCCTGGGCCGAGAAGTGTTCGGGGCGGGTGGATATGCTTATGTCGGCAGTGGTGCGCTCGAGTTCGGCGGCGGCCATCTGCGAGGCTATTGCCCGGCGGCGAATCAGGGCATACAGCCGCTTTTCGCGGTCGGAGCCCTCGATGGTTTCTTTGTCGAGATATGTGGGGCGGATTGCCTCGTGGGCCTCCTGGGCGCCCTTGGTGCCGGTGTGGTACTGGCGGGTGCATACGTATTCGGCCCCGAGCTTGTCGGTGATTACCTTGGCAATGGCGTTGAGGGCGAAGTTCGACAGGTTTACCGAGTCGGTTCGCATATACGTTATGTGGCCGGCCTCATAGAGGTCTTGGGCAATGCGCATGGTCTGCGACACCGAGTAGCCCAGCTTGCGGGCTGCCTCCTGCTGCAGGGTGGAGGTGGTGAATGGGGGTGCGGGATTCTTTTTCAGCGGCTTCGTTTCGATGCGGCTCACGGCAAACGTGGCTCCGCTGCAGGCCTCGAGCAGCTCGCGGGCGGCCTGTTCAGTGGCCGGGCGCCGGCTCAGGCTTGCCGCGAAGCGCGAGCCGTCGGCAGTGGCAAACTTGCCGTCGACGCGAAAGTATTGCTCTGATTTGAATGCCTTTATCTCGTTCTCGCGGTCAACTATCAGCCTCACGGCAACGCTTTGCACGCGGCCGGCGCTCAGGGCTGGCTTGATTTTTTTCCACAGCACCGGGCTCAGCTCAAAGCCCACTATGCGGTCGAGCACGCGGCGTGCCTGCTGGGCGTTGACGCGGTCGATGTCGATGCCCCGCGGGTTGGCTATGGCGTTGAGGATAGCCTCCTTGGTGATTTCGTGAAACACTATGCGGCGGGTCTTTTCGGGTTTGAGGCCGAGCACTTCGTAGAGGTGCCAGGCGATGGCTTCGCCTTCGCGGTCTTCATCGGACGCGAGCCATACCATCGATGCCTTTTTGGCGGCGGCTTTGAGTTCGCGCACCTGCTCTTTCTTCTCGTCGGGAATTTCGTAGTTGGGCGTGAAGTCGCGCATGCCGTCGGTGGTCTTCTCGATGAAGCTCTTTTTGGCGAGGTCGCGTATGTGTCCGCGGCTCGACATCACCGTGTAGTCGGGACCGAGAAACTTTTCAATGGTCTTGGCCTTGGCCGGAGACTCAACTATTACCAGATTCTGAGCCATTGTGTTCTTCTGTTGAGATTTTTGTGTGTATGTGGAGTTTTGAATGCCTCGGCTTAGAGCTCGAGGGCCACGTTGTCGACCCACAGCTCCATGCCCAGCTGCCCTTCGAAAGCAACTCCGCTGCCGGCCGAAAACATCATTATCATGTGGGTGGGCGTGGCGTCGGCGTTATCCCAGCCCTCTTCGTGCACCGGCACCATCTTGCCCTTCGAGTTGCGGGCATAGTAGGCGCGGTCGCCGTCGAGCAGTTGCATATAGGGTTTATAGTATGAGGTTTTGGTTATGTCGCCGTAGTGAATGGGCATCTTGTAGGCTTCCTTCCAGTCGCTGTTGCCGGTGAAGCGCTGGCGGGCGGTGCCCACGCGCTTGGCGTGGATATTGCCCTTCTCATCTTCCCAGCGGCGCTGAAGGTAGATGAACACGTCGGCGCTGTCGTCGCCCTTGTGGGTGCTCCTGGAGCCGGTGGTGGCGCGGGTTATGATGCCCGTGCCCGGATCGATGACCTTATAGTCAAACACCAGTGCCTGCGGGCGCAGGGTGTAGGGGATGCCCATCTCCATCTTGCTGTAGGGCGACGAGGTGTTGGCTATCGGTTCGTTCATCTTGCCCAGGAAAATCGAGCCGCTGACGAGCACTTCGATGTTGACTATGCCGATGGCCTTGCAGCTTTCGAGGCAGGTGGTGAGGCGGGCACACTTGCCGTGGCCTTTGTGTTCGGCCGGAAACACGGCGTTGGAGGTCTTGACTATGCCGGCCACTTTGGCATAGACGTTCGACGAACCCCACGGCGAACCGCCCTGCGGCTCGTATGCCTTGGCGCCGTCGATGGTCGATGTCGGTCCGATTTCATATATCGTCTTTTCTTTACCTCCTATGAGTTTCGACTCCTTGATATTGCGGGTGACCCATTGGTCCATATTGCCGTACTTCAGCGGCGTCACTTTGGCCTGGGCCGCCAGCGAGGTTGCCAGCGAGGCCGATGCAATCAGCAGTGTTGCTATTTTGTTCATATCAGTCAGATAGTCTTTTGGTTGCGGTTAGTGTGGGAGGGTGCTGTGCGGTGGGCGTGTCAGGCCGACCAGGTGTGATATTCCGTGCGGCGGTGGCGGCTGCGCATGCGGGCCAGCAGATTGGTCAGCGGGCGGCGCAGCATCATGGGCAGCACCATCGGCATTGCCGGCAGGCAGCGCAGGGCCTTGAGAGTGCGCCGCCAGGTAAGGCCGAGCACTATGATGCAGAGCAGCAGCGCGAACGCATATGCGCCGAGGGCTATCCAGTTACGCAGCAGGGCTGCCAGGGCGATTCCGGCCACGGAACCGACGGTCATGACCCAGGCCATCAGCGACGAGAATCCGCAGAAGCGATGAGCCGCGTGCGAGAGCGGGCGCTCGGTGTAGACTCGCGCGGCGCGGCCGCGGTTGAATTCGCTGCGCGAGTCGGGCTGCGGGTAGCGCACGGCCGCCTGAGCCGCGCATACCACTGCCGTTTGCCCCTGACGGGCTATTTTGCTGATGAAAATGTCGTCGTCGCCTTCGCGCAGGTTCAGTGCGCCCTCGAAGCCGCCCGCGTTGAAGAATGCGTCGGCTCTGAAGGCCATGTTCATGCGGTGGGCGCGATACGGCTTGCCGCGCAGGGCGGCAGCGAGCCAGCGGGTGGCGTCGGCGCCGTGGGTGAACGACCGGTAGCGGCGGCCGCGCCCGCGGTCGTATTTCGCGCCGGGTAATGCCGTGCCGGCCACCAGCGTGACCTCTTCGCGGCCAAAGGGCTCCATCATCCGTGCCAGCCATTGCGTCGAGAAGATGCGCGACTGCTCGGTGAGCGACAGTATCACCGGATGGTGCGCCGCCTTGATGCCAAGGGTCAGCGCCAGCTTGCGGTGCGACACGTTGCGCAGCCCCGGCGGGGTGAACGTGATGTAGAGGTTGGGTCGGTGCTGAAGGTGCTTTATGCGGGTCACCACGTCTTTCACGTCGTCGTTCTTGCCGTCGTTGACCACCACCACCTCCATCTCCCCGGCATATTCCTGCTCGAAGAGCCGGGCAAGCAGCCGCTCGAGCGCCGGAGCGTCATCGCCGGCCACTATCACCACCGATGCGCCCGGCGGGGTGGGGCGCGGGTCGGGATTGAACGGTGCGGCCGTCTGCTCCCTTATGGCTTTGCCCACGGAGGCCACCCGGGCCCTGTAATACGTGAGCAGCCATGCCGCGGCTATGGCCACAGGCGCTCCGAGCCAAATCATTATGTCGGTCAGGGGCAGTTGAGTTGTCATTTCTTCGAATCGGTGTCAGCGAACTTGTTGGGGAACGTCATGGCCAGGCGCGGACGCTTCATAGCGCGCCACACGAGAATCACCCCGGCCACTATGAACGGAACGCTCAGCAGTTGCCCCATGTTCAATATCATGTTGTTTTCAAACTCCTCCTGCGGATTTTTCACGAATTCAATCAGCAGCCGGCTCAGGAACACACCTATAAAGAATATGCCCAGCAGCAGTCCGGGGCGCTCTTCGGCGTTTTTGCGCCAGTAGAGCCACATCAGCAGGCCGAACAGCAGCAGATAGGTTCCGGCCTCATAGAGCTGCGTGGGGTGGCACGGAATCTCCGACCCGTTGAAACGGAAGCCCCATGGCAGCGAGGTCGGATGGCCGTAAATCTCGGAATTGAACAGGTTGCCCAGGCGAATCAGACAGGCCACCAGCGCCACCGGCACGCACAGACGGTCAAACGACCACAGGGGCGACTTCTTGGTGACAAACGCCGAGTAGAGGAATATGGCCAGAATTATGCCTATCGTGCCGCCGTGGCTGGCCAGGCCCCCCTCCCACACCGCGAGAATCTTGGCCGGGTGGGCCGAATAGTAATCCCATTTATAGAAGAAGCAGTGGCCCAGGCGGGCGCCTACGATGGTGGCCACGAGCACGTAGATGAGCATCGACGGCAGCCACTGCTCGCGCGCTCCTTCGTGGCGGAACATGTGCCACATGATGCGATAGCCCGCTATGAAGCCGATGAGAAACATCAGCCCGTACCAGCGCACGCTCAGCGGCCCTACCGTCAGCCCCGCCGGATTGTGGATGCGCAGCGCCAGAAGCACCGCGCCGATCAGTGCGGCCATCAGAGTGCCGTTCCAGCCGTCCTGAGGCTTGGCGGCGGCCTTTGCTCCGGCTTCCTTCCATTTTTTCAGCGCTTTGGCCGAGCGCAGATGGTCGGCCAAAGCCCACGCCGCGCATATGAAGATGCCGAGCAGCAACATGCCCGGTGACACGTTGAAAGGTCCGGCCGAAAACAGCACCGGATCCCAGGTCCAGGTGATAAAACTGAATATCATGGCGGCAAAGTTACGCAAAAAATACAACCCCGACAAAATCCCTTCTCCCTTTTCGCCAACCTTCCAGCCATTCCGGCCATTACAATCAGTCGGTTTCGTGGAGCAGGCGGTCGGGGGGAATGACCGCGGTGGCTGCGGGATTATGCTTCTGACCGACAGAGATATGGAAGCCAGCCCTGACGAGCTGCGCGGCCAGAGCCGGCTTGCCGCGGAAGCCATGGATTATCCAGGGCTGCGCAGGGTTCATCTGCTTGCGCAGGGCCATGATTTCGCCCCATGCGCCCACTATGTGGAGAATCAGTGGCTTCCCGGTCCGCTCCGCCAGCAGGGCATGGCGGCGGGTCAGTTCAATCTGGGCGTCGACCGGGCCGGCTCCGCGCAGCTTGTCGATGCCACATTCGCCAATCAGCGCCACCTGCGGATGTTCGGCCATACGCTCCACCCACTCCATGTCGGCTCCGGGCTGCCACGGGTGCCACCCCACGCTATACAGCGCGCCGGGGCGCATGGCCATGCCGGGCTCGAGGTTTATAACGGCATCGGTGGCCTCGGGATTATGGGTGTGGATGTCGGCTACCGGCGGTATCACTGCTGCGCTGACTCGAGCTTGGCGGCGTTTTCGGCAATGGTCAGCTTGTCGATGACCTCCTGGATGTCGCCGCCGAGAAATGCCGGCAGATTATATATGGTGTAGTTGATGCGATGGTCGGTGATGCGCCCCTGCGGGAAGTTGTAGGTGCGGATTTTGGCCGAACGGTCGCCGGTGCTCACGAGGGTTTTGCGGCGCGAGGCAATGTCGTCGACATATTTCTGATGCTCGCGGTCGTAGATGAACGTGCGCAGGCGGCTCAGGGCGCGCTCTTTGTTTTTGGGCTGGTCGCGCGTCTCGGTGCATTCTATCAGAATCTCCTCGCTCACGCCGGTGACAGGGTTTTTCCACATATAGCGCAGGCGCACGCCCGACTCCACCTTGTTGACGTTCTGACCGCCGGCACCGCCCGAGCGGAAAGTGTCCCATTTGATTTCGCCCTCGTTGATTTCAACGTCGAACTCTTCGGCTTCGGGCAATACGGCCACTGTGGCTGCCGACGTGTGCACCCGGCCCTGGGTTTCGGTGGCCGGCACGCGCTGCACCCGGTGCACTCCGCTCTCATATTTAAGAGTGCCGTACACGTCGGTGCCGCTCACTGCAAACACAATCTCCTTGAATCCGCCGGCCGCCCCCTCGCTGACCGAGGTGATGGCCACCGTCCACCCCTTGCTCTCGCAATATCTGGCATACATCTTGAAAAGGTCGCCGGCGAAGAGCGCGGCCTCATCGCCGCCCGTGCCGCCGCGAATCTCCACTATGGCGTTCTTGGCATCTTCGGGGTCGGCCGGAATGAGCAGAATCTTTATTTCCTCCTCGAGGGCGGGCAGGGCGGCCGTGGCCTCGTCGAGTTCCTCGCGGGCCAGCAGGCGCAGGTCTTCATCGCGCTCGGATTCGAGCACGGCCTTTGCCTCGGCCTCGTTGGCCAGCAGGGTGCGATAGCGGCGCATGGCGCCGGTGAGCCGCTCAAGCTCTTTATACTCCTTTGTCAGAGCCACATATCGCTTCATGTCGGCAATCACATCGGGGTCGGTTATGAGCGTCGAGACCTCCTCAAAGCGCTCCTCAACCCCGTCAAGACGGGTCAATAAATCGTTCATGATGCAAAGTTACGAAAATTTTTACAGAATTTTTTGAACTTTCCGGCGCAGGTCTGTGTTATATTTTCAAAACAACGAAACAACAACGATTCAACAACAACAACGATTCAACTTTAAATTCACATTATATAACTCAATTCAACTACTACCGTTATGAAAAAGGCACTTTTAATGATGGCCGTTCTCCTTGGAGGCATGACCGCCGTCGCACAGTCAATCGACAAGAACGAGCTCAAGCAGCTCAAGTCGTTCCTCACTCAGACCTCTGCTGAAGAAGGAAAAACCAATGCCGAAGTTCTGAAAATCACTGACCTGACCAAACCCGCCACTTGGGAGGGCGTCACAGTAGCCGACGGCCACGTGACCGAAATCAAGTGGAGCGACAAGAAACTTGCAGGCGATTTCACCGCCACCGGATTCTCAGCGCTGACCTCAGCCGACATTTCGCGCAACAGCATTTCATCGGCCAACTTCGACGGCTCGGCCGCAGTGACCACCATCAATGCTTACCGCAACAAGCTCACGGCGTTCTCGGCCGACGGATGTACCGCCCTGCAGAAACTGAATATCTACCGCAACCGCCTGACCGATATCGATATCAACGGCACCCCGATGCTGCAAACCCTCAACGTCAGCAACAACAACTTCGTTGAATTCTCGGTTGCCAACAGCGCTAACCTCCGCACTCTCAACTGTCAGGGTTGCCACATCGAACGCCTCGACATCAGCGGATGCACTGCCCTGAAACACCTCTATGCCGGCTACAACAAGCTCACCGAACTTGAACTCGTGGGAGTTGAAAGCCTCCAGAACATCAACATTGATAGCAACGACATGAAGACGCTGATTATCAGCAATCTGCCCTCGCTTGGCACCCTGCTCTGCTCCGACAACCAGCTCACCTCGCTCACTGTTCGCGAATGTCCCGTGATGCTCGACCTCGTTTGCTCCTACAATGACCTTACCTCTCTGCAAGTTGCATCTTGCCCTCAGCTCCAATACGTTGACTGCTCTTACAACGACCTGACCGAGCTCTACCTCGACAACTTCAACTTCCTCCAGCGCGTGATTTGCAATAACAACCAGCTGCAGACTCTCTCAGTCACCTTCGACGATGCTCTCCGCTACATCAACTGCCGCTACAACCAAATCACCGACTTCCGCACCACAGGCTCTAACGACATTCAGCAGGTTGCCTGCCAGTGGAACTACTAATACGACGGTTGAATTAAGTTAATATATCCCGTCCGATTCTCGGATCGATGCCGGCCCCTCAAAGGCCGGCATCTTTTGCACATATAGTAGAACGTCGTTATTTTTGTAGAATAAATTGCTCACAAGAGCGTCAATCTCAAATATATTTGCTAACTTTGTGCTATCCGATGGAGGAGAAATACCGTCGGAGAAGAAAAGTGTCAAACTTTCTTTCTCAGCAAGACGAATCGCCAATTCAATAACAGACTGAGATGGAGTGAGATTAGACGCTCTTTCTGTCTTTGTCAAGCCTAACCGGTGGCCTATGATGCTGCTACTTAGCATAGACAAATTCAGAGGGGCAGTTTATTCTACCCTCATATATCATTCAGTCTGTAGGCTTTGGCGAGCCTGTCTTGCTATGATAGAGGTGCGATAAATTCCCCTCTTTTCTTGTACCCATATCAAACCGCCGAATTAGGGAGTCAAGAGGCAAAAAACTATAATTAACGTGAAAAGACGGTTATCTATACAATTACCACTAATGGCAAAAGTTGGGAAGAAACAAGAGTCCTTTGAGATGGCACAAAGATTACACGTAATATAATAAAATATCAATTGATAACGTTATATTTAAATTTAATTTTTTAACTATATGTTTAAAAAACCATGACATTCAAAACCACGCCTAAAAATGTAACAAAGCTTTCCAAATGTGAGATATTTGTTTTTGGTAGTAATATTTTAGGAGAACATACTGGTGGCGCTTCTCTTACTGCTTATAAAAAATTTGGTGCAGAATGGGGAATAGGCTTTGGACCTACAGGACAATGTTACGCTATACCAACTATGCAAGGTGATATAGAGTCCATAAGGCCTTATGTAGACAAATTTATAGAGTATGCCAAAACACATCCTAATAATCGTTTTCTTGTCACTCGTTTAGGATGTGGATATGCCGGATTTTCCGATGATGAAATGGCACCACTGTTCACCGATGCGTTTGATTTGCCAAATGTTCATTTACCTGAAAAGTGGCGTAATATTATCTTTGCCCCTCGCTTTATGGATGCGTTATTTGGGAGTGTATCTGTTAATAAATCAGTAGAAATTCCTCCTGTCATTACCGAACAAGACCTGATTCGTCTTTGTGATGAATATAAGTATATAATTGGGGCTGGCATAAAAACTGTCTCAAAACCTCATATTAGAATTCGTTATGTGATTGATAATAACCGTTTTGGTTATGCTAACTTCGGTGATTTCTTTTTCTTTGGTGATGACGACCTATATGTATGGACACGAAAAAAAGAATTTGAAGAATACCATAATCAAGATGTCGTGGAAGGATATTTTAACGATGAATGCACAGGGCGTGGTTTCTGCCATAGAGTGATATTTGCGGGTGTTAAAACTCCGTATTATGATTCCAAAGGGGAGCCGATCTTCACCGGCGATGTGCTTAAGATACTTACTATCGGTTTTGATGGCAAAAAAGATGTCTCTGATAAAGAATTTGAAGATAGGTCTGAAATTCTTGCTTTTGGCACACTTGGCGAAAACACTAAAGATAGTTCAGCTGCCTATTGTTTCCCATTAGATAATCATTGTATAACACCTGAAATGGTAGCCCGCTGGGAGCGAATCGGAACTGTGTTTTATCAACTTGATCATAACGAAAAGCTAATTCCGATTACAGAAAGATGTTTTGAATTTCAAGACATATATCATATGGGCCTTGATAAGGAGAAAAAGAGAATAATGGCGCGATATACTCCTAATTCCGATAAAGAAGTCTGGAAGTATCTTGCATTAGAACTTATTGGGTGCGAGGAATATAAATGGAGAAAATAATTCAAATCTAATTAATTACATAATTAAATCTTATGAATCAATCATCAAAACAATCATTAGGAGCAAGCGGGGAATATGAGGTAATATCACGTCTTATATTACAAGGTTGGGACGCTTGCATTTCAAATCTGACAAAAAACAATTTCAAGTTAATAGATGTTTTTTGTCATAACCCCGAACTAAGCAAATTAGTTGGAATTCAGGTCAAGACTACAACAAAAAACATTTTTCCCATTGGAATGACTATCGGAGATATAAGAAGCGGTAATTGGCATTCCAAGATTTTAGGCCCATGGATTTTTGTGCAAGTTAAAGGTACAATTACGAAACCAGATTTTAGATTCTTCATTCTTTCGCGTTCTGAAATGATTAAAATGGTTGAAGTTACGCATGATTGGTACATTAATCAATGGAATCGGACTAAACCTCTATCGGATAGAGGAGTTGTATGTATCTATTTGAAATGGCTGGAAAAAATAGATGAAAAGGCAAAGTTTAGCGTTCATCCACAATGTATAATTCCTTTAAAAGAATCTGCAGAGAATCAATGGTCAAAACTTTGGGATGACTAATTATTTTTGCGTATTAAAGCACTGATTTAATTAGGGCATTGAAAAAGTCTTTCTTGGGCTAAGGCATTAAATTAGTCGGCATATATTCAGGCAATTGTTTGTATATATGCCGATTTTTGTTCTCCCGATATGGGCATAATCTAACGGGTACAAGCCCCGAGTGCGCCCTGATGGTGGGAGATACATAGTGTTACCTCCTACTCGATTGCGCATTACAGAACGAGAAGTGTATGAGTGATATTTGGATTGTGGAGAAAATGCACTAACTTTGCAAAAAAGAAAGTACAGCTTTCGATTTTCGAAAGTGCAACTTTAGAATTTTACGGCAGCGGATTGCATCTGTTTGAAATAACGGCGGCAAGGACTCTCAAACCCGAGTTTACCGCTAATATGAAAGCGGTTTCGGCTTCAGTGGGCGGAGTCAGGACGTCGACGGTTATATACGATGGAGAGGATTTTCCGCCGCTGGCGGTGAAATTTCGTCATGTTATCGAGGTGTAGTGCAGGGAATCTGCAAAAAAATTCTTATCTTTGCGGTGTTCTTAAGAATTTACACCATATATGGCAAACGACATCCGCAAGATTGGCACTGCGCTGATCTCTGTCTATCACAAAGATGGACTTGATGAATTATTGGCCTTGCTCCATAAGGCCGGAGTTAAGTTTCTGAGCACCGGCGGCACCCGCTCTTTCATTGAGGGGCTGGGATATGAGTGCGACGCCGTTGAAGACCTCACCGGCTATCCGTCGATTCTCGGCGGCCGCGTCAAGACGCTGCATCCCAAGGTGTTCGGCGGTATTCTTAACCGCCGCGACAACGAAGGCGACCGAGAGCAGATAGCCAAATACGAAATACCCGGAATTGACCTTGTGATAGTTGACCTCTATCCGTTTGAGGCCACCGTCGCTTCGGGCGCTTCGGATGCTGATATTATAGAAAAGATTGATATAGGCGGCATTTCGCTCATACGCGGTGCGGCCAAGAACTGGAAAGACGTTGTAATCGTTGCCTCGAAGGCCCAGTATGCTCCGCTCACCGAGATTATCAAGGCCCAGGGCGCCGAAACCACCGGAGCCCAGCGCCGATGGTTCGCCAAGGAGGCCTTCGCAGTGAGCAGCCACTACGACAGCGCTATTTTCAACTATTTCGACGGCGATGCCGAGGAGCCCTCGGCCCTGCGGGTGGCCGTTGACGGCATCAAGCCTATGCGCTATGGCGAGAATCCTCATCAGCGCGGCTATTTCTTCGGCAATTTCAATGAAATGTTTACCCAGCTTCACGGCAAGGAGATAAGCTATAACAACCTGCTCGACATCGATGCCGCCGTTAGCCTGATGGCTGACTTTACCGACACTACGTTTGCCGTGCTCAAGCACAACAATGCATGCGGAGTGGCCTCGCGCCCCACTGTGGCCGAGGCCTGGCGCGATGCCCTTGCCGGCGACCCCGTCAGCGCCTTTGGCGGTGTGCTCATCACCAACCGCAAGGTCACTGCCGAAGCCGCCAAGGAGATTAACAGCATCTTCTTCGAGGTGATTATCGCTCCCGGCTATGAGGATGAGGCGCTTGAGGTGCTTAAGAGCAAGAAGAACCGCATCATTCTGGTGCAGCACGCTCCGGCGGCCGCGACCATGAGCTTCCGTTCGTGTCTGAACGGCGCTTTGGTGCAGGCCCGCGACCTGAAGGTGGAAACCGCGCAGGATCTCACTCCGGCCACCAACACCCCCGTAGACCCCTCGCAGATTGAAGACCTGCTGTTTGCCAACAAAATCGTGAAGCACTCCAAGAGCAACGCCATAGTGC
>CAYUFQ010000002.1:0-30799 GCA_964444045.1 uncultured Bacteroides sp.
TCGCCGTCATGAAGAAATATAACGGCTAA
This sequence comes from uncultured Bacteroides sp., assembly GCA_964444045.1. Classification (GTDB taxonomy): domain Bacteria; phylum Bacteroidota; class Bacteroidia; order Bacteroidales; family Muribaculaceae; genus UBA3263. The sequence goes on from CAYUFQ010000002.1 coordinate 30, forward strand.
TCTTCGGATTAACGATATAAGAACAATCCTCCCCCGGCTGCGCTATGACGGCGTTGCCGGGGGAGATTCTTTATGGCCGGGCGGATTGCGGCGCTAAAATATGCAGTTGCGCAGGGCGGTGCGTATGCGGTTGGCCGCCCCGGTGTCGGATTTGAGTATATTGAGCACGGCGGTGAGATAGCCGCGTTTGTCGCCACACCCCGTCAGCGAGCTGACGTTGCTCTGGCCTATCATCGACTTCTGATTGAACACGCGGAGCACCGCCATATAGTCGTCCTCGCGTATATAGCGTTGAAAGTCATTGCAAAACTGCTCGTATATGGCTCGGGGATTTATCTCCGTCACCAGGTCGGCCATATGCTCCTCGAGCTTGGTTATCGAGCCGAATCGGCCGTCGATGCGATGCTCTACGATGTGTTTCACCGTGTGGCGCGTGTGCTGGAGCGCCTGCTGGCGCATCTCGCCGCGAAACATGGCCATGACGGCCGATTTCACCTTGTCGAACGCCCGGTGTTCGTCGCGGCGATGGGCGGTGGCTACAGTCCTGACAACCTCCTCGAGCATCAGCATGTTTTCGATTTCGGCCACCTCGGGCACCATAATCTTTTTGCGGCGCAGATATTCCACCTCCTGGGGCGAGCGGCGGTCGCGGTCAACTATGCCGCGGCTGTCGAGATGATGAAAGGCCTCGAGCGAGTTGAACACCCGGGTCGACTCTATCACGCGGTCGCATGAGCCGAGGGCCCTCACCGTGTAGTCGGGGAATATCAGCGGGTAGAGCTTCGAGTCGATGGAATGGGTTTTGTCGCCCTCGATAAAGAGCACCGGGCGGCGTGCGCCGAGAATGGCCAGATACATGTCTTCGCGCAGCTCGGAGTCAGCCGGCATAACGTCGAAGTCGAAGCTGCCGGCATCGGCGTCGCAGCCGCGCACCCATATGGTCGTGGCTCCGCTGCGGGTGGCGGCGAAGTCGAGGTCGTGGGTGGTGTAGATGAACTCGCAGTCGGGCCTGAGCGACTCCACCTTATCCCACACCCGGCGCAGGGTCGACGGGTGGAGAAACATCTCGGGGCTGTCGATCGGAATCAGGGCGTTTTCCGGGGCGAATAGTGCTGCTCCGAAATAATATAGCACCAGCTTCTCTCCGGCCGATAGCTTGACCTGGCTACGCGAGCCGCCGTCGGCCGCGCTCGAAAAGAGGAGCGTCCCGTCGTGGCGCAACACGTCGTTGCCCGGAAATAATTCGCGCCAGTGGCGAAGCACCACGTCGAGTTTCGTGTCGGGCAGCGGCCCCTTGGCCCCGCCAATCTTGTAAGCCAGCAGATTGGTCATCTCCTCCTGAAGCAGCAGCCCCATTACGCGCTCGAATTCGGTTGAGGGAGCGGCGGCGCGTTCGCCCATGTTCAGGGGCGACCTGGCCAGCGCCGCGGCAAAGAGCCCGTCGATGCTGTGGGCTCCGGCTTCGGGGTTGAAGGCGCCATAGAGCGCTCTCAGGGGCGACAGGGCGAAAACCCGGCCGGGCTGACACAGGGCCAGCATGGCGGCGGTGAAGCGCGTCTTGCCGGCGCCGTTTGCCCCGACTATCAGAATCTGATGACTGTCGGTCAGCAGTTCGGTCGGCGCAGATGAACCTGTTTTGACTGGAAGTAGCATAGGCGGATATGGTTTGCTGGGAGTTGTCTCTTTTGGCAAAGATAGGAAAAATTCGCGATTTATTGCGCGTCATTGCGAGATTTTGCGTATTTTTGTGGCAAAATTAATAATCATATTTTCCGTAATATCATGAAAAAAATCGTTGGACTGCTGTTTGCGGCGGTTGCATGGTGTGCGCCGGCCATAGCGGCGAATTTCAGTGACCTGATACCTCAACCGGCTCACGTAATGCCCTCTAACCTGCGTCTGGCCCTGCCCAAGGGCATGAAAGTGGGTGCCGAAAAGGGGCTGCCGGTCGAGATGGCGGGCGAGCTCACTGCCTTTGTCGAGGCAATCAATGCCACCACTCCGCTGAAGGCCAAGGCCGTAGACGGCCGGGGATTCATCACTGCCGGATTCGACGCTTCGCTCCCTGCCGAGGGCTACCGGCTTGACATATCGCCCGTTGGCGTGGGCATAAAGGCCTCTGCTCCGGCCGGGCTGTTTTATGCTCTGCAAACCGTCAAGAAGCTGCTGCCGCCCAACGTGATGGCCGGAACGGCACCCGAGGCCGGCCAGACGTATGAGCTGCCGGTCGGAGTGATTGTTGATGAGCCGAGGTTTGAATATCGCGGCTTTATGCTCGACGTCAGCCGCCACTTCTTCACGGCCGATGAAATCAAGAAGATGCTCGACCTGATGGCGGCCTATAAGCTCAACCGCTTCCACTGGCACCTGACCGACGACCAGGGCTGGCGTCTGCCGGTGGCCAAATATCCCAATCTGACGCAGGCCGGCGCCACCAACCGCAACATACTGCGCACTGACTTCGGGCAGCAGACGCAATGGCGCGAGGGTGCCGACTCGGTATATGGCCCGTATGCCTACACGGCCGATGAGATTAAAGACCTGGTGGCTTACGCCAAGGCCCGCCATATAGAGGTGATTCCGGAAATCGACATGCCCGGCCATATGGTGGCTGCCATACATGCGTATCCGGAATTCTCAACCGACCCGAAGAGCGAAAAAACCGATATTCATGAAGATTTCAGCCATGAGATATGGAACAAGGGCGGAGTGAGCCGCGACGTGCTCGACGTGTCGAACCCCGAGGTGATGCAGTTCGTGAAAGACGTAATCGACGTGCTGGCCGAGCTGTTCCCTTATGAGTATATCCATATCGGCGGCGACGAATGTCCCACGCTTGCCTGGGAGAATTCGCCTTCGTGCAAGGCGCTGATGCAGGAGCTCGGCCTGAAGGATGTGCGTGCGCTGCAGAGCTGGTTCACCAAAACCGTTGCCGACTATGCCCGTCAGACCCATGGCCGCAAAGTGATGGGATGGAACGAAATCATCACCGAAGGCAATTCTGATATGGACATGATTAAGGAAATCAACCCCGTGATTTTCTGCTGGCTGGGCGGCCAGAACAAGGCCGAGGCCAACGGGCTGAAACATGTGTATACGCCCTTCAACGGCGGCTACTATATCAACCGCTCCTACAAGGGCATAGATAAATACGGCGCCGGCCATGACGGCGAGCTTGCCATGACCATCAAGGTGAATCCTCCGGCCCACGAGAATCTTATCGGCGTGCAGGGCACCTTCTGGACCGAGCAGGTGGACCGTCCTGAGGACCTTGAATATCTGGCCCTGCCGCGCCTTATCGGCATAGCCGAGCAGGGCTGGAGTCCGGTGGTCGATAAGGACTACGACGACTTCCTTCGCCGCCTGCGCCTCGACGAGCCTTATCTCGAACTCGGAGGCTATAACTACGGCAGGCATCAGCTGCATTTCTAAGGGCAACGGCGCCGGTAGGGTATTGCATAATTGAGGAAAAATTCGTAACTTTGGCAGTTAAAATTGAAACACTCGAATCATTATCATGCGAAAAATTTGGGCAAAAATCATATTGACAGCCATAGCGGCGGTTGGGGCGCTTTGCACTCATGCGGCGTCGCCTGCCACCTCGAGCTCATTTAATGTATTGTGTATCAATCGGGCCGACGGAGTTACCGAGCGGCTGCTGCTCCACACCGCCATGGGCGTTACCGTTAACGCCGATGGGGCGATTATGCTCGTGCATCCGGAACTGACGGTGGAACTGCCGGCCGCCGACGTGGCCAACTTCACCTTTGAAGACAACGGCGACATAACCGATACCTACGACGGCGACCACAAGTCGGGCATATCCGCTCCGGAGGCTCCGGCGGAGAGTGTGGCTGTGTCGCCCGACGGCATCACCTCCCCGGACGATATCAGCGTATATGACCTGAAGGGCGTGAGGGTGGCGTGCGTCAAAGCCGAAGGGGGCAGCGCCAAGCTGCTGGCCGGCTCGCTCCCCTCGGGCGTCTACATCGTTAAATCGGGTTCCACCACCCTTAAAATCAAGCTGTGAGCGCCATGAAGAAGATACGCACCGTCATACTTGGCGCTCTAATCGGCGCCTGCGGCCTCGGAGCTGCCGCTCAAGACCCCTGGATTCACGTCTACGGGCAACCTAACTACGACGCCAAGCCCGATAATTCATACGGCGGCATCGGCACGTTCTACTCCCTGCCTATGAACGAGGTCGACTCCGTAAGGTTCACCACTGCCGCTTCGGGCAAGTTCAACCGCATGCGCCTCTACAGCGAGTCGCGCTCGCACAAGTATTCGATACTCATCAAGAATATCATCAAGTGGGAAGTCGGCCCTAACGTGCCCACATTCCACATCAGCATCACCGACGACCCCAAGCTGAAGGAGGTGGAGAGCAAGACCGAATATCTCAACGGCTCGCTCAGCATCGAAGGCTGCGGAATTGTGGATGACTTCACAGGCGACATGCAGATTCGCGGACGCGGCAATTCCACCTGGAATTACCCGAAGAAGGCCTATCGCATCAAGTTTCCTGAAAAGACGAAAATATGCGGCTACAAAAAGGCCAAGAACTACGTGTTGCTGGCCAACTTTCTCGACTACTCGATGATGCGCAACGAAGTGGCCTGCCTGGCCACGCAATACGTAGGCATGCCGTATCCCACGCATGCCATGCCGGTCGACGTCTACTTCAACAAGGCGCTCAAAGGTTCGTATATGCTTATGGAAAAGGTGGGCTTCAACAATGGCTCCGTTGACTTGAAAAAGGAGGAAGAGGCGAACTCGATTATGTTTGAGCTCGACACCAACTACGACGAGCCCATGCGCCAGGCCTCGAAGTGCTTCCGCCTGCCCGTGATGCTCAAAGACCCCGACGCGCCCGCCGATCCGGCCGAAGCCGAAATTTGGTATGCCGACTGGATGGCCGACTTCAACGAAATGGACCGCGCCGTTTACGAAGGGCGCGACATAGGCAACTACATCGACTACACCACTCTGGCCAAGTATCTGATATGCTATAACCTGGCGTGCAACCAGGAGCTCAATCACCCCAAGAGCGTGTACCTCTACAAGACCAAAGGGGGCAAATATCAGTTCGGTCCCTGCTGGGATTTCGACTGGGCCTACGGCTATCAGCCCACCTATCGCAACCAGCTCAGCGCCGAGGTCGACGACGCCACGGCCCGGCAGATGATCAACGAACTGCTTGCCTACATCGAGGCCAACAACATCAACACGTATACTTTTTTTGAATACAACGGAACCGGCTTCGTGTGGTTCGGCGGAGAATCGTTCATGGCCGAGGCGCCCGACGGCCGCTGGAACTCCTACTGGCCCTACGGGCAGGTGGAATATGCCGCATCGTATGACAACTATCTGCTCGGCTATGGCCGCAACAATCAGAACACGCAGAACGGCATCGGCAACGGCGGCGAGTTCTTCTTGTCGATTATCATGAACAATGCCGAGTTCATGAAGGCCTACAAGGCCGAATGGGCGACATTCAAGAGCCGGCTGCCGGAATTCTGGGCGGAATTCGACGCTTATGCGGCGTCGCTCAGGCCGACGGCCTGGCGCAACACCACAGTGTGGAACAATTCATATTCGTCGGCAGTCGACCGCGAGTTCTACAGCTATGAAGACTCGCCCGAGGGGGCTATCGAGATTCTGCGGGTGTGGCTGCAGAAGCGCATTGCGTTTATCGACGACGAAGCCAACAACTTCGGCCTCTACGACCCGCGCACCGATTTCGTTCCCGCATCGGCAAAGAAATAAAGCTAAAACAAAATATACAAAATAAACCAACAGATGAAAAGAACCATAATCATTTTCGGAATAGTCGCTGCGGCGTTCGGCTCGCTGTCGGCACGTGCCGATGAATACCTGAACCGCGATAAATGGACATGGTCGGCATCTTCGATATGCGACCCCGACGGGCAGGATATAGCCGGCCTGGAAGGTATTCACGATGGCTACGCCTATACTTGCTGGCACTCTAACTTCCATGCCGCCAGCGGCACCCCCGAACGCTCCAATCCCCACTGGGTGATGATTGACCGCGGCTCGGATACCACGCCCTTCTACGGCATTGCCTACACCCCCCGCCAAAGCATACTCAACACCTGCTGCACGGGTTATCTCGTTTACCTGAGCGACAGAGACCTGAGCGACACCCCGGCCACCTCGGTGTCGGATATCATATCCCAGCTGGGTTCGCCCGACTACAGCGGTTCGTGGGAGGCTTCGTTCGACGATAAGTTCGTGGCGTTCCAGAAGCAGTCGACCGCCCGCTATATCCTCTTCGTCAACGTCAGCTCCAATTCGTCGAGCTCGGCGGCCTGCGCCGAGATGAACCTGCTGGCCAAGAAGCACGATGGCGGCGGCAGCAGCGTAGGCTCCTCGTTCAACGCCGTGAAAATCACCCCTGCCGACGGCTCTACGCCTCACCGCATTGCCATCGACGGCACCAATCTCAACATATCGATGAGCGGCACTGCCGTGCATATGTCTAACTCGGGCATCACTGTTGAATACGAACCCGCCGAGATTGCCAGCTTCACCTTCGAAAACTATGAGTTTGAAGAGGGCGAGCTCTATTACGGCACCAAAGGCGATATCTACGACAATCCCTTTGACCTGACCGTGACTCCCGCCGACGGCGAACTCTTCGAGCTGACGCAGTTTGCCATAGCTTCGGCCGTGGGAGCGCTGCCCACGCCCAACCCCACCTGCGAGGAGAGCGTGATTCTGCGCCGCGGCAAGACCGCGCGCCGCAACATCTCCGTTGCCAAGATGGCCGAATATGCCACCGAAGACGCTTATGTAGTCACCGGCCTGCACGAAACCACCCTCGGCGAATATACGCTTACCATTCCCGAAGGCTTCTTTATCGACGCTGCGGGCTGCCGGTCTAATCCGCTCGTGGTGAACTGGACTCTGGTTGAAGACCCCCAGGACGCTATCGACGAAGTGAAGGCTGCCGACGATTGCCCCACGCTGATTCTGCGCCGCGACGGCTCTGACCTTATCGTGGGCGGAGTCACCGCAAGCAGCCATGTCACCCTGGTGGCCGCTTCGGGCGTCACTGTGGCCCGCGTGCCCGTCAGCGGCCATGGCGTCGCCGTGATTCCCGTAGGCTCGCTTGGCCATGGCGTTTACCTGCTCAATGCAAATAACACAACTATAAAAATAACTATATAATATCAGCCATGAATAAACTTCGCACTGCCGCAGGCGCACTGCTGCTCGCCGCCTCTGCATCGGCCGCCGCACAGTCTCCCTGGCTTCACATATACTATCCTAAGGGCTCGCAATATCAGGTGTTTGATATGACTCAGGTGCTCGACATCACGTTCGATGAAGAGGCCGGCCTGATGACGGTCAACACCCACGACGGCTCGCTCGAAGGCAAGAACGAAAGCATGGATATACCCATGTCGTCGATAAGCAGCTTCGAGATTGGCGCCAACGTGCCCGCGCTGCATATATCAACCAATGAATACGTGTCGGAGGTCTACTCCAAGGAGATTTACCTCGACGGCACTCTGCGCTTCGAGGGGCGCGGCCTGGCCGACGACTTCGAGTCGCCCATGAAGATTCGCGGCCGAGGCAACTCCACATGGGGCTACTCCAAAAAGCCTTATCGCATCAAGTTCGAGGAAAAGACCCGCATGCTCATGCCCAAGAAGGCAAAGAACTACGTTCTGCTCGCCAACTATATCGACCCGTCGATGATGCGCAACTTCGTAGCCTTCAAGTTCGGCGAGATAATCGGCATGCCCTGGATCAACCACACGTATCCCGTCGACGTTTACTTCAACACCATCTACAAGGGCTCATATATGCTCACCGAGAAGGTGGGCTTCAACAATGGCTCCGTTGACCTCAGTAAGGAAGACGAACCGAACTCGATTATGTTCGAGCTCGACTCATATACCAACGTCACCGAAGAAGACCATCCCTTCAACAGCGACTATTTCGACAGCCTCAACGGCTACTATCTGCCGGTGCGCGTCAAAGACCCCGACGCTCCTACCGACCCGGATGAGATGGCCGAATGGGAGGATAAGTGGCAGGACGACTTCAACAACTTCATGGCTATTATCGACAAGGGAAATCTCGACGCGATATTCGAGGCCTGCGACCTTGAGTCGCTGGTGCTCTACGTGATGGTCAATAATATAGCGTGCAACCAGGAGCTCGACCATCCCAAGAGCGTATATCTCTACAAGACCGAAGGGGGCAAATATCAGTTCGGCCCCTGCTGGGACTTTGACTGGGCCTTCGGCTATCAGCCCACCTACTCCAAGCAGGGTAGCGGCAACGAGGGCGGCGGCCGGCCCGGCGGCGGCAACTGGTGGCAGCAGCAGTCATATCCCAGCTATGAGAATCCGCTGCTGGGCCATGGCAAGTCTGACGGCCACGGCGGCGCGTTCTTCTACGCCCTGTGTGGCAACGACCGCTTCAAGCAGCGCTTCAACGAAGTGTGGAATGACTTCTATCAGAATCATCGCGACGAATTCTGGGCCGCTTTCGAATCCTATGCGGCGCAGTTGCGCCCGTCGGCCAACCTGCAGGGCACGACCCGCAGTTCGTATCAGGACTTCGACACTCACGTCAAAGACCTGCGCGACTGGGTTGAAAACCGCATCGAATACATCAATTCCGACCCCAACCACGCCTTGTGGGAGGACTCCATGTTCAGATAATTCAAAAGCGAAGCTCCCGGACGCCGGAAACGGCCCGGGAGCTTCGCTATTTTTTTTACGGGTAGTTTAGAGTTATGAAGTTTACCTATTGTCCGGACTGCGGCGCTAAACTCGGCGCCCGCGAGCTTGGCGACGAAGGGGCTGTGGCCTGGTGCGACCGGTGCGGAAAGCCGTGGTTCGACGTGTTTCCGTCGGCAATAATCGCGCTGGTGTTCGACGAGCGCAACCGCGTGCTGCTGTTGCGTCAGGACTATATCTCCACTCAGTATTGCAACCTCGTGTCGGGCTACATCAAGCCCGGCGAATCGGCCGAGGAGACCGCCCGCCGCGAGATATTTGAAGAAACCGGCCAGACGGTCGAGGAGCTCATTCCCGTGTGCACCAACTGGTTTGCCAAGAAAGAGATGATGATGATCGGTTTCTTTGCGCGCGTCAAGGCTGCGCCGCTGCAGCTATCGGTTGAGGTCAATTCCGCCTTTTGGGCCGAAGCGGCCGAAGCTCCGGGCCTCGTCCATCCCTTTCCGCACTCAACCTCGCGCATCCTTGCCCAGGAGTTCCTGAACCGCAGCAACAACCGCTGACGCTCTCCACTCTCCACTCTCCACTCTCCACTCTTCACTCAGTAAGGTCGCGGCGTATGAAGTTGGTCATGGCCCAGGGCTCTTGCTCGGGGCGTTCGGCCCGGTTGAGCGAGCGGAGCATCCAGGTCAGGTTGTCGGCCATGGTGCGCATGGTCTGCATCCCCTCGGCATCGGCGGCGGCATCGCCCGGCTTGCGTCCGTAGACCAGATTCCAGTATTGCGAGTTGGGCGTGGGCATGCTCATAATCTGAAAATACTTGTTGAGGCGGTCGAACGTGGTGGTGCCTCCGCCGCGGCGGCAAATGGCCACTGCGGCGCCCGGTTTGCCGCGCAGCAGCGAGCCCGAGGAGTAAAACAGGCGGTCGAGCAGGGCGCAGAGCGAGCCGTTGGGCCCGGCATAATATGTTGGCGAGCCTATGATGAGGGCATCAGCCGTTTCAAGGGCCGCACGCACGGAGTTGTAGAGGTCGTCGTGAAACACGCAGCGGCCCAGTTCCGCGCACTTGTAGCAGCCGATGCATCCCTGCACGGCCTTGGTGCCGATCCAAAGGGTTTCGGTTTCGATTCCGTTCTCGTTGAGCCTGCGGGCCACTTCGGCCAGCGCCAGGGCGGTATTCCCCTCTTTGTGAGGGCTTCCGTTGATTAGTAAAGCTTTCATGACGAAGCAAAGTTAGGCATTTTTCTGAAAAATCGCACGAAAAAATGTTGACCATTCACTAAAATTTCTTAAATTTGTGGGCGATTAGCCATTTACCAAACCTGATATACATGGAATATAGCCTACTCGATTTTCTGTGTCTGCTCGGTGCAGTGTGCCTGTTTCTATACGGCATGAAGATAATGAGTGAAGGCCTGCAGAAAGTTGCGGGCGACCGTCTGCGCAACATTCTTTCGGCCATGACCCGCAACCGTCTGACCGGATGTCTGACCGGATTTTCAATCACGGCGCTGATACAAAGCTCGTCGGCTTCGATTGTGCTGGTGGTCAGCTTCGTAAATGCCGGCCTGATGACTCTGGCGCAGTCCATGTCGGTTATTTTCGGTGCCAACCTCGGCACTACGTTCACCGCCTGGATTATATCGCTGCTCGGGTTCAAGGTGGATATGGCTGCGTTTGCAATTCCGCTCATGGCGTTTGCGGTTCCGTTGCTGTTTACCAACAGCGGCCGCAACAAGAGCATAGGCGAGTTCCTTATCGGCTTCTCGCTGCTGTTTCTCGGCCTGGGCATGATTTCCGACTACGTGCCCGACCTGCAGCGCAACCCCGAAATGTTTGAGTTCTTGCGCAAGTATGCCTCGATGGGCTATTGGTCAGTGATAATATTCTGGCTGGTGGGCCTCGTGGTGACGATGATTATTCAAAGCTCGGCCGCTACGTTCGCCATCTGTCTGGTGATGTTTGCCAAGGGCTGGATTGACTTCGACCTGGCCTGTGCCGTGGTGCTCGGTTCGGCTATCGGCACTACCATCACTCCGCTGCTTGCCTCGCTGAGCGGCAACGTGGCCGCAAAGCGCACCGCCATGGGCCATCTGCTATTCAACGTGTTGGGCGCCATATGGTGTCTGATTCTGTTCTACCCGTTCATTTCGCTGATAACGAAGATGTGTGGCGCCCTCGGGCAGGGCAACCCCAACGACCTGTATAACTACGTCAATCACCTGAAGGATACGGATATCAACGTCTACAACAACCTGTTCGGCTCGCTGCCGGCCGACCATCCGGACTCTCAGCGGCTGACGGAGACGCAGCGAACCGTGATGAGCATGCAGGCGGCGGCGTCTATCTGCCTGTCAATCTTCTACACCACGTATAAGTTTATCAACCTGTCGATAATGATATGGTTCACCAAGCAATATGTGAAGATAGTTGAATGGCTCGTGCCCGCGCGCCGGAAGAGCGACGACGACTTCGGCCTGAAGTTCATACAGGGCGGTCTGCTGTCGTCGGCCGAACTGAACATAGCGCAGGTTGAGAAGGAGGTGTGCCTGTTTGCCGAGCGGGTAGACCGCATGATCGGCATGGCGCAGGAGCTTCTTCACCTCAACGCCAACACCAAGGACTTCAATCAGCTCTATTCGCGACTGGGCAAGTATGAGGATATATCTGACCGGATGGAGTGTGAGATAGCTGACTTTCTGAACCGCACGAGCCAGGGGCGCCTGAGCAACGACGGCAAGCGCCGCGTGGCCGCCCTGTTCAACATCAACTCCGAAATCGAATCGATAGGCGACAGCTGCAACAACTTCGGACGCGTGCTTGCCCGCAAGCAGGAGGTGAACGTTCACTTCAACGACACGATAAAGGAAAACATCGACCAGATGTTTGTGCTCGTGGCCGAAGCCATGGAGGGGATGATTCATATTCTCGGGCGCATGGAGAACGTGAGCGAAGACGAACTCATGAAAGCCTACAACAAGGAGCGCGAAATCAACAACCTGCGTAATCAGCTTCGCGCCAAGAACGTAGAGAATATCAACAACGGAATATATGACTATCAGGCCGGCATATTCTACATGGATGCCGTGGCCGACCTCGAAAAGGTGGGCGACTATGTGATAAACATCGTCGACACTCTGCGCGACTCGGTTGCTATGGCCGGCAAACGCTTATAAAACAACAAACTATTTAGAAGATGAATAAATCAATCCTTTCGCTCGCTATGGCCTTTGCCGCCATCAGCGCATCGGCCGAAGTGCTCACTCCCGCCCAGGCTCTGGGCCGCCTTGAAGGAACCGACGCGGTGTCGGCTCCCGCAGTGCGCAAGCTCGCCGGCCGCCGTTCGGTGTTGCCTCAACGCATAATATCGGCCTCCGACGGCAAACCTCAGCTATATCTGTTCTCCGACGCCGACGGCTCGCTGATGATACTGTCGGCCGAGAGCGAGGCTCAGCCGCTCATCGGCTATACCGACAATTATATGCCCGGCGCGCCCATGCCGCCGGCTCTTGAATATATGCTCGGCTGCTATGCCGGCGAAATCGATGCCCTGCGCTCGGGCCTGGTTACGGCCGGAGCCGACGCTGACACGCAGGAGGCCGACTTCGCTCCCGTAGCCCCCCTGTGTGCCACCCGATGGAACCAGGGCGCGCCGTATAATGCCGACTGCCCGTCCGATGCAGGCGGCAAGTGCGTCACCGGCTGCGTGGCCACCGCCATGGCTCAGGTGATGAAAACCTATGAATACCCCCTGAACGGCACCGGCGGCACCCACTCCTACAACTGGAACGGCCAGACCCTTTCGCTCAACTACGATAACGTCACCTTCGACTGGGATGCCATGGCCGATACCTACAGCTCGAAAGACTCGGCTCCTGCCGTGGCCAACCTGATGAAGGCTGTGGGATATGCCTGCAATATGGGTTACGGCTCGGGAATGTCGGGCGCAACGTCAATCAAGATGGCCCAGGGCCTGGTGCGCAACCTCGGATATGACTACCGCATGCGCGACGAGCAGCGCGAATGGTACACCCTGCGCGAATGGCAGCAGATGGTGTATGACGAGCTGCAGGCCGGCTATCCGCTCTATTATTCCGGCGCCAACCCCGACAATTCGGCCGCTCACGCTTTTGTGGTCGACGGCTATCGCTCCAACGGATTCTTTCATCTCAACTGGGGCTGGGGCGGCCTGAGCGACGGCTACTTCCTGCTGTCGGCCCTCGACCCTGCCGCACAGGGCACCGGCGGCTCTACCGCCGGCTATGACCGCGGACAGGAGGCTTTCTTCAACGTGCGCCCCAACACCGCCGGCACCACGGCCAACGATGCCCCGGTTATATTCTTCGCCTACAACAGCATCAACACCAACAAGACCTCCATCGCCATCAACTCCAGCGTCACCTTCCAGGCCAACAACGGCAACGGCGCCTTCTATAACGGCAGCTGCGTGACGACTCCGCGTTGCCAGATTGCCATGAAGTTCGTCAATGCCGAAACCGGCGAGGTGCAGTATATCCGCGCCGGCACTGAATTGAAGAGCACGGCCATTTATGCCGGCGTGTGGGGCAAGGCCACGGTGACGATGACCAGAGCGAAATTTCCCGATGGAACGTATATAGCCTCTTTCGCCATGTATAATCCCAACACCGAGGAATACTACGACGTGCGCTTCCCGATCGGAGTAAGCAACGAGGTGATATGCGTGGTGGCCAACGATAAGGTGACTTTTGAAACTACCGCCGACGGCACGGCCGAGATTACCGACATGACCCTGCCCGAAACGGCATATCCCACGGTGCCGGTTAACTTCTCGGTAGAGCTGACCAACAGCAGCACACGGCCTTTCTACGGCCCGATTGTGGTTAAGCTGTTCGAGAGCGGGTCAACCACCTCTCCGGTGGCCAGCCTCGGCACTCTCATCGTCGAGGCGCTGCCCGGCGAAACTACCACTGCCGAGTGCACGCTCACCGTTCCCTCGGGCACCGCTCCCGGCCAGTACGACGTGAGAATCACGTCGGAGGACGATGCTATCCTGTCGGAATCATGCCCGCTCACGGTGCTTGAGCGTCCGGCGTTCGGCAAGCCCACGGTGAGCCGCGTAAAGGTGCTCGACAAGGCTCAGAATCAGCTTTCGTTTGAACTCACCCTGCGCTGCACCTCCGGCCTTTACTGCAATCCGATGTATGTGGTGCTCACCGCTTATGGCAATACGAGCATCATCGACTATTACGGCGGCCCCACTGTGGTGGTCGATGCGTCGATGGGCTCGGTGAAGACTGTGGTTGAGTGCAACTTCGAGCCGGGTGTGCCCGGTCAGCGCTACACCGTCTACGGCTTCTACGTGTCGGAGGCCAACCAGCTGGTTCAGGCCGGCAACACAAGCGCTAACTTCACGCTCGAGGAGCCCGTTTCGGCCCTCATGGAGCTGGAATTCGACAGCGAGGGCAACGTGGAGTTCTACGACCTTAACGGGCGCCGCATCTCCTCCGAGCCTGAACGCGGCATATTCATCCGCCGTCAGGGCGCAAAGGCCACCAAAGTGCTGAAATAATGGCCGGCAAAAGCGTACTGATTGTAGGCGCCGGCGGGTTCATCGGCGGGTTTATAGCCCGTAAGGCTCTCGAGCTGGGCTATGACACCACCGTCGGCGTGCGTGCCTCCACATCGCGGCGCTATCTCGCCGACGGGAGGCTGAGATTTCTCGAATTCGACTATGATGACGCCGACTCCGTGCTCTCCACCCTGCGCTCGGCCGAGGGAACGTGGGATTACGTCATCTACAACCTCGGCGCCACCAAGTGCACGAGTTTCCCTGACTTCAACCGCATTAATTTTCAATATCTGCGCACCTTCGGCGAGGCTCTGAAAGCCGCCGGCAAGGTGCCGCAGAAGTTTCTCTACACCAGCTCGCTCTCGGCAATAGGCCCCGGCGATGAAAAGGGCTATACGCCCATATCTGAAACAGATTATCCGCACCCCAACACCCGCTACGGACTGTCTAAAATCAAGTCAGAGCAGTGGCTCGAGACTCAGAGCGGCCTCCCTTGGATCATATTCCGCCCTACGGGCGTGTATGGCCCTCATGAGCAGGACTATCTTATGATGGTAAAGTGCATTGACCGCCACTTCGACTTCGGAGTGGGCTACCGCAGGCAGATGCTCACGTTCATCTACGTTGAAGACCTTGTGCAGGCAATGTTCATGGCCCTTGACAGCGCGCCCGTGCACCGTAAATACAATATTTCGGAGCCTCGCGCGTATTCGCAGGCCGAATTTCGCAAAATAGTGGCCGAGGAGCTTGGGGGCAAGTTCGTCATCCCCGTCAGGCTGCCGCTTTGGGCGCTGAAAGGCGTGAGCTACGTGGCTCAGAAAATAGGCGCCTTTACCGGCAAGGCATCGACGCTCAATCTCGACAAATACAATATCATGAAGCAGCGCAACTGGTGCTGCACTACCGACGCGGCCGCGGCCGATTTCGGCTTTACGGCCTCCACTTCGCTGCAGGAAGGTATGAAACGCACGGTTGAGGCCTACCGACTTGCCAAGACCGAAAAAAAGTCGTAACTTTGCACCTGCATTCGCACAATGCGAGGCTCCGTAGTTCAACGGATAGAATAGAGGTTTCCTAAACCTTAGATCGGGGTTCGATTCCCCGCGGAGCTACTATCTTGTTCACGTGGACGTTGATTCGTCCGCGTGTTTTTTTATGGTGCGGTGCGTCCGGCTAAAAAGGCAGCCGGTGATTGCGCTGATGCGCAACCACCGGCTGGTGAATGTTAGGGGAATCTCAGGTCGGTTACTTGACCATGAGCTTGATGGCACGGGCGGGAACGCCGTCCTTGGTGATTACTACTACGTAGACGCCGGGAGCGCCGAGCTCAACGCGCATGCGGTCGCCTGCCTGAGCGGCGTGGTCGCGTGCGGCGATTGAGGTGCCGGAAACGTTGTAGACGCTTACGCGGTAGTTGCCCTCGGCAGCGAAGTCAACGAGGATTGCGCCTTCAACGCCGTAGGCCTCGGCCTTGGCAACGGCTTCAACGTCGACGATGCCGTCTTCCTTATCGCCCACGGTGAATACGGGGAAGGTGCGGCTGTCAGAGCCGTGAGAGTTGCTCAGGGTAAGGGTTACGGAGTAGTCGCCGGCCTTGGTGTAGGCAACGGTGGCCTGACCTGCGGTGGAGTTGCCCGTGGCATTGGTCACGCGGGCCTTGCGGGCGGTCCAGGTGGGAAGGGTCACTACCTGGTAGGCGCTGCCGGCCAGGAAGGGGCAACCCGAGCTGTAGGCGGGATTTTCAACGTGCTTGGTGTCGGAGCCTTCAGAAGCGGTCTTGCCGAAGGTGTAGCAGTAAGCGGGCACGTTGGGCTTGGAGCCGCGTGAGCGGAAGGCGGGAGAGCCGGAGTTGTCGGCTACGGGATCGTCTTCGAAGTCCCAGAGGGCAAGGAGGCCTTCGGGGAGGCTGCCGGTTGAGAAGCCCTGCATTGAGCGGGTCACGTCTTCCTGAGTCATGGCCTTATCCCATACCTGGAAGTCGTCGAGCACGAAGCTCATGGCGTTCACGTTGGCTGCGGAGCTGTTGCCGCCCATCGAAATCCAGTCGTTGCCGTCGAGTTTGTATCGGTAGTTGACGAAGTCGGTCATGCCGGTGTGGTCGCCACGGGTAAGTACGCCGGCCTCGTTGTAGTTGAGCAGGTCGTTCCAGACGCTGTGGCAGTACTTCTCGTAGGTGGCTTTGTTGACGTGGAGCCATGCGGTGATGGTTTGCAGCACGCCGTTAACGTAGAAGTAGTTACGTACGCTTGAGCCATTGAATTCGAACACCACTGCGAAGTGTACCCAGTTGCCGATGGGGAGCTGAGTGTCGCTGTATTGGCTCCAGAGGCGGATGCCGTCGGTGCTGTCTTCGGTACACATGCCCCAGCCGGTGTCGATCTTGTTCACGTCGAACTTGCCGTAGGGGTTGATGCGGCTCCAGAAGAAGCCCCAGTTATTGCGGGGCCAGTTGCCGCTGCGGTTTTCGATGGTCATGAATGCGTTCATGTCGTCGTAGGCTTCGCCGGCGAGCTGGTCGAGGCGAATCCAGCCGGCAACTGAGAACGACTGCATGTTCTGCAGGCCGAGTTCGGATACTTTCACGCCGAATGCCTGTTCGGGCAGGCTGACGCCGCGCGATGCCGAGCCGTCGGCGGGACGGGCGGTGTAGCTGAGGTCGGCGGTCTGCTCAAGTTCGAGCTTCACGGGCTCGGATTCGGGCGTTACTTCGTTTTCGTTGATTGAAGTGGTGTAGATTTCGGGGAGGGCACCCACGGCTTCGGTGGTGATTTGCACGTAGTAGCCGAAGCGGCGTTCGTTATTGGTGCCTTTGTCGAGCACCAGGTCGTAGCCGCCTATTTTGTCAATGCCGTTTTCAACGGTGATGCCGGTGGCGTTGGTTGCTTCGGCGATGGTGCTGCCGTCGGGGCCGAGGATGGTCCAGGTAGAAGCTGCGTGGCGCGGGTCAACATACTTGATTGCAAACGATTCGTTGGGTTTGATCATCGTTTTGTTGATGGTGATGTCGTTGTTGGTCTCGTAGTTGCTCTTGGTGAGCCATTCGCTCCATGCGATTTCAGAGTCAGACTTGTGGTCAACCGACACTGCTGCAACGCCGAAGCGGATGCGGGCGTCGCTGTCGATGTCGACGGGCGACGAGTAGAACATGGCGGCCCATGAGGTGGTCAGGCCCATGAAGATGGGTTCGCCGCCTTCTTCCTGCACGTAGGTTTTGAACATGGAGGCGTTCACGTCGAGGTTATAGCAAGGCTCGTCGGCGGGTTTGTCGTTGGGCATGTTGAAGATGAGCTTGCCGTCAACGCCGTTGTAGTGAGTCTTGATAACGCGGGCCAGGGTAACTTCGGGAGTGGCCGGGGTGGCGGTGGTGCCGCGGGTGATGGCCAGCTGGCCGAGGTTCATGTCGAGGTCTTTGGCGTCCTGGATGTGGAGGCCTACGAGAGCCAGCGTTTTGCCGCGGAACTGCGAGCCGCGAGCGCCGGTGAGAGAGATGGTCTTGGTTTGCCACTGTTCGTCGTCGGCTTCGTCGTCGAGCGAAATCATCACGAAGTCGCTTTCGCGTACGGCCTGGGTTTCAGCGCCTTCGATAGCGAGCACCAGAGTAACGTTGGCCGAGCCACCGTTGTGCTTGTAGGTGAAGGTGATGTTGTCGCCGGTGTTGAGGGTGAACTTGGTCTTGAACAGGTGGAGGTAGGCGTCTTTGTCGGAGCCGGTGATGCGCATGCAGGAACCGCCTACGTAGGCGTCGTCCCAGGTGAAGGTGGCGTTCATGTTAACGTCGCCCTTCTTCACGTCGCGGCCGCGAAGCTCTTTGGCCCACCACCAGCGCCATGTGGGCAGGTAGTCCTGTACGCCGAACGAATACCAGGGGCGTTCGTTCTGGCGTTCGCCCATCCAGTTGAAGAATTTGCCGTTACCGAGGTTGAAGTAGGTGATGAAGGGCTCTTCGCTGAGGTCCCAGTAAAGGGCCGATTTGGCGCTCTTCATCGACGACATGCCCCAGTAGTTGTCGGTGGGGGCGGAGCAGGTGCCGTTAGCCACGGGAATGAGGATAGCGGGGTTCTGCACGCCGTTGCCGAAGTACTGTTCGATGCTCTTCTGATAGGTGGCCTGCATGGCTTCGGCGGTAGAGCCGTTTTTGTTCTTGTTGAGCCAGAGCATGTTGTTGTTGTGAGCGCCCCACAGACCGATTGAGATGGGGTGCTGGCTCAGGGGCACCCAGTTGTTGGTGCCGGGGTCGTTGCCCTGCATGTTGAAGCCGGCATAGAGATAGAGCGGCGATACGCCGAGCTTCTCTGCTTCGGTCACTGAGGAGGCGAGGCGGCCGTAGCGGATGGTGTTGTAGTTGAAGAAGAGCGATGCGCGGCGCTTCTTGCTCAGGGCGAAGATGCTGCTGTTGTGGCTGCCGAGGCCCTGGTCAAAGGTGATTACGCCATTGTAGTTGGTGCCGTCATACCAGATGTTTTCGGCGGTGGTGATGCCTTTGCTCTCGAGGAATTCAACGATTTTGCCATGCTGTGAGGCGATTTTCTTCACGGCAGTCGATGCGCCGTTGAACTCGGAGTTGTAGCCGAGGCCGTCGACGCCGTGTGCCCACAGGAAGCGGGCCACGTCTTCGTTGTCGAGGTTGCCCTGGGCTGTAAGGGCGTTGTTCCACTCAGTGGAGATGCCGCCCCAGGCAATCGAGGCTACGCCGCTGACGCTGACGCCGTTTTTGTGAGCTATGTCGGAGAATGCGCCGGGCACCCAGCCGTGGGGCGAGGTCCAGTTGCCGTAAACGTCGACGTAGCTCCACATCGAGAATACCTCGGAGTTGAAGAGGCCGTTGGGCAGGGCGTTGGTGTTGACGCCGTTGAGCTGGTCGCCTACGGGCACCCAGAAGATAAGGCGCTTGTCGTTGGACTCGGTTATGGCCGGGTTGACCTGGGTCTCGACGTTGCGGAATGTTTTGTGGGGCTTCACGCGGCCGATGAAGAAGTTTTCATCTTCCATGTTGAGCGTGCCGGCCTTCCACTGCTGAACGTAGGTGGGGAATTCCGAGCTGGTGGGCCATTTGATGTACTCAGGAGTGTAGATCTGAGCGCTGGCTGCAGCTGCAAGAATCAGTGCTCCACCGAGCAATGTGGTCTTTTTCTGCATGTTTTGTTTTGTTGTGTTTGAAGTTTTATGATAATGTTGTTGGATTTAACGTGGCAAATATACAAAAAATATTGCTAATAAAAAATGTGCTTAATAACATACGGTCAAGAATGTTAAATAGTTGCTATTTCGGATAAAATTCTGTAACTTTGCTTGTCTGTATGCGCGCCGCCTGCGGGCGGGGTGTGATGCGGGCATCCGTTAAATGACAATAAATCAATAATAAACAACACTATCACAATTTTCTTTATGCTTAAAACGATAAATAAGCTTCCGCGGCTTGCTCTGGCAACGGCAGCCATAGCCGCGTTCGGGCTTTCGGCTCCGAACTGCGTCATGGCCGCTTCGGCCCTGACTCCGGCCGCGCAAACAGCCAAATCGGCGGCCACCGGTACGGTGCTCGACGAGGAGGGTGAGCCGATGATCGGCGCATCAGTTCAAGTGGCCGACAATAACGCCAAGGGCGTCGGGACAGACGTCAACGGCCAGTTCTCAATCCCCGATGTGGCAATCGGCACCAAACTGAAAATCTCGGCCGTGGGCTATAAGCCCGTCACGGTCGTGTGGCAGGGCACTCCCCTCGAAGTGCAGCTCGAGTATGCCGCCCAGGAGCTGGGCGAGGTGGTGGTTACCGCCATGGGCATACAGCGCGAGGCCAAAACCCTGACCTATGCCACCCAGACCGTAAAGGCCGACGAAGTGACCCGCATCAAGAGCACCAACTTCGTCAATGCCCTTCAGGGCAAGGCTGCCGGCCTGACCATTACTC
Organism: uncultured Bacteroides sp.; assembly: GCA_964444045.1. Taxonomy (GTDB): domain Bacteria; phylum Bacteroidota; class Bacteroidia; order Bacteroidales; family Muribaculaceae; genus UBA3263. The sequence goes on from CAYUFQ010000002.1 coordinate 20,206, forward strand.
CCAATAACTCGGGTGCCGGCGGCGGCGCCTCTAAGATAGTGCTCCGCGGCTCTACGTCGATTCTCGGCACCAACCAGCCGCTTATCGTTATCGACGGCGTGCCGATGCAGGATGGCATGGGCTCGCAGGTGGGCGCCGACGAAATCGTCTACGGTGCATCCCGCTCGCGCGATGACCTGCTCTCGACCATCAACCCCGAAGATATCGAGAACATGACTATCCTCAAGGGCCCGAACGCTGCCGCGCTCTATGGCTCGGCCGCCAACAACGGCGTGATAGTCATCACCACCAAGGCCGGTGCGGCCGGCTCGGTGAAGGTCAACTTCAGCTCAACCACCTCGATTGACCGCATAGCCATGTATCCGCGCACCCAGCAGGTGTTCGGTATCAACTCCGACCTGTCGCAGTGGAACGGCTGGGGCCCGAAAATCGGCACGCGTGATGCCGACGTGGTTGCCTCCGCTCCTTATCTGATGAACAGCGCCCGCAATGCCGCCGCCGACTTCTTCCAGACCGGCGTGACTCTCAATAACGGCATCACCCTGTCGGGCGGCACGGAGCTTTCGCGCACGTATTTCAGCTTTAACAACACGTATCAGACCGGCGTTGTGCCTGAAAACAAGTTCCTGCGCAATAACGTGATGCTCAAGGAGTCGTTCTCGCTCTTCAAGAAGAGGGTAGACCTGTCGGTATCGCTCAACTGGATTAACCAGCGCACCGACAACACCCCGGTGGTGGGCCGCGCCCTCTCCACGATGTATGCCCTTTACCGCACGCCGGCCGACATCGACATGCGCTACTTCCGCCATAACTATCGCCACACCGGCACTATTGCCGACGAAATCGTGCGCGATAACGTCAAGGGTAACCCCAAGATGCTCGGCCAGCCCGTGCAGACCTGGTATTGGTATGACCAGTATCTCAACAACCCCTACTGGATTGCCAATATGATCAACGACCAGGTGAAGCGCGACCGTCTGCTCGGCAACATCAACCTCGGCGTGAAAATCTGGAAAAACCTCAAGTACCAGACCCGTTTCTCTATTGACTACGTGCTCGACAGCTCGCTGGGCGAAACCTACGCCGGCGTGAACATCGTGTCGAACGCCCTCGACGTGCGCGCCGGCCGCTACAACCACGGCGAATCGCGCAGCTCCGACATCTACAACGACCACATGCTGACCTGGAACGACCGCTTCGCCGACAAGGTTGACGTGAACGTGGCCCTCGGCGGCAGCTTCTCGCGCCACTATGCCCGCGGCTGGCACATCAACACCGAGATAGACACCTGCGGTCTGCCCAACGCCTTCGTGCCCCAGAACAACAAGTTCAGCCGCCCCGACAACCCCAACGGTTCGGCAACTTCGGCTTCTGACGACTGGCACTCGCGCGACTGGAGCACCGCTCTCTTCGCAACCGCATCGGTCGGCCTGTTCGACCGCGTTTATCTCGACGGTTCATACCGCCTGGAATGGGCGCAGGCTTTCCAGCAGTTCACCCAGGGCTCGGGCTACAAGAGCTTCGACTACTATTCGGCAGGCTTCAACGTGCTTCTCGACAAGTTCTTCGGCCCCGTAAGCTGGCTCGACCAGCTGAAATGGCGCGGCAGCTGGTCGGTTGTCGGCAACCCGATTCCCAACACCCTCTATGCCCGTCAGAGCTATAACTTCAGCAACGGCACCATCACCGCCCGCCCGCCGCTGTTCGACAACCCCAAACCCGAAACGACAACCGCGTTCGAAACCGGTCTTGACGTGTGGATGTTCAATAACCGCTTCAACTTCGACATCACCTATTATAACTCCACGCTGAAAAACCAGTTCATGTATGTCAGCACCGCCTCCGGCGAAAGCAAGCCCGTCAACACCGGTAAAATCCGCAACTACGGCCTTGAGTTCTCGGCATCCTACCGCTGGGTGATCAACAATGACTGGACCTGGCGCACCGGCTTCAACATTGCCTGGAACGACAACCGCATCCTCGAAACCTACAAGACCGAAAGCGGTGCCCCCTACGAAGTGCAGGTCGGCCCGAACGCCTTCAAGATCAAATATATCGAGGGCGGACGCTACGGCGATATCTACGTCAACTCCTTCAAGCGCAATGACGACGGCACCATCAAGGTGACCAGCGCCGGCGACTATGCCAACGCCGCTCCCCAGATGGCCACCGGCACCTACGAAACCTTCGTGGGCAACGCCACCTCGCCCGTGACCCTGGGCTGGAACAACACCCTCACCTGGAAGAACCTTACCCTCTACTTCCTCATCGACGGCCGTATCGGCGGCAAGGTGATGTCGCTCACCGAGTCTGACTTCGACCTCTTCGGTCTGTCGGAACGCTCGGCCCAGGCCCGCCTCGCAGCCATGGCCAACCCCGAACTGCAGGCCCCCGACGGCACCCTGCTGATGTATCTCCCCGACGGTTCGGGCAATAAGGTGAGCGTGCAGAAATATTACGAAACCATCGGTTCGCTGCCTATGGAAGACCACGTGTATGACGCCACCAGCATCCGCATGCGCGACATCTCGCTGAGCTACCTCTTCCCCAACCTGCTCGGCGGCGGCCGCGACCTCACGGCTCAGTTCTCGGTGAAGAACGCCTTCTTCATCTACAAGAACTCGCCCGTCGACCCCGACATCTCCATGACTGCTGCCAACGGCCTGAGCGGCATCGACAACTATGCCCTCCCCACCACCCGCAGCTATGCCATCACCCTTAAGCTGAATTTCTAAAATTTGACCACACCTTATAATATATAAGAACACGATATGATGAAAAAATCAATATATGCAGCAGCCGCCCTGGCGGTGTCGTCGATGGCTCTGACCGGATGCGGCGACCGCTTTCAGGAGGAATATCCGTGGATGGTCGGCTCGCAGTCTGAAATCAGCACCGACGACGAAAGCGGCCTCGGTGCCACCGACATCACGGTGCTCGAAAAGGAGTTGCGCGGTGCAATTCCGTTCATGCTCAACTACTCCCACGAACCCACCGGCACCTGGCAGGCTCATAAATATCAGTATCAGCGCGCCAACAACGTAGACAACTATGCCGGCTACTGGACCACCTCGAAAGGCACCTTCACCTTCGGCGGCCCGATGCCGAGCCTCTACACGCCCGACAACGACTATCTCGGCGGCCCGCTCGATAACCAGCTGTTCCAGCAGAGCAAAAACGCCATTTTCCACGCCACCGAACTCGGCAAGCCCGAATGGCGCGCAATCGCGCTGATAATCCAGGGTTATCTCGGCCATGAGCTCGTTGACTTCTACGGTGCGCTTCCGTTTACCGACTGGCGCAACAACAAGCGTGTGCCGCCGCTTACCTACGAAAAGGGCGCCGACGTTTACGACCAGATTTTCGAAGACCTCGACGAGGCCATAGCCACCCTCAAGGCCACTCAGCCTTCGTCGTCGGAACTCGAAAAGATTGAAGACCTCACCACCAAAACCATCAGCCGCGGCGACTGGCGCCGCTGGGTCAAGTTTGCCAACTCGCTCAAGCTCCGCATGGCCATGAACATCGTCAACTACGATGCCTCGAAGGCTCAGATGCTTGCCGAGCAGGCCGTCAACGACGAAATCGGCGTGCTCACCGACGGCGACCTCGACCTGTCGTACTATTCCGTGGGCGACCGCAGCAACAACCTCTATCAGCTCTGCAACAGCTGGAACGACCTTCGTCTGGGCGCTTCGCTCGAGAATATCCTCAAGCACTTCAACCATCCGCTGCTCACAGTGTGGTTCGACGGATTCCAGAACCCCATCATCGAGAAAAACACCGGCATATCCGCCGAAAAGGGCATCTATGGCGTTCGTCAGGGCATCGCCATGATCAACACCACCGACAACAAGGCTAACTACGGACCCTTCGGTGTGCTCAGCGAGGGTGCGCGCACTCTGCCTCACCCCTTCATCAAGCTCACCGAGGTGCACTTCCTCAGGGCTGAAGGCGCTCTGCGCGGCTGGAACATGGGCGGCACTGCTCAGGAATTCTATGAGAAAGGCATCCGCCTGACTTTCAGCGAAAACGCCCAGTATGCCAAAAACGGCGAGCTCGACGACGTAGAGTCATATCTCGCGCAGGAGTCATGCCCGGTGGTTGACTACGTTGACCCGCTGAACTTCAAACACAACCTTTCGGGCCGAGTGGCCATCGGCGTGAAGTGGAACGAAGCCGACGACAACGAGACCAAGCTCGAAAAGATTGTCACCCAGAAGTATATCGGCGCCTTCCCGCTCTCGGCCGAGGCATGGACCACATTCCGCCGCACGAGCTATCCGCGCCTCTTCCCCGTGTATATCAACGCCATGGCCCCCGACGTTGACTGGGAACTCCAGATTCGCCGCATGGTAATCAAGGAAACCACCAACAACCAGCTCGAAATGGCCTCGCTGACCGAGGCTCTCGGCGGCCCGCAGCATGGCGGCACCCGTGTGTTCTGGGATAACTCCAACACCTGGGTCCGCGGCAACGCAACCGACACTCCCGACCCCATAGTGGTTCGCCCCAACAACTTCTAACCTGCTAAACAGAAAAAGATATGAAAATGCTTCGTAAATCCTTTTTCCTGACTGCTGCCGCAGCCGTCACCCTGTCGCTGGCAACCGCCTGCAGCGAGGACGACACGCTCGGCGGAGCCAAGGAGGTATATATAACCTTGAATCCCTCGTCGGTGAGCCTCAGCGTGGGCGACACCGTGAGCATCAGCGCCGCCGTTACGAACCTCAGCGGCAAAACGATTGTCACTCCGGTTGCCTGGAGCATCGACGATACTGAAATCGCCGAAGTGATGCTGCGCCCCGAAACCGCCAGCGACTGGGTCATCGTGGCCAAGTCGGGCGCCCAGGGCAAGTCGACCAAGCTGCGCGCCACTCTCGAAAACGGCGCATATGCCGTCGGCACCGTCACCGTCACCAACCATTCGGCCGGCAGCGTTACTCCGCTCGTTGAGAGCAAGCGCGTGTATCGCAATACTGACGTCATGGCTATTACCGACACCGTGTGGTTCAACGTAACCCCGCTGGCCATCGTCGATGACTATACTCCCTCATTCGCAATCAAGAAGCTCAACGCTTCCGACCCCGCCGAACTCACCGCAACCGAAGAGCCCATAGTGGTTGATGAGGAAAGCGGCCTGGTGGGCGTGGCCTACTACGTTGACCGCAGCCGCGGCGAATTCGAGATTTCGCTCACCGTGGGCGGCAACGGCGACACCGCCACCGGCAAGACCGCCGTGACCGTAGGCCCGAACGTAACCGCCAGCTTCTGGGACCCCACCGACAGCAGCATGGCCGCTCCCGGCCCCAACGCTTCCTACGGCTGGTTCTACGAAGTGCGCAAAACCATCGACATCAACTCCGACGTGGATATCTACGCCCAGCTGATGATCGACGGCGGCCGCGACGTCGACATTGAAAACTCGCGCGGCTGCTACACCTGGGAGGTGGTTTCGGGCAACTCGCTGCTCATCACCGGCCAGGAAGACGTTGACAAATCGGGTGGCTATGACTGCGTGCTCCATCTGCGTTCAGGCGTCAACACCGGCGAGAACGTGATTCGCTTCTGCTCGCCCGACACCGCCGCCCTCGCCGCCTCGATGATGGCATACGTAACCGTGGTCGACGTCAACAACGACTACGACGTCAAGAGCATCACCGTGCGTCCTCTCGATGAATCGCAGTCGATGGATAATCTCTCCGTGGCTTCGGGCAACAACATCGAGCTCTATGCCGCCGTCGATCCCCTCACCTCCATGGCGTTCTTCCGCCCCACCGTCACCATTGCCGATGAATCAGTGCTGGCGCTCACCTCTTACGAGGGCACCTCGCTCGTGCTCCGCGGCGTAAGCCCCGGCTCCACCACCGTCACCCTCACGTCAAAGCAGTGCACCACGAGCTTCAACATCACCGTGACCGAAGAGATTGCAAGCCTCGACTGGCTCAACAGCCCCTCGACCATGACTCCCAACCAGTCGGAAGTGTTCACCGTCCGCGTGCGCACCATATCGGGCAAGACCAACCCCTATCCCGTCAAGTGGGAGAGCTCAAATCCCGCCATCCTCGCAGTTGCTCCCGGTGCTGACAATGCTTCTGCCACCGTTACCGCCAAGGCCACCGGCACTGCCGTCATCACCGCATCCATCACCTCTGCCTCGGGCAAGACCTTCAGCGTAAGCCGCGAAGTGAGCGTCAACAAGATTAGCGACGTCAACTTCACCGCCGACAACGTGGCCGATGCCGGTTACTGGCAGAACGACGACGGAGTGGCCGGTTTCTACATCGTGTCCAACAGCCCCAGCAATGAATTCTGGCTCCTGACCAAGGAAGAGCGCACCGCCGCAACCCTTGCCGGCACCTATTCGGCCGCCGACTTCAGTGCGGCTGCCATCAACGGCAGCACGGCCACCGTGACCAGTGCCAGCGTGACCGTCAGCGCCCTCGACGCAACCAACACCGGAGTGATGAACGGCACCGTGACCCTATCGGTCAACGGCAACTCAATGAACGTGGTAATCACCAACGTGCCTGTGCTTTTCGATAACTAAATAACCTAAATAATAAATCAATTCATGAACAACAAAACCTTATTGACGCTTTTTGCAGCATCGGCCACCGTTTTCGGGGCCGGTGCGCAGAGCCTGCGCGAGGGCTACATCAACTGGCCCAACAGCGAGACTCTGACTGCCTACGTGCAGCAGTGGAAGCAGGGCAAGCTCAACATGGAAGATGAAAACTTCTTCATCTCGCGCGTTAAGCCCAAAGCCCGCTTCACCAACGCTGCCACTCAGGTTAATGAAAACCTGTTGCCGCAAGACGATCGCCGCGTGTGCCTCTGGCTCCCGATAACCACCTCAAAGTCCGGCGAATATAACTTCAATGCCCTGCCCAATGCCGCTTTCGACTCCGAAGTATTCTCAAACTGGAGCTACGTGAGCGTGTTTGGTGACTGGACGTCGCCCCACGGCTGGGTGCCCGGCGCATTTGCCGACGTTGCCCATAAGAACGGCGTCGGCGTCAGCGGCGTGGCCTCCATTCCCTATGGCGGCAACAGCAACTGGAACAACGCACTCTCCGATCAGGTCACCAAGGTGAGCAATCAGGACGTGGCTGAGTTCCTCTGGGCCCATGGCGTCGACGGCCTCGGCTACAACTCCGAGTTCAGCGGCAACGCCAGCACCCTGGCCAAACTGGCCCAGCAGCACGGCGACATCATCGAGTTCCTCGAGGGCAAGGGTATCGTCACTGCCGAAAACATCTGGTATGACGGCACCAGCTACACCGGCGGCATCAGCTTTGACCGCGGTCTGGGCTCTCACAACCTCGCCAACTTCTGCAACAACGGCAAGCGCCGCTCGTCGCTCTTCTTCAACTATAACTGGCAGGGCATCCTGGCCGGCTCCGTAACTGCCGCCGACAATGCCAAGGTGTCGCCCCTCTATCTCTATGCCGGCATGAACATGCAGGGCGGCGAACCCAAGTCGGGCGAGAGCTACCCCGTGCTCAAGAATCACCGCATATCGCTGGGCTACTGGGGCGCCCACCAGTACAATATGTTCTGGCTCAACCGCACCGCCAACGGCTCGTCGGCCACCGCAGCCCAGAGCACCTATCTCTACGACACCGAACGCTTCGCCACCAACGGCGCGCAAAACCCTGCCGTAGACTTCGACATCTACACCCAGCGCAACCACTATCCCACCGATAAGTTCTTCGGCCTGTCGGCATTCTCGTCGGCCAAGTCGAGCCTCTGCTGGAACCTCGACGAAGAACCCTTCATCTCCTACTTCAACCTTGGCAACGGCCGCTTCTTCAACTGGATGGGCACCCGCGCCAACTCGCAGGAGTGGTATAACATAGGCGTGCAGGACTATCTGCCCACCTGGCGCTACTGGTGGGCTCCGACCCTGCTGGGCCGCCACATCAAGGCCGACGACGTCAACATGAAGGCCACCTTCACCTGGGACGACGCTTACTTCGGCGGCTCGTCGCTGAAAATCACCGGCAGCGACAAGGAAGCATATCTCCATCTGTTCAAGACCAAGTTCGAGCTGAAGCGCAACGACGTAATCACCGTGCGCTACAAACTGCTTTCGGGCTCGGCCGAGAACGTTTCGCTGGTGCTCACCGCCGAGGGCGACGAATCGACCCCTCTGCGTGAAGACCGTCTGGCCCTCATCACCGCCGACACCGAAGCCGACGATGAGGTCTGGCAGGAAGTGCAGATTCCCATCACCGGCGCAATTGCAAGCTCGTTCAACAACAAAACCGTGGCCCTGATTGCCCTCCACTTCACCAACGCCGATAACCTCGACATGCTGCTGGGCGAAGTATCCATCAAGCGCGGCACCTATGCCACCCCCGCCACTCCCGAAATCACCCTGGCCAAGGTTCTCGCCTACCATAAGGATGGCGTTGACGGCAAGCTCATCTTCAAGATGCCCAACGACAAGGCCGCCAACGAACCCTGCTACAACCTCGACGTGAACACCTCGATGTTCAAGATCTACGGCCGCGAAGATGGTGGCGAGCCCATTCTGCTCGGCGTCACCACCTCATGGGCCGCTATGATTTACAGCATGCCCGTTGATCTCGACTCCGATGCCAAGGTGCAGTTCGGTGTCAGCGCCGTGTCGCTCGACTTTGAAACCGAATCGCCCATTGCATGGTCTGGCGAAAACGCCCGCGGCAACTACACGATTGCCAACGACGTGGTGCTCGACAAGCCCGTTATCAAACCCAACGAGCCCTTCACCGTCAGCTACTCCGACCCCAAGCACGCCGCTTCTGACTGGAGCATACTCGACCGTGCCGGCAAGCAGGTGGCCTCTGCTACCAACGCCACTCAAATCGTGGTTGAAAACGGTCTGCCCGAAGTTGCCGCCTACGACGTAGTTATCAACGCCGGCACCGACTCCGAGCGCCGTCTGCCCTACTACGTGCAGGTTTCGAGCGAAGCCGTGGGTGCAATGCCCGCCATCTACTCGGTGAGCGTCAACGGCAGCGAGCCCAACGACGGCGATCCCGCCATCAGCCTCGAAATTCCGCTTGACGCCGAAGTAACCGCTCCCGTCACCGTGGCTTACACCGGTCGCGATGCCGACGGCGTTGCCTCGCGCGGTCTGCAGATTAACGAGCACTTCATCGGCACCAACGTGGGCGACCTCGGCCTCCAGGCCAGCCAGTCGTTCACCGTGGCCTTCTGGGTAAAGTACGATCAGATTCCCGTGCGCGACTGGGCTCTGCTCGACATAACCAACCGCAGCGGCTCATGGCCTAAGTCAAACTGGGGCTACTGCTGGCTGCGCGGTGCAAGCGACGGCAGCATCGGCTCCTACGTGTTCCGCGGCTCTACGTCCGACGGCTCCTCGCCCGGCGAGCTCAAATATGAGTTCCCCAACGTCAAGTTCCAGCCTCAGATCTGGACGCACGTGGCCATCACCTTCGACTATAAGAACAGCCAGTCGTTCCGCTCCAACCTCTACATCAACGGCGTTAAGCAGGATGCCAACTGGTATCGCGGCGCAGGCGGCTCAGGCACCGGCACAACCGACACCTATGCAGCCAAGAGCTGGAACATCGACGCCAACGACTGGCTCTCTACCGGCGGTCTGCCCTATGAAGGCTCGTCGCTCAACGGCGTGGTCGATGACTTCGTGGTTTGGAACGGCGTGATGACCGATGCCGACGTCAATACCGTGATGAAAGGCCTCGACGAAAACGCTCTGCCCTCGCAGGTAATCGGCTTCTGGAACTTCGAGAACGAACCCACCCAGTCGAGCCGTGGCATCGGCTTCCGCGGCAAAGGCTCAAAGTCTAACTGCTACCTCTATAACTTCGAGTGCGTATCGAGCGCCGATGCCAAGGAAGGCCAGGGCGTGCAGACCCCCTTCACCCCCTACTTCAGCGCAGGCTGCCCCTTCCTGCCCGGCACCGCCTACCAGGTCAAGACCGTTCCCTCCTGGACCGGCCGCAAGGTTCTCATAAGCGATGCCACCGGCAGCGGCAAGGAAGGCTCGGCAAGCGTTGCCTTCAACCGTGCCGGCGACTACACCCTTGAGCTCACCCTCGCCAACCCCTACGGCGAAGATAAGGCCACCTATCCCGTATTCACCGTTACAAATGAAGAATCGGGCATCAACGACATTGCCGCCAACGGCGACCTGAAGGTCTACACCGTTGCCGAAGGTCTCTTCGTTGAGTTTGCCGAGGCCGGCGACTATGCCGTGTTCGTCTACAACGTGCAGGGTCAGCGCGTAGCCCAGAAGGGCGACCGCGTGGATGCCGGCGCCATGATGCAGATTGCCCTCGGCCGTAGCGGCGTCTACATGGTTGAAGTTGTCAAGGACGGCACTCCCGTGCGCACCTTCAAGGTACTCAAGCCCTAATCCCCTCTCATCATAACTAAGCGAAGGCCGCGCCCATCCCGGACGCGGCCTTCGCCATTAAAGTATGGGGGTGCCGGTGTGTTAAATTTTTATGAATAGCGCGTAAAAATTTGGGCGATGTGCTGATTTGTGCGTAACTTTGCACCTGACAATATTTTTACTAATAACAATTTTATCACACTTTATGAAAAAGTTTTTACTATC
>CAYUFQ010000002.1:30899-38896 GCA_964444045.1 uncultured Bacteroides sp.
AATCAAGGTGAACGGTCAGGAGGTCAGCGACGACGATGTGATTACAATAACCCTTGGCGAAAGCATCGGCATTTCGTGCGCAAATGCCGATACTATTATGTATGAAACAGACGGCGAAGATGAAGCTGATATTTCCGAGGGCGAATCTATTACATGGACTCCTGTTCAGGAGGGCGAATATATCGTAGACGTAACCGCATCTCTTGGCGAAGAGAGCAAAAACGTTATTTTCAGTGTGAAAGTAGAGGCCGCTCCCGTAATCACCTCCGGCACCGAAACGTTTGACTTCAATAGCGGCCAAAGAGCCGTGTATGGTTTTGACCCCAAAAATTCCAATAGCAAGCCTGCATATGAGCTTGAGGTAAAGCGCATTGAGGAAGGGATTGTTGCCATTGATTTCACCGGTAATTATCGCCTTTGGGCAAATGACTGGACTCTGCGCATTTATAAAGAGGCGACAATAACTGTTAGCGTGCCTGATAATTACTATATTACTCAGATTGAATTTACAGATAAAACGGCAGGAATGTCTGCGTCGGAAGGCAATTTTGATTCTGGAAAATGGACTGCTAATGTGGATGCAGAGAACAGCAGTGTTCAATTTAATTTCAGTGCCACTGTAAATATAAAGACGATTGCTGTATCTTTCGACAAGAAGAGCCCTGAGATTAAGGGTATCACATTCAATGACCCGGTTGAGGATAACACTACCGGCGACGTGACGGTTTATTATGTACTGCACGTGATGAATCATGCTGAGAAGAACAACTACACCGTTCAGCTCGTGCTTAAGGACGATGATGGCAAGGAGGTGACAGACGCGGTTACGGTTACCGAGCACAGCACGTTCAGCGGCGACTTCACTTTTGCTCCGCGCCGCGTGGCCGGTCACGATATGCTCGGCGGAGCCACCGACCGCATGCAGGGCGTGGCAACGTTTAGCGGAATCGCTACCGGAACCGCACTTGGAGCCGTGAGCGTTAAGCACGCCATCAACGATAATAACCTCTCGGATGAGCAAGTGGTTAAATTCGATGCTCCGATAACCACCGGCATAGTTGAACTCGATGCGGCTGCTGCCGAGGCTGAGGCCGAATGGTTTGACCTGAGCGGACGGCGCGTGGCTGAGCCCGCCAGGGGTGGCATTTATCTGCGGCGGCAGGGTGGCGCTGTAAGTAAGTGCGCGCTGTAAAGCTCTGATGCAGCAATAAAGGAATTCGGGGCCGTGTATGCGCAAGGTTGCTACACGGCCCCGGTCGGCGTTCGCCCTACATGGGCAAATACTTTTTATTGGAAATTCGGTTATTTGGCCGAATTTTGTTCGGTCGTTTGGCCGATATTGGCGGGGGAAAAAAAAACGACCGGCCCCCTCAGAGCGTTCGGAGGGCGGTCGGTCGGTTTGTGGGTGGAGTTGTCGGGAGCTTAGTAGCCGTTGAGCACGATGGTTTCGTCGCCGGGGTTATAGGCTCCGCCATCGTCTTCAACGTACATGATGTTGAGGGTGAAAGTGCCGGTGACGTCGTCCCAGTTCGATGTTTCGGCGAATGAGTCGGGGAAAAGCACGTTGGCCGTGGCGCATCGGAGCCCGTCGGCCAGGGCGAAAGGCTGCAGTGGCGCGGAGATGTGTTTGCCGCCGTCGTCGGTCGAGAACCGGAGGCAGGTAAACCACAGTTCGCTGTCGATGGGGAGCGAGGAGTCGGGGGCGTCGTCGCCGTCCCATAACTGCAGGGTGAACTCGATGATTTGCGGGTTGGAGGGGATATGGCGCTCCATCACTCTGGCACCGTCGAAGTCGTTGCCGGTGAATATCGAGCCGAGGTGCCATACGCCGAGGCCGTCCTTGGCCGAGTCGGGTTCGTAGCCGAAGAGGGCCCAGTCGGTCATCACCTCATAATTGATGTCGATTTTCACTGAGGCTACGCCGTATTGGTTGGCGTTGGCTTCGTCGATGGCAATATATATGGGATAAACCAGATTGGGGGTCATGGCCGATGCGTCGTAGCTGACGGGAATCGAGGCAATGTGCTCGCCGGCGGCGAACGTCACGGCCTGGGGAATTGAAAAGAGGTGGCTCTCGTCGGTGAGCAGCAGCTGCACGGTGAGCTCTCCGGCCTTTTCGTTTTCGGGGCGATATACGTTTACGTCGAATGTGGTGGCGTCGGCAGTGACGATTTCGCTTATGGTGGGTGCTGCAAAGTAGACCCGCTGCGTTTCGGCCGGGGTTTCGGCGGGAGAATAGTCGGGCTCGTTCTTGCCGTCGCAGGCGGTGAGGGCGAGTGCGGCCAGTCCGGCAATGAGCGGGAATGACAGTTTGTGATTCATATCGTGAGTGGGGGGGTAAGGGGGATTGATGGTTATTCTACTATGGTGTTGGGTCGGCCTACGGCAATGTTGTTGTCGGCGGCGGAGAAGGCTTTGTTGCCGTTTTCTTCAGATTCGGGTATGCAGAGGAGCAGCACGGGGTCGCCGGCCGGCACGTTGTAGTTGAACACTGCTGGCCAACCGCCTCCGGTGCGGTCAAACGGCTTTTTGAGGCGCATCAGGTCAAAAGTGGAGAGGCCTTCGCCGAAGAATTCGACGCGTCGCTGCATCCAGCATTCATCCTGCACGTCCTTGCCTGTGCCCGCAAAGCTGTAGGAGGGATCGCGATAGGTCTGCACGAAGGCATTGAGCACCGATGCGCCGTCGCCGCCGGCCATCGCTGTGGCTTCGGCCTTTATGTAGTACATCTCTTCGATGCGCATCAGCGGAATGTCGTTGGCGTTCTCGCTCTGGCCGAGCACACCCTGATAAGGGGCGAACTTCACCTGCACGTAGGGCGGAATCTTGTTGTCGTCGACGTAGGCCTGCTGGGCTTCGCTCAGGCCTGCGCTCTTGCCCTCGGCGTCGAGAAACCAGCCTTTGCGCACGTCGGTGGCGGGAATGGCGTCGAATAGCTTCTTGTTAATCGAGCGCCATGCGCCCACTGAGGCGTAGCCGTAGCAGAACGTTCCCATGTGGGAGGGCCAGTTGACGATGCCCGATGCCACCACCCGGTCGGTAGGCGCGATTGCGATGCCCCACATCCAGTTGGCTTCGTCGAGGCTGTTGAGCCCGGGGTGAGAGGCCGTTTGCATCGACATGGGGGCGCCGCGGAAGCTGGCAATAGCATCGGAGGCATCGGATGCGGCCGCCTCCCAGTTGTTCATTATCAGGTTGGCGCGGGCGCGGAGGCCATAGGCGGTGGCCAGCGACACGAAGCGCTTGGGCTTTGAGTCGAGCACCTGCGAGGGGTCGAGCTTCGATGCGGTGAGCAGGCTCACGGCGTCGTCGAGGTCGGCCATAATCTGGGCGTAGACCTCCTTGACCGAGGCGCGTTTGGCGCCGTTGGCGGCATATTCGCTTTCGTTGAGGTCGGTGACGAGCATAACGCAGGGCTTCTCTTCATTGCCCGCATAGGTGAACTGATATGTCTGGGCCAGAATCAGGTAGTCGTTGGCCCGCATTGCCTTGGCCTGGGCGAGATAGAACTGCAGGGTGGGGTCTTCGGTGTCGGCAGGGATTGACTTGATGGCGGCATTGCAGGCAAAAATCTGTTTGTAGCAGTTCGACCAGCATATGGCGGTTGCATCGGCGGCGGGGTCGGTGTCGCTCATGGCCGACGACGTCTGAAACCAGTTATAGCCGGAGTTGACGCCAATCATGTCGATGCCGCGGCTATCGGATGCGAGCATTATCGAGGGGAAGCCGAAGTCGCTGTGGGTTTCTTCGGTAAACGTCTGCATGTAGGTGGAGAACACGCCGGTGATGCCGGTGATGCCGGCCTGGGCCATGTCGGGGTTGTCTTCCTTGGCCTGCGTTTTCTGGTCGTCGGTCAGATACTGGTTGAGCGGCTCGGTGTCCATCTCATAGCATCCGCTGAGGGAAAGTGCGCTCAGAACGGTGAAAATCAGATATTTGGATTTCATATGTGGATTTTGCTTATTTTAGTTAACTGTGTTGAAGCCATTAGAACTAGAACTGAACGCGCAGGCCGCCTGAGATTGAGCGGATGGGCGAGTAGGTGGAGCTATTGGAGGTGGTGAAGCTCTGGCGGGGGTCAAGGCCGCGCCGCTTTGACCAGAGGGCCACGTTCTCGGCCACGCCGTAGATGCGCACCGATTCGATGCCGATGGCGCGGGTCCATTTGCCCGGCAGGGTGTAGCCGAGGGTGATATTGTTGAGCGACAGGTAGTTGCTCGAAATGTAGAAGCGGTCGGAGGTAGAGGCCGAGTAGCTGTCGGCGGAGTTGATGCGGGGCACGTCGGTGCGGGTGTTTTCCGGAGTCCAGCGGTTGAGCATGTCGGCATGGTAGTTCTGGCCGATGTTGCGCGACTGGGCGTTGTGCATCAGAGCCTGATAGGTGCTGTCGAAAATCCGGCCGCCGGCCTGATAGGCGAAGCTCATGGAGAAGTCGAGGCCGAAGGCATAGACCGAGGTGCCGAATCCGCCGTAGACCTTGGGCATGATGTTGCCGCTCTTCTTTCGGTTCACAACCATGCCCTTTTCGGCGTTGCCGTTATAGACCGATGCATAGTCGGCGGTTTTGAACTCCTTGCCGATGCCGTTTTCGGCCAGTTCGGGATGAGCGGCATAGTAATCGTCGGAGTAGCGTCCCCAGTAGAGTGCCTCGCCGGTTTTTTCGTCAACTCCGGCATAGGAGGGGAGATAGAGCTGATACATCGACGAGCCTTCTTCGTAGATGCGCGAGCCGCTGATCCAGTGACCGTCGGCCACCAGGTCGGAGGGCAGCTTGATTATGCGGTTGCCCATGGAGGTGAGGTTGGCGCTTACGTTCCAGGTGAAGTCTTTGGTGCTGAAAATATTGTAGTTCAGTTCGATTTCCACGCCATAGTTGCGCATCGAGCCGACGTTGGCCGGATAGCTCTTGTAGCCGAGCGAGGGGGCTGTGGGCAGGAAGAATAGCATGTCGGATACCTGGCGCTGATAATATTCAATCGAGCCGTCGAGCTTGCCGTTGAAGAAGCTGAAGTCAAAGCCTACGTTGAGGGCGTTCGACGTTTCCCAGGTTATGTCTTTATTGCCTTTGTAGACGAGGGTGGCGTCGTTCCACACGCCGTCGGCGCCGTTGACCTGATATTGGTCGGCATAGGCGTAGTAGTAGAAAGCGCTGGTGCCGAGGTTGTCGTTGCCGTTCTGGCCGAACGATGCCTTGAACTTCAGCTGGTCAACTGCGGTTACATCCTGCATGAAGCCTTCGCGGGCAATATCCCATGCAGCCGACACCGAGAAGAAGTTGCCCCAGCGGTGGTCGGGGTGGAAGCGGCTCGACGAGTCGCGGCGATAGCTCGCGTGGAAGAAGTATCTGTTGGCATAGTTATATTTGACGCGGGCCAGTATGCCTCGGGTGGTGTACTGAATGTCGCGGTAGCCGTTGCCGGTCTTGCGGTCGATGGTGTTGGTCACTGCCCACGACGAAGGGTCGTAGAGGTTATAGCCGGCGGCATAAGCGGTTTCGGATTCCATATTGTAGGTTTCGTAGCCGGCCATCAGGTCGAGATTGTGGTCGAGGCCGAAGGTGTGGTTATACATTGCCAGGGCCTGGAGGTTGATGCTGCGCGAACGGGTGAACGCCTGCTCGGCGAAGCCTTTCGACACCGACGACTGCCCGTAGTAGGGGTTGCTGACCATGTGCAGGCGGTCGCTGCTCAGCCAGTATCCGGCGTTGCCGGTGATGGTGAGGCCGTCGACCGGGGTGAGGGTTACGTACCACTTGCCGTCGAATATATCGCTCAGATACTGGTTTTTGTCGTAAACGAGATCGCCGATGGGGTTGGCCGACGACATGAAGTTGCGGCTGCAGTTGGTTGAGTTGGCCAGCGAGGCGTCGCCATAGTCATACACGCGCTTGCCGGTGCGGGGGTCGGTCATCAGCGAGCCGTCGGCGTTGCGGATAAACATCGGATAGACGGGCGCGAACTGGTTGGCCAGATAGAAGGCGTTGCCAGTGGAGGTGCCTGCATCGAGGTCCATGTCGCCGGGGCGGTTGGTGTTGGTGTAGGCATAGTTGAGGTTGGTGCCTATCTTCAGCCATTCTTTTGCCTGATAGTCAACTCCGGCGCGGGTAGAGAAGCGGCTGAAGCTGCTTTCGTGAATAATGCCTTCGTCGCTCAGAAAGTTGCCCGACAGATAGTACTTGATGCGGTCGGTGCCTCCGCTGACGCTCAGGTTGTATTCCTGGCGCAGGCCGGTGCGCATGGTGTTGTCGGTCCAGTTGTCGGGGGTGTAGAAGAACTCGCCGTCGCTGTAGCCCAGGGTGGCGTTGGGGTTCAGGCGGCCGTTGCGGCCAAAAAGGTATTCGCCGGTGGGCACTGTGTAGATCTGATAGCCGGTGGCCGTGAGGGCGTCGGACGCGGCCTTGCGCCAGGCGTCGCCTGCGGTCATGCCGTTGCCCACGTTCTGGTTGTAGAGGCCTTCGTAGACCAGTTCCATGTATTGCCCCGTGTGGTTAATCACGTTGTAGTTCGGCAGCTGGCGGGTGTTTGCGCCCCAGCGGGCGTCGAGGGTAATCTTGGCGGCGCCCGATGCCCCGCGCTTGGTGGTGATGAGAATCACGCCGTTGGCGCCGCGTGCGCCGTAGAGTGCGGTCGAGGCGGCATCTTTGAGTATGGTCATGGATTCGACGTCGGTCGATGCGATGTCGGATATGGCGCCGTCGAAGGGCACACCGTCGACCACATAGAGCGGCGACGATGAGGCGTTGATGGAGCCTACGCCGCGGATGCGCACCGTGGGCTGGCTGCCCGGGCGTCCGTCGGCGCTCTGAATCTGCACGCCCGACACCTTGCCCGACAGCACGGAGGTGACCGACGACACGAGAGCGTCGGCAATCTCATCGGCCTTTACCACTGATGCGGAGCCGGTGAATTCGGCGCGTTTGGCGGTGCCGTAGGCCACCACCATCACTTCGTCGAGCTTGTTTTCGCTTTCTGACAGTTTGATAAGCATCTTTTCGGAGGTGATGTGGACGTCGCGCGACTGGAGTCCGACGAACGAAACCCGGATTTCGTGGCAACCGTCGGGCACGGTCAGCGTGAAGTCGCCGTTGATGTCGGTTGCGGTGCCATTGGCTATTCCGGCCGGCAGTGGCATTACTGTTGCTCCAACCAGCGGCTCGTCGTCGAGGGCCGACATGACGCTACCTGCAATTGTGCGGTCGGCCATCGCTGATGCCGAACACAAAATCACCGCCATGATTAGGAAAAGGGCTTTTTTCATAAATTAAATAGTTGTGGTGTGAAACACGTGAGAATAATAAGTAATGATGAATTAATTGAAAATATCGTTAATAACACTAAAACGACTGGTCCGGCCATTTGGTTTACTGAACGGTGAAAAAATGTGAAGGGATTTACATTTCGGGGTGACACGAAAATGTCACCCGAGTGTGATTGAATTGTAATGAAAATGGCGTAACTTTGCAGCGTAACCTCGTCAGATAAGACGCCAATCATTATTACGCATACATACTTATTGCATACGGAACCATATCATTATCACAAAGTTATAGCAGCGAGTTGCCCGTGCAGGGTGACTCGTTCGCGTTCAAGAACTCATTGACCCGTTGCGGCGTTGATATTATAAACAGCAAATTATAACTCATAACCATGGCAGATTCAAACTTCATAGACTACGTTAAGATACAATGCCGCTCGGGCAAGGGCGGCGCGGGTTCGCGTCACTTCCATCGCGCCAAATATGTGCCTAAGGGCGGTCCCGACGGCGGCGACGGCGGCAAGGGGGGCTCGGTGATTTTGCGCGGCAACCGCAATATGTGGACCCTGCTCCCGCTCAAATATCAGCGCCATGTATTCGCCACCAACGGCGAGTCGGGCGGTGCCGGGCGCTCGTTTGGCAAAGACGGCGAGGACAGGATTATCGAGGTGCCGTGCGGCACTGTGGTGTTCGACGCCGAAACGGGCGAGTATATCACCGAAGTGACCGACGACGGCGAGGAA
>CAYUFQ010000003.1:0-28062 GCA_964444045.1 uncultured Bacteroides sp.
CCTTGCTGAGCACCAGCAGGCCGCCGGTCTGCGCCATGGCTTCGATATGAAGCCCTCCGGGCATCACCGGCTCCTGAGGGAAGTGGCCCTGGAAGAAAGGCTCGTTGCCGGTAACGTTCTTAATGCCTACAATGTGCTTATCGCCGATTTCAATGATTTTATCGACGAGCAGGAAGGGATAGCGGTGAGGCAGCTTGGCGCGGATGGCGTTTACGTCCATCACCGGCTCGACGTTGGGATTATAGACCGGAGCCTGTATTTCCTGGCGCTTCAGCTCCTTGCGGATTTGCTTGGCCAGGGTGGTGTTGATCGAGTGGCCCGGACGGGTGGCGATGATGCGGCCCTTGAGCGGACGGCCGATAAGGGCCAGGTCGCCGAGCACGTCGAGCAGTTTGTGGCTGGCGGGCTCGTTGTCATACGCCAGCGGGCGGTTGTTGAGATAGCCGAAGTCGTCGGGGGTGATATGCGGGGCGCCCATCACGTCGGCAATATGGTCAAGCCGCTCCTGATTCATCGGACTGTCGTAAATCACTATCGCGTTATCGAGGTCGCCCCCCTTGATCAGGTTGGCGTCGAGCAGCGGCTCGATTTCGCGCACAAACACGAAAGTGCGGCTGCCGGCAATCTCCGAGCCAAAGCTGTCAAGATTGTCGAGACTGGCAAACTGGTTGGGCAACACGGGCGAATTGAACGCCACCATAGCGTCGATTGAGAAGTCTTCGTCGGGCAGCACCACTATGGATGAGCCGGTGGTGTCGTCGCGCACCTCGATTTTCTGCTTCACCACGTAGAACTCCTTCTCGGCGTTCTGCTCCTTGATGCCGGCGGCGGCGATGGCGTCGCTGAAGGGCTTGGCGGAGCCGTCGAGAATAGGCACCTCGGGGGCGTTAACCTTGATGAGCACGTTGTCGATGCCGGCGGCATAGAGAGCGGCCATGGCGTGTTCGATAGTGCCTACATACACGTCGCCCTTGCCTATCACGGTGCCGCGGTTAGTGCATTTCACGTTCTCGGCCACGGCGTCAATCACCGGCTGCTCAGGCAGGTCGACACGCTGAAACTTATATCCGTGATTCTCGGGAGCGGGACAAAATTCCGCAACTATGTCGAGTCCGCTGTGAAGGCCTTTGCCCGACAGGGTGAAGCTGTTATTGATAGTGGTCTGTTTCATCTTGATTATTGAGAGGAATTTATTGGTTACTTCTTTTCGAGGTCAGAAACCCGCTTGAACAGGTCGGCGATGCGGTTAACGTAGCCGCACTGGCGCATCCACTTGCGGGCGTCGATGGCCGGAGTGCCCATGATGGTCAGCCCGTCGGCAACGGATGAGTGCAGGCCGCTCTGAGCGCCTATGTTAACCCGATTGCCCACCGAAATATGGCCGGCTATGCCCACCTGGCCGCCAATCATGCAGTTGCCGCCCACCTTGGCCGAACCGGCAACGCCCACCTGAGCGGCCATTACCGTGTTTGAACCCACCTCAACGTTGTGGGCAATCTGGATGAGATTATCGAGCTTGGTGCCCTGCCCCACCCGGGTGGCGCCCATGGTGGCGCGGTCAACCGTGGTGTTCGCGCCGATTTCAACGTCGTCGGCAATCTCAACGCGACCCAGCTGCGGAATCTTGCTGTATGAGCCGTCGGGCATCGGAGCGAAACCGAAGCCATCGGCGCCGATTACCGCACCGGCATGGATTACGCACCGGGCCCCGATGCGACAGCCGTGATATATCTTCACTCCGGGATAGATTATGCTGCCGGGGCCTATTTCCACTCCGGGGCCCACATAGGCCTGAGGATGAATCTGCACTCCGGCGCCTATTTTCGCACCCGCACCCACATAGGCGAACGCGCCCACATAGGCATCGGCAGGTATGCTGACGCCTTCGGCCACATAGCTGGGCTGCTCGACCCCCTGCGGACGCGGGCGCGTCAGTTCGTCGGCCATGCGCATCAGCTGCGCAAGCGCGGCATACGGGTCGGCCACGCGAATCAGAGTGGGCTCGACAGGCTGCGACAGTTCAAAGTCATTGCTCACCAAAACCGCGCCGGCATGGCTCGTGTACAGGTGGTGGGCATATTTCATATTCGAAAGAAACGTCAGGGCATTGCCTCCGGCGTTTTCAATTTTATCAAAGGCAGACAGAGCCACGTGCGGATTACCCTCAACGGTTCCGCCAATAAGCCCCGCAATCTGTTCAGCAGTAAATTCCATCGCGATATATGTGTGAATTTTGGATGCAAATTTACGCTTTTTTCCCAACTTACACACAATACTTAACTAAAAAAGTTAAAAAAAGTTATCCCGGAGGGAGCGGATGTCGTTGCGGAGTATGCGGGCTATGGCCGGCCCGGTAAGGCCGGTGAGGGAGGCAAGGGAGGCTGCGCCGAGGCCCGGATACAGGCGCAAAAGATTGCCCACGGCCACTCGGGGCGACGGGCGGTCGACGCGAATCAGGTCATACACCCTCAGGGCAGTGTATTCAAAATAGCCCATGCAGTCAACGGCATATCGCATATCCGCTTCATCTATCTCTCCGCGGCAGTCATGCCCGAGCATATGCACCAGGCCGGCCAGGCGCTGCGCCTGAATCTGAAGTTTGGAGTAGATTGAGGCCATATACCCGTCGGGGGCAAGCGATTTCCTGACCTGCAAGGCATTGTAGAAGTCGGAATAAACGGCGTCGGCGCCGGCCGAGAAGCCGAGCACTGGCTGCGAGCGCGTTGCGGCATAGAGCGAGCGCACGGTCCGGTTCCACCGGTCGAGCACATCGGGAGCCAAGGCATGCACGGCACGGCCGGAATAGCCGATATCGTCGGGAAGGAAGAACAGGAAGCGCTGATTCAAGCCGTTGCTCATAAACAGTTCGCTGCCGAAGGTTGAACGCAGCAGGTCGGTCTGCAAATCGCCGAGAACGCCGAAGTGCGGCCGGGGAATTATCATCGTCTCACCCTTGCGGTCCACTCTGATATCCTCGCCGTCGAAGAGCCGGAGCAGGCGCGAAACGGGGGCCGTGCCCTCGCCGGAGCCGACGGCGGAGTCAATCATCCCCTTCAGCTCCGGATATATGCCCAGCAGGCCGTGGCCCGACGAAGGGGAGACACAGTTGGCATAGAGCAGCTCGTTGCGGCGATAGTCCGAACAGTCGTCGATTACCAGGGCGCCACACATAGGCTCGGGCAGCGCCTGACGCTCCTTGGCCGTGAGGTTTTTCCACTGGCGATACTCGGCGGCATAGGCGGAGTTGATTTCGCGGTCGATGCGGCGCAGGGGCTCGGCCGTGAGCCTGACGGGATAGGACTTGTTGCTGCCGCTGCGCGCCACGAGAACGAACCACAATACCGGCAGATTGCGATAGCGGCCGTCGGAGATAACCACCTTGCTGCCTATTGCGGCCGATGCGACCGAAAGCGCCGCCGCGGCCACGAATTCACCCGGGCAACCATACGCCCGGCTGACTTCATCGACGTAGCGCCTGATGGCGTGCGGAAGTCCGGTCAAAGGGAATTCTGTATTCATGATAAATATCTGCGTAAGCCACAAAGTTACGCCGCAGTCCGCACGGGCCGGCGTAGAATCCGGCAGAACCCTCATCGGAGTCAAAGCGTTATAAATTCAAAAATATTCCGTAACTTTGCAATTAAAATATAATCCGTTAACCATATACGATATATGAACATCACCTCTGCCAAATTCAAGATAAGCAACAGCGATGTGAGCAAATGTCCGCCCGACAGCATGCACGAATATGCCTTCATCGGCCGCAGCAACGTGGGCAAATCCTCGCTCATCAACATGCTCACCGGCAACAAGAAGCTGGCCATGACGTCGGCCACTCCCGGAAAAACCACCCTCATAAACCACTTTATAATCAACGGCAGCTGGTATATCGTCGACCTGCCGGGATACGGATATGCCCGCCGCAGCAAAGACGCCCGCGATAAGCTCGGCCGCATAATCGAGGGCTACGTGCTCGGACGCCCGCAGATGACCTCGCTCTTCGTGCTCATCGATTCGCGCCATGAGCCGCAGAAAATCGACCTTGAGTTCATGGAGTGGCTCGGCGAGAACGGAGTGCCGTTCGCAATCGTGTTCACCAAGGCCGATAAACTCGGCAAGAATGCGCTCCAGGCCAACATAGATGCCTATAAGCAGCGGCTGCTCGAACAGTGGGAGGAGCTGCCCCCGGTGTTCGTCACATCATCAGAGAACGGCCAGGGGCGCGAACAGCTGCTCGACTATATCGAAGAGCTCAACCAACTGCCCGTGCAAACCGAATTTGCCGACTGACACGCCCATGAACAAGACCTTCATATCCGACCTGGCCAAACGCATAGGCCGCGACAAAAAAGCCACCGAAACGCTGCTCGACGCCCTGAGTCTCGAGGTGAAGACCCGCTGCGGCGAACTCGACACGGTTGCCATCCCCTCATTCGGCAACTTCAAGGCCATAAAGCACGACGAACAGATAATCACCGACCGCTCCACCGGCGGAAAACTTTTGCTGCCCCCCGAAATCGAACTCACCTTCATCCCGGCCGGCAAACTGCGCAAATTAGCCGGAAACTGACATCATGGATAAGATCATTACCCTCACAGACCTTAAAGTCAGCCTGGCCAAGCTGACGCAATGCACCGAAGCCGATGCGGAAACCTTTCTGCGCGAGCTGTTTCAACTGGCTTATGAACGGATTGAGTCCGACGGCGAGGTTGAGATTCCCGGCCTCGGCCGCTTCAGACTATCGGACGAAACGGTGGTCTACGCTCCCGACCCCCTGATTGCCGAGGCCATCAATGCTCCGTTTGCCGCATTCGAGGCGGTTGAGCTGCCGGCCGGCTATGACGACGACCCGGCCGAAGAGACTCCCGAGCCCGGGGCCGAAGAGATGAATGAACCGGCCGCTACGGCTGCTGACGTGGATGATGAGGAAGAGGAAGAAGATGGCGAAGAGATTGCCCGGAGCGCCGAATTCGAAGAGGAATCGGATGCCGCTCCGGAGCCCGTGCCGCAACCTGCCTACGACGACGAGGAGGTGGAGGAGGAGCCGCAGCAGCCTCACGACCAAGAGAGCCCGCGCCGCCGCTCCAGGGCATGGATCGGCTGGTTTGCAGCCTGCCTGATATGCTTTGCCGCGGGGTGGTATGTAGGCCAACTGGCGCCGACAGCCAACTCACCGGAGCCGACCCCATCCGCCCCCGTCGCCTCAGAAGCGCCCGAACCCGAACCTGCAGCCGAACCTGAACCAGAGCCCGAACCAGAGCCCGAACCGGCCAAGGAGCCCGTTTACGACACCATCGCCTCCAACCGCTACCTGACCACCATGGCCCGCGCCCACTATAACCAGATGGAATACTGGGTATACATCTACGAAGAAAACGCCGGCAAGCTCGGCCACCCCGACCGGCTCGAAGCCGGCACGGTGGTGGTGATTCCTCCGGCCGAAAAATACGGCCTCACCCCCGGCGACGAAGCAAAAATCAGCGAAGCGAAACGCATAGCATCGGAAATATACGCCCGCTTTAACTGATAAAAAACTTATACAACAATAATTAACAAACCTTTTAGCGCGTAATAATTGTTTAATAAGTAACTTTGTGCCGTTATTATTAACAGAAACTATTCCACATTCCAATTTATGAGCGAATCAGTAAATATCCGCGAGCTCAACGACCTGGTAGCCGCGAAAAGCAACTTCATCGACATGATTGTCAACGGCATGGACCGCACGATTGTAGGCCAGAAGCATCTGGTAGAGTCCCTGCTGATTGCCCTGCTGAGCAACGGCCACGTGTTGCTCGAAGGCGTGCCCGGCCTGGCAAAGACCCTGGCCATCAAGACCCTGAGCCAGCTTATCGACGCCAAATACAGCCGCATACAGTTCACCCCCGACCTGCTTCCGGCCGACGTCATAGGCACCATGGTCTACTCCGTCAAGAACGAGACGTTTCAGGTGAAGCGCGGCCCGATTTTCGCTAACTTCGTGCTGGCCGACGAAATCAACCGCGCCCCTGCAAAGGTGCAGAGCGCGCTGCTCGAAGCCATGCAGGAGCGCCAGGTGACCATCGGCGACAACACCTTCAGGCTCGACGAGCCATTCCTTGTAATGGCCACCCAGAACCCCATCGAACAGGAAGGCACCTATCCGCTGCCCGAAGCTCAGGTTGACCGCTTCCTGCTCAAAGTAATCATCAACTATCCCACCCGCGAGGATGAAAAGCTGATTATCCGCCAGAACATCTCGCCCTCAAAGGTGGAAGTAACCCCGATTATCCGCCCCGAAGAGGTGCTCGACGCCCAGAAAACCGTGGCTCAGATCTACGTAGACGAAAAAATCGAACGCTACATAGTCGACATAGTGTTCGCCACCCGCTTCCCGGCCGACTACGGGCTCGACGACCTCAAGAGCATAATCTCGTTCGGCGCCTCGCCGCGCGCCTCGATCTCGCTGGCCAAGGCCGCCCGCGCATATGCCTTCCTGCAACACCGCGGCTTCGTGGTGCCCGAAGATGTCCGCGCCGTTTGCCACGACGTGATGCGCCACCGCATCGGCCTGAGCTATGAGGCCGAGGCCGGCAACATTTCGTCCGACGAAGTCATCTCCACCATACTTGACCGCGTTCAGGTGCCCTGATTCCACCCGCAAAACCCTTCACTGCCATGGATGCAACCGAGCTGCTAAAGAAAGTACGCAGAATTGAAATCAAGACCAAGGGCTTGTCGCGCAACATTTTTGCGGGCGAGTATCACTCGGCGTTCAAGGGGCGTGGCATGACCTTCAGCGAGGTACGCGAATATCAATACGGCGACGACATCCGCGATATCGACTGGAACGTGACAGCCCGGCACAACCACCCCTACGTAAAGGTTTACGAAGAGGAGCGCGAGCTGACAATGATGCTGCTCGTCGACGTGAGCGGAAGCCGCCTTTTCGGCGCCGTGGGCGAGCAAAAGCGCGAAATGATGGCCGAAATCGCCGCCACGCTGGCATTCTCAGCCTCGCAAAACAACGACAAAATCGGCGTTATCTTCTTTTCGTCGAAAATCGAGAAATTCATTCCCCCGAAGAAGGGTCTGCACCATATTCTATACATAATCCGCGAACTCATCGACTTTGCCCCTGCCGAAAAAGGAACCGACATAGGCGAAGCGCTGCGATTCATGAGCAACGCGCTTAAAAAACGCTGCACGGCATTCATAATAAGCGACTTTATCGACGACGGCGACTACTACCAGCCCCTGTCGATTGCCGCCCGCAAACACGACGTGACGGCCATTCAGGTGTTCGACAGGCGCGACTCCGAGCTGCCGCCTATCGGCCTGATGCGAGTGGCCGACCTTGAAAGCGGCGAGGAATGCTGGATCGACACTTCGTCTGACAAAGTGCGCAAGACCTACAGCAAATGGTGGTATGACAACCGGCAGAAAATGTCGCACATCATGTCGCGCTGCCGCGTTGACTGCGCGTCGGTCGCCACCGACGAAGACTACGTCAAGGCCCTCATGGCGATGTTTCATCAGCGCGGAGTCAAATAACGCCCCCCTCCTTCTTCAACACACACCCATCTATGAAACTTCTGAAAGCGATATTACTTCCGGCAATCATGACGGCCGCGATTACCTCACTGCCGGCCGCAGCTGCAGCCGGCGGCGACGACGTGAAAATCACGGCCAAAATCGACTCCGTGCAGACCCTCCAGGGGCTGCTGCGGCGCATCGACCTTGAAGTGATTCAGCCCGAAGGCGTTCGCCTCGACTGGAATGCCGTCACCCCCCCCGACGATGACCGCACCGCCATTGAGCTCTATCCCGGCATTGAAATAAGCACACGCGCCGACATCGACAGCACCCGCCTGGGCAACGGCCGTCTGCAGCTGCGCAGCTACATGCTCGTGCAGCCCTGGGATTCGGGCGAATTCGTGATTCCGGGCATACCCCTCTACTCCGGCCTCGACACCTTCCGTTCAAACCAGATTGCGCTGAAAGTGATTCCGGCCGACACCGACACGATGACCACCATCAACCATGCCCTGATGCCCGCCATAGAGCAAGAGCGTCACTTCTGGGACTGGGTGCCCGACTGGCTCTACTTCTACTGGTGGATTTACCTGATTGCCCTGCTGGCCGTCGGCGGCGCGATTACGGCATACGTGGTCTACGCCCGCAGGCGCGCCAAAGCTACCTCAGCCCCCGCCGTGCCCCCCATTCCGCCCTACGAGAAGGCTATGACCCGGCTCGAGGACCTCAAGCAGAGCAAGCTCTACGAACACGGCGACTCAAAGCTCTACTTCACCACTCTGACCGACATTCTGCGCGAATATCTCGAAGGTCGCTTCGGCATCTACGCCATGGAGATGACCACTCCGCAAATCAAGCGCGCCGTCTACGCCACAGTGCCCGAAAAATCGGCATCGAAAATGATGAACGAGATTCTCGAGATGGCCGACTTCGTTAAGTTCGCGAAACTGCGCCCCCTCTCCGAAGAAAACATCAGGGCCTTCAACCAGGCGCTGCAGTTTGTTGAAAACACCAAACCCGAACCCGAACCGACAGGAAAGGAGGCCACACGATGAATATCTTCTCACTCGAGTTCATGCACCCCCATGCGCTGTGGCTGCTTCTGCTGCTCGTGCCGCTGATCGCATGGCACGTGGTGCGGCGCCGCAAGGCCCCCTCGCTGGCCATATCGTCCACCCGGGCGCTGGCAGCAGTCAGCGGCGGCTGGAAAGTGTGGCTGCGCCATCTGCTCTTCGCCCTGCAGTGCGCGGCTATAGCCTGCCTGATAGTGGTGATTGCCCGGCCGATGAATTTCGACTCATGGAGCAAGTCGCACGTAGAGGGCACCGACATAGTGATTTCGCTCGACATCTCCGCCTCGATGCAGGCCGCCGACATGGCGCGCGACAAGAACCGCCTTGAAATAGCCAAAAACCTGGCCCACGACTTCGTGGCCGGACGCGAGAGCGACAACATGGGCCTCGTGCTCTTTGCCGGCGAGAGCTATTCGGCCGTGCCTCTCACCTCCGACCGCAATATGCTCAACAACTACCTGAGCGGAGTCACCACGAATCAGATTCTCGAAAACCGCACCGCCATCGGCGACGGCATAGCCTCGGCCATAAACCGCATCAAGGACGGCTCGGCCAAGAGCAAGAGCATCATTTTGATAACCGACGGCACGAACAACACCGGCATCGTGGCTCCCGAAACCGCCGCCGAACTGGCCGCCGACCTCGGCATAAGGATTTATGCCATCGGCGTTGGCAGCACCACATCGAGGGTGGTGCCCTATCTCGACGACAACGGCAACTTCATCGGCATGGCCGAAACCGACCCCATGGACCGCAACGCCCTCAGGCGAATAGCCGAAGTGACCGGCGGCAGCTATTTCTCGGCCGAATCCGAAACCGCCCTTAAAGACGTGTTCACCGAAATCAACAAACTTGAAAAAACCACTTTCGAGACCCGAAACTACTCCGATGCCGACGATGAATACATGCCCTGGGCATGGCTCGCATTCGGACTGTTCTCCCTGCAGCTGCTCGCCAGGCTGACAATCGGCCGCTCGATTCCTTGATTTAATGCATAAACACATACGTTTTTTTACCTATGGTGAATTTCGCTAACCCTCTGCTCCTTCTGCTGCTCATATCGGTGGTTGTGTTCGCGCTGCTTTACTGGCAGATGCGCTTCAGCCGCCGACGCAAACTCGCAGCCTTCGGCAAAGCCGGGTTGCTCGCATCGCTGATGCCCGACGTGTCGAAATATCTGCCCACGGTGAAAATCATCGTGGCCCTCTGCGCCATCATCTCAATGGTGATAATGCTTGCCCGGCCGCGCACCCGCGGCACCACCTCCGACGACGACGAAGCCGCCGGCATCGAGGTTATGGTGGCCGTCGACGTGTCTAACTCCATGCTCGCATCGTCGACCGACAACCGCGACGGAATGTCGCGCCTCAACCGGGCCAAATACATTCTGCGCGCGCTGCTCAACCGCCTCGACAACGACCACGTAGGCCTCATCGTGTTTGCCGGCGAGGCATTTACCCAGCTGCCGCTCACCGCCGACCGCGTATCGGCAAAAATGTATATCAACGACATCGCCACCGGGCTCATCGACAATCAGGGCACCGACCTTGGCCGCGCCATCCAGCTCGGCATGAGTTCGTTCAGCAACCGCGAGGACGTTGAGCGCGCACTTATCGTGATAACCGACGCCGAAGACCAGGAGGGCGATGCCGTGCAGGCCGCCAGAGCCGCCAAAGAAGAGGGCATACAGGTCGACGTGATTGGCCTCGGCTCGACTAAAGGCGCACAGATTCCAGTAGGCAACAACACCTTCCTCAAGGACGAGGAGGGCCACGTTGTGACCACCTACTTCAACGAAGAGCTGGCCCGTGAAATCGCGGAGGCCGGAGGCGGCATCTACGTCAACGGCGCCTCATCGTCGGCCATATCCGACCTGACCGCGCAACTCGGCGAGCTCAAAACCGCCAACCTCGGCAAAATCAACTATACGTCAAACAGCGAACGATTCCCCGTTTTCGCCTGGATAGCACTCATTCTGGTTATGACCGACTGCATTATCTCAAACCGCAAAATCGGATTCCTGCGCAAATACAACTTCTTCAGCCGCACCACGAAAATCGTGGTTCTGCTGCTCTCGGCCGGAGGCCTCAGCGCCTCGGCCCAACGGATAATGCCCGTTTACGGGCCGCTTGACGACACTTCGACCCGCAACGAACGCCGCCTGATCAGAGAGGGCAACGAGGCCTTCGGCAAGGGCGACTACGGCACGGCCGAGATTGCCTACCTCCGTGCCCTTGAAGACAATCCGGAGAGCGAGGCCGCCAAGTATAACCTGGCCCTCACCCTCTATAGCCTTCAGCCCGAGGCTCAGCCCGGAGCCGACGCCCCCGACGCCGGCAACGCCGCCTCAGCCAAGCCGTCGCCCCGGCAAAAAGCCGTTGAAACCTTCACCGACCTGATTGCCAACGGCAAGAACCCGCAGATAATCGAATACTCCTCTTATAACCTCGGCAACGAGGCCTTTGACCGCAACGACCTCAACGCCTCGCTCAACTTCTACAAGCAGGCCTTGCGCATGAACCCCTCGAATGAAGAAGCGCGAAAAAACATGCGCTACGTGCAGAAACTGCTCGAGCAGCAACAGAATCAGGACCAGCAGCAGAATCAGGACCAGCAACAGCAGCAGGACCAACAGGACCAGCAGGACCAGCAACAGCAGCAGGATCAACAGGACCAGCAGAATCAGGACCAGGACCAGCAGCAGAATCAGCAGCAACAACAGCAAAGCATGAGCGAGCAGAACCGCGAACAGATTCTCAACGCCGTTGAGGCAAAAGACAGTCAGGCCCGCAAGAAGATTGACGAATATAACCGAAAGATAAACCACAGCGGCAAACGCCACAACACCAAAAACTGGTAAACTCCCGCATATCCTCCACTGAACAACACTCAATGACACGCAGACTTCTCATCACCCTGATAAGTATGGTCGCCACTATCGCGGCTATCGCGCAGACATCGGTAGAACTGTCGGTGCCTCGCGCGGCCTATGCGGGCGAACCCTTCTCGATATCGGTCACCGTTATCAACCCCGACGGGTCGGTGTCCACCCCCGCGGCGCCCTCCTTGCCTGGCTGCCGCCTGGCCGGCGGACCGGCAGTGTCGAGAGCATCGTCGGCCACCAACTACAACGGCCACCGGCAAACCACCGAGATGGTTTCCTACACCTACACCTACGTGGCCGACAGCGAATGTACGGTGAAAGTGCCGTCGGTCAACGTCAGCGTAGGCGGCAAGACCTTCTCGACCCAGCCCGCGCAGTTCACCGTCGAGGCCGAGCGCCCCGCCCGGAGCAACCCCTACTCCGGAGGCGGCTCACGCACCTCGGGCCGACGCCCGGCCCAGCAGGCCGGCGACTTCGAGATAAGCCCCAACGAGCTGTTCATGCAGTTTGCGCTCAGTTCATCGTCGGTGTACGAAATGCAGGCCCTGCGCTGCGACCTGAAGATATATTCCACCAATCAGCAAATCGAGGGGCTGACGGCCTCCGAGCTGCCCAAATTCGACGGCTGCCTGATAGAACCGCTGCCGGCCGTCACCAACATATCATGGACCCCCGAGCAGATTAACGGCCGCACGGTGTATTCGGCCGTGATTTACAGCGTGCTGCTCTATCCGCAGCGCTCGGGCGAGCTGAAAATCAGCGGCGGCAAATACACCGTCACGGCCTACCGCGAGGTGATGGTGCAGGACTTCATGATGTATCGCCCCTATGTCGAAACCAAAGAGGTTGAGCTCACGCCCCGTCAGTCGGTAATCAAGGTCAAACCCCTGCCCGAGCCCAGGCCGGCCGACTTTTCAGGCGCCGTTGGCAACTTCAGCATATCGGCCGAACTCGTAGGCTCGAACTTCCGCAGCAACGAGGCCGGTTCAGTAATCTACACCATTCGCGGCACCGGCAACATCAAATACTTCAGCGACCCCACGGTTGACTTTCCCGACGAATTCGAGGTCTACGAGCCCAACACCGACACCGATGCCCGCATCAGCGGCGCCAACATGACCGGCACCCGCACCATCGAATACACGTTCGTGCCCCGCTCGCCCGGCAGCTTCACCATAGGCGCGATGCCCTTCACCTACTTCAACCCCTCGAGCGGAAGCTACGTAACCGATACGGTCGACGGCTTTACCCTCGACGTTGAGCAGGGCAGCACCGTGAGCTCCGCACTGCCGGGCTCCAACAAGCAAGACGTCAAGCCCAAAAACACCGACATCAACTACATACGACCCGGAGCCGACAAGCCCTCGAAAGCTCCTGACTATGCGGCCGCGAGCCCGATATTCTGGGCAATGTATCCCTTATTGCTGCTGCTTTTCGTTGCCGGAGCCGCCACATACCGCCGCCGGATTACCGCCGACCCCGACGGACGCAGGCTCAAGGGCGCCGGCAAAGTGGCCCGCAAACGCCTGGCCAAGGCCGGCAAGTTCCTCCGCGCCAAGCACTACGACGCCTACTACGAAGAGCTGCTGCGGGCCATGAACAGCTACCTGTCCGACAAGCTGCAGATTCCGGCATCGCAACTCAGCCGCGACAAGGTTATCGACACCCTTGCCCGCCGCGAGGCCCCGCAGGAACTGCAGCAAAGCGTCATCAACATAATCAACGACTGCGAGATGGCGCGCTACACCCCTCTGACGCCCGATGCCGCCGACGCCACCTATGCCGACGCCCGCAAGGCCATCGACGCCATTGAACGACTCAAACCCTGACAATCCGATGAAGATGAAGACACTTGCACTGACTCTGACACTGCTCGCGGCCGCGCTGGGCGGCCGCGCATCAACCATAGCCGAGGCCGATTCGGCATACATGAACGATGACTTCACAACCGCAGTGGCCCTTTACGAAGAGGCCATCGCGGAGCTCGGCCCCTCGGCCGAGCGATTCTACAACCTCGGCAACGCCTACTATCGCGCCGGCCACACCGGCCGGGCAATCGTGAACTACGAACGCGCGCTGCGCCTCGACCCCGCCAACAGGGATGCGGCCGAAAACCTCGAGTTCGTCAACTCGAAAATCACCGACCGGCTTGAAACGTATCAGTCGGTTGTCGGCACCACCACCGATAAGCTCTCGGGCATTTTCAGCTCCAACGCCTGGGCTTGGCTCAGCCTGACGCTCTTCGTAATCACCCTGGCGGGAGCCGGCTGCTACATGTTCGGCAACGCCATCCTGCTCCGCAAAATCGGATTTTTCGGCGCAGGCATCACCCTGCTGCTCTGCATAGCCACCGGCATCCTTGCCCGTCGCACCATGAGCAAGGCCACCGCATCTGACCAGGCGGTAGTGACTACCCCCTCGGTGATGCTCTCAACCAATCCGCGCACCCCCAAAGACCGCAGCGAAGAGGCAGTGCTGCTCCACGAAGGCACCAAGATACGCCTGGTCGACTCAATCTATTCCGAAAGCAGCAAATGGTATAAGGTGAACATAGGCGACAACAATCGCGCCTGGATTCAGGCCGATGCGGTGGAGATTATCTAACGCGTTAGTCCACTGACATATATAAACAATATGTTTTATAACATATTTTTGTTGTCGAAATAAATTTTGCCGTATAAGATATTCTGACTAACTTTACGTCAACAATTCAATTCACCCCATAACCTCAAAACGAACAAAATCATGAGCAAGACAATCACCTTTAACGAACTGCGTCAACTCAAAGACAGTCTGCCCGACGGCTCGATGCACCGCATTGCCGACAAACTCAATATAACCGTGCAAACCGTGCGCAACTATTTCGGCGGCACCAACTACGAATTCGGCAAAAACGTCGGGGTGCACATCGAACCGGGTCCTAACGGAGGCATAGTGGTGCTCGACGACACCACCATCTACGACATGGCTCTTGAAATCCTTGCCGAAAACAACTGATTAACCCTGTAAATTTACTGAAACAAACCTCATTTTCCTCTCTTCACTCTCCCCCCCGCTAACTCCCGTGGAAAACGACCGGATGATTACTGTGGCGATTCACACCTTCGACAAAGCCACAAAACTCAAGGCCCTTCTGGAACATGAAGGGATAACCGCTACGCTGCAGAACGTCAACCTGACCACTCCGGTCATGTCGGCCGGCGTGCGCGTGCGCATAGCCGAGTCCGACCTGCCCCTGGCATTGCGCATAATAGAGAATCCGGAGATATTTCCTATCGAGGCCCACTCGCCCGTTCAGCAGGCCAACACGATACTCATCCCCGTTGACTTCTCGGAGCGCTCGGCCCACGCCGTGAGAGTGGCGTTTGCAATCGCCGCGAATCTCGACGCCAAAGCGGTGTTGCTCCATGCCTTTCTGGTGCCTCACACCAATCCGCTCACCTCGCTGGGAGTATCGCTCAACCTCGACGGCGCCGAGACGGCCGCCGAAGAGGCTGAAACCTCGCTCGAAATAGCCAAAGTGGCCCGCGACCGCATGAACCGGCTCCAGCAGACAATCCGCGCCGAAATCAAGCATGGCGACCTGCCTGCCGTAAAGTTCTCGACCGTGCTGCTCGAAGGAGTGCCCGAAGAGTGCATAGGCGAATACGCCAAGGAGCACCCCGAGGTGCGCCTGCTCGTGATGGGCACCCGCGCCGCCGAGAAAAAAGCGAGCGACATGGCCGGCAGCATCACCGCCGAGGTGCTCGACAGCTGCCGGGTGCAGACGCTCACGGTGCCCGAAGTCGACAGCCGCATGAAGTCGCTCGAATCAGTGCGCAGAATCGCCCTGCTGTCGCACCTCGAGCAGGAAGACTTCCTTGCCCTCGACGCCCTTCACAGGCTGCTGCCCGCGAATCAGGAAGTGAGCATCAACGTGGTGTGCATGCCCAACGACCGCTATTCGCGCGCCACCAACGATGCCGCCCGCACAGCCCTGCGCGAATACTGCAACGAGCACTTTCCCCACTACTCGTTCACCATCACCGAACACGACAAGAAAAACCCCGACCTGGAAACGGGCGACGTTGACATGATGGTGGTACCCAACCGGAAAAAGAACATACTGGCGCGCCTGTTTAACCCCGGAGCCGCCCATCGGATTCTGTTCCACTCCGACCTGCCCCTGCTGGTCATTCCCGTATAAAAGAAAAAGCGATATTTTCGCTTACCAGAGCGTGGCGCGGTTGCGCCGGCGCACTCCGCGCGCCCCTATCGCCCCCAGAGCTATATACTTCAGAGAACGCCGGAGCGATGCCCGGCCCGCACGCCAAACGCGCCATGCCTTCAGCGGCACGCGCAGCAGGGCCGAAGCCCCGCCGTAGGTCAAGGCAATCACGCATCCGGCCGCCCGCAGGTTCTCGTCGGTCAGACTGCCCTTTGTGCCGGTCGACGGATGATCATGCACGCATATGGTCACGGGCACGAAATAGCATGCCAGGCCGCGGCGTATGGCCGTCTGCAGCAGCATCTCGTCTTCCCCGCCATGCATTTTGGCCGACCCCAGACCAAGCTCGGGGCAGCAACGCAGCCAGCCCGCGGTTTTCCGTCTGAACGACAGCTCCAGACAGCCTACATAATATCCCCGAGGCAACCGCCGCTGCAGCCTGCACACCCCTTCGGGATATACCACCCCCGAATCGCGCACGCTGCGAAACGTGATGAAGTCGGCATCGGGCATCTGCTCATACCGCCGCTGCAGCTCCCGGATTCCATCGGCGAAGAAGGTCACGTCGTCGTCTGACAGCATGATGATATCGGCATCGCACCGTGAAATCACGTTATTGCGGTTGGCCACCTGGCCGGTGCCGTCAAAGCGGACCACTCTCACGTCCTCCCGCACCAGCTGCGGCGGCAGGGGCTCATTATCATGGCTCTGCCACGAAATCACGTAGCTCACGCCCGGAATCGCCGGCAGCTCATTCCGGGCCAGCCGCCTGATGCCCTCGGGCCGGTGGGTGATTATGGCAACGTTCAGCGTGAGCATAGGCGTGAAGTCCAGAAATCGAGGAAACGACGGGCAACCACGTCGGCATCATTGTGTTTCACCACGAACTCGCGCGATCGCCTGCCGCGCGCGGCAATCTCCTCCGGGTGCAGCACTATGCGCTCCAGAGTGTCGGTCAGCGCGTCGCAATCAATCGGGGCATTGATAATAGGCCGGTTTTCCTGCTCGCCGATAAAGTCGTAATACTCCGGCTCGGCGCCCGACACCACGTTAAGCCCGTAGGCCATGGCCATCAAAGCCGTAGTGGCCGGAGTGTAGCTGTAAATCTGGTCCAGCACCACGTGCGCCCCCTTGAGCAGCTCCACGAACTCGGCATAAGGCCGGTTCTCGACTATAATCAGCTCCGCCTTGCCCGGATGGCGGTCAATCACCCTGCGGGCAGTCACCTCGAGCAGGTCAGACCCCTTCATGAGCTTGCGGTTGCGGTCGCGCCCCAGAAATAGCTTAACCCGGTCAATCCGGTCAGGCAGCTCAACCGGCTCAAACAGCCTGATGTCAATCGGCAGGCCGCCATAGGCAGCCCTGTCGCGGCCAAGGGCGCGCTCCATGCCGAGCTGATATTCATACAGCACCGACACGGCGCCGTCAATCTCATCCAGCACCCGGCGCTGATAACCGACAAGGCGCGGCTCATGCCAGTCGAGCCACTTCTGCGGATTGGCAAGGTTCATTCTCGACGGCCGGTTGCCGACGAACCATTCGCTGTAGCGCAGCGGGCAGTCAGGCGCCGAAACCATGTCGAGATAGCCGATGTCGGTGCTCATCGAAGTGAGAAACACCCCGCCGTTATGAGCCTTAAGCGTGCGGAAGAGCGGCCATAGCCTCTGCGGACGCAGCTCAACGAACTGCGGGTCGTGAATCGCCACTACGTCGTGGCCCCGCAGCAGCCAGCGCAGATCGCCCGCCAGCAGCCGCGCATAAAGCCGCAGCCCCCCCAGCTTGCCGGGGCGCCGCTTCAGGTCTACCTGACGCTCGCAATCCATCCAGGCCGAGCCGGCCGACGCCTGGGTCACCTCGCATCCGAGCCGGCGCAGGCCGGTGGCGAGCGTGCGGTGGCAGTTGCTGTAGTCGCCCAGCAGCAATATTTTCCGAGGGGGCATCATACTATATGCAAAGTTATGAATTTTCGGCGGATATTCAGCATTATCTGTTATTTTTTCTTAACTTTGCAGCGCCTAACTAAGTTTAAGGCAATGTCAGTAAACATGGAAACGACAATTCACAATCAAAAAATAACAGACGTTGCGGAATACATCGGACTCTCATCCACCACAAAAGGACTGTCTATAAGCCCGCTCAAACTGCAGAAACTGCTCTATTACGTGCAAGCGTGGTTCATGGTGTTCTATGGCCGCGAGAACACTCTGTTTGAAGATGTTCCCCAAGCGTGGGTAAACGGCCCGGTTTATCCGGCAATCTACTATGCCTACAAGAATAAGGCAGCCAATATGTGCGACCATCTTGACAGCACTGCGTTCTACCCAGGCGATGCCCTGGAAGGGTTCAATAAAAAGACCCGGATGCTTGGATTGAATGCCGATCAACTTGAAACGCTCGAATCCGTGATAATGATGTATGGCAAACAGACCCAGAACCAGCTCATCTGGCTTACCCATTCGGAATTGCCATGGGCGAAAGCCAGGGCCGGACTTGCCCCGTATGAGCGCTCAGAGCGTGAGATATCACTTGACGTGATGTACCGATACTATTTAGACCGCTACACTCGTAATCGCCAGCAGAATGAAGCTTGAATTTGATGATATCTTCGAAAAAGAAGACCTCGAAACCATCAATTCTCGCGAAAGATTTGATAAAGAACTGACGGTTGATGACGTCAGGCTGTCGCACGACTTGCCTATTGTGGTGCGATACGACTACGTTGATTTAGACAAAACCGAATATAATTTCTGGCAGCTTTTCACGCACGAAGATACCAAAGGCTATTTTGAGCGCATGAAGTTTTTTGCAGGAAAGAGTATCAACAAATTGCTCAATGAGCCGAGAGCCACACATTTCCATCGCAGCGAACTGAAAGGCAACATAAAAGCAGCTATCCAAAAGATTTTACCGAAATCGATTGACTCCAACCAGATAGTTTATCATTTCGGATTATACGACGACAACAGCAAGTGGGCAGAAAGGGCAAGCGACACACGTTGTTCACGAGTTTATTTTATGCTTGGTTCATACGGACACATTTATGTTTTGTTCTTTGACCCATTCCATGAATTAAATCCCATTCCCAAACCACAAATACGATAATCTTTTTGCGCAACTTTGCCCACGATATGAAAAAAGAAACACGTTGCATCCACTCCGACTATCAGAAGGCCGACGCATACAGTGCGCTCAACATGCCGGTTTATCATACCCTCGCCTATGAGTTTCCCGACTCGGCCACCATGGCCGACGCGTTCTGCGGCCGCTCGACCGACCCCGACTACTCCCGCGTGACCAATCCCACGGTGATTTACTTCGAAAAGCGGGTGCGCGACCTCACCGGCGCGCGCGACGTCATAGCCCTGTCGTCGGGCATGGCGGCGATATCGAACGCTCTGATGTGCATAGCCGGAGCCGGCAAGAACATAGTCACGTCGCGCCATCTGTTCGGCAACACGTTCCTGCTCATCAACGATCTGCTCGGACGCTTCGGCGTGTCGGCCAAATTCATCGACCTGACCGACGTGGAGGCCGTCAAGGCCGCCATCGACGCCGATACCTGCTGCGTGTTCATGGAGATAATCACCAATCCGCAGATGGAGGTGGCCGACATCAGGGCCATTGCCGACGCGGCCCATGCGGCAAACGTGCCCCTGCTGGCCGACACCACCATGATTCCCTTCACCCATTTCAATGCCGCCCCCCTCGGCATTGACGTTGAGATAGTGTCGTCGACCAAATATTTCACCGGCGGCGGCACCGCCCTGGGAGGCCTGGTGATTGACTACGGCACGATAAGCGGATTCGACACCCGCATGCGCCGCGAGATGGTGATGAACCTCGGTGCCTACATGACCCCCCACGCCGCATATATGCAGACTCTCGGACTGGAAACGCTCCATGTGCGCTATGCCCGCCAGCAGGCCAACGCGCAAGCCGTGGCCGAGGCCCTGAGCCGGCTGCCCGACGTGAAGGTGAACTATCCCGGCCTGGAGGGCAATCCGGCTCACGATATGTGCGTCAGGCAGTTCAACGGCAACTTCAGCGCCATGCTCACATTCGACCTCCCCTCGCCCGAGCGCTGCTTCCGCTTCATCAACGCCCTGCGGCTCGTGCATCGCGCCACCAACCTGTTCGACAACCGGTCGCTGGCCATCCACCCCGCATCGACCATATTCGGCCCCCTGACCGACGCCCAGCGCGCGGCAATGGACATATCGCCCAACCTTATCCGCTTCTCGGCAGGCCTTGAAAACCCCGCCGACCTCATCGCCGACCTAACCCAGGCCATCAACGCCGGTTGCTGACGAGGGTCATGCGGTTGGTGCGCATGCGCTCCGAATAATCCTGCATGAAGGCACGTGCCCGGGCTACAAGACTGTCGGCCTGCGCCGGCCATGGCGCCGGGAGCGGACTCTCAAGCGCCGGGTCAGCGACCACGCTGAAAGCATCGCCCACCTGACTCAAATCGGCCGACAGGGTAACTGCAAACTCGCGGTTGCAGGCAATGAAATACCCGTCGTAGGCCATCACGACGAATCCGTCCCCGGCCGCAGGGTCAAAGAGCGAATGGCCCAGCGAGAAGTATTCGCGGTCGTAACCGGCAAGGTCGAGCACGGTGGGGCCCATGTCGAAATGCGTCAGCACCCTGTTGTCAATCACTCCCGGAGCCACCGAGCCGTCGGGGGTGTAGATCATGAAGATTATGTGGTGGCTCACGTAGGGCGTGGAGCAGTCGCCCCCTTCGGCGTCGCGCGAACCGTGGTCGCCGGTAAGGATAAACACCGTGTTGTCAAACCAGGGCTGCCCGGCGGCCTCCTCGAAAAAGGTGCTCAGGGCATGGTCGGCATACTCCACATCGCGCATATGGGCGTCGGAAGCCGACGAGTGGAAACCGGCCGGAACGTCAAACGGCGGATGCGGACTCAGCGTGAACCATCCGGCATAAAACGGCTCGCTGAGATTGCCGATATCGGCGGCGATATACCGCGCCATAACGTGGTCATAGATTCCCCACTTGTTGCCTTGGGTAACGGCGGGCTCAAGACTCTCGCGGCTCGTCACCTCCGAAAAGCCCATTATCTGCAGGATTATGTCGATATTGAATGCGCCGTGGTGGCCTCCGTAGTAGAATTTGGTGGTATAGCCCATATGGTCACGCAGCAGCGCCACGTGGGCGTCGACGTCGTTGTTGGAGTACGGTGAGGCCAGATAATACATTGGACTGTAGGTGGGGAATCCGCCGAAAATGCCGGTGATTCCCTCGATTGAACGCTTGCCCGAGGCGATGGCATGGCGCACCGTGAGCGACTTGGCGGCCAATGAGTTGAGAAAAGGCTGCCGGGCGGCGTCAGGGCGGTTACGGCTCACTGTCAGGCTGTCGAGCCAGAGCGAGGTGCCGCTTTCGAGCACTATGAACATGATGTTCTTGCCGCGCAGGTTGAGCGAATCGGGCAGCGAGGCGGTGCGCACCGGCGGCCGCATGGCTTCGATTTCATCGTCGGAGAAAAAGTCGTAGACCGGCAGCTCGCCCTTGTCGCCCATCGAGCGCAAAACGCTGAAGGGAGTGTTGATCACCACGTTGTAATGGCGCAAATCGGGCATCACCACGTAGGCCTCGGTGAGGTCGAGCGGTTTGCCTCCGCCAATCTTTCCGCGGATGCAAAGCAGAGTGGCAAGCCCCATGAGCAGCATCGCGCCCACCCGCGCCAGGCGGCGGCGCCTGATGCCGGCAACGGGCATTGACCTCGGGTCAACCCCGGGCAGCAGGGCCACGCACCACATCAGCACTATCAAGGCCAGCCCGAGCAGAAAGGCCCACCAGTATTGCCCGACATAAGAGAAGAGCACGCCGGTCATTGAAGCGTCGTCCAACAGCATTTTCAGGCTCTGTCAGTTGAGGCGCGAACCTGAGAAGGGGAAATAGAACGTATCGCCCACCTGCAGAATCATCATCAGAGTGGCGCCGAGGCCATAAGCTATGCCCGAGGCGCGCACGTAGCCCCGGCGGGTTATGAAGCTGAAGGGCAGGCTGCGCATGACCATAAACGGCAACAGGAACCATGCCGTGGCACACAGGTCGAACCGCAATCCGCACACAAACAGATAGCAGACCCACCTGAAACTGCAGCCACACATCAGGTCGGAGTTATACAGCATGAAAAGCCCCCTGAGCAGCTCCATCACCATCACTGCCGCCAGAAACTGCAACGCAGTGACCGCATATATATTTCTCAAATACCGTCGGAAACGCATAATGATGATTTTTTCGACAGCAAATTTACGAAGAATCTATGAAATTTTCTTATCTTTGTCGCCATAATAAACCTTACATTTCAATGCCTAAATTCAGTCGTTTCACGTGGATGGACGCCAAGGACTACTTCTTCATCATCCTTGGCCTGACAATGTATGCATTTGGTTTCACCGCATTTGTGTTGCCTCACAAGGTGGTGATGGGAGGCATGGCCGGCCTCGGTTCGGTGGTGTATTTCGCCACCCAGCGGCTTCACGAAGCGGGCTACTTTCCGTTTGTAATTCCGGTGGCGGTAACCATGTATGCCGTAAACTTCCTGCTGCTCTGCATCGCATTCCGCATAGTCGACCGCACCTTTACCGTGCGCACGCTCTTCGGCATGACCGCCATATCGATTCTGATAGGCGTGTTGCAGCCCATATGCTCCCCGCTCGAGCTGATGCCCGACGAAAAGCTGCTGAGCCTGCTGCTCGGCTCGGCCCTGATGGGCGCCGGCATCGGCACGGTGTTTATCCACAACGGCTCGTCGGGCGGCACCGACATCATAGCCGCCATGGTCAGCAAGCGCAGCAACGTCACCATAGGGCGCACCATGATGATATGCGACTTTTTCATTGTCGGCTCGGCCTACTTCATACTCAGATACCCGATTTCGGAAATAGTGCTGGGCCTGCTGGTGACGGTGCTGGTAGGCTACATGTGCGACCTGGTCATCAACTCCAACCGCCAGGCGGTGCAATTCATCATCTTCTCGCAGAAATGGCAGGAAATAGCCGATGCCATCATATCCGACGCCAACCGCGGCTGCACGGTGATTGACGCGATGGGCTGGTATTCGCATCAGCCGGTGAAGATGCTGCTGGTTATGTGCCGGAAAATCGAGTCAGTGACCATCTACCGAATCATCAAGAGCATCGACCCCTCGGCGCTCGTCACTCAGGGCAACGTCAACGGCGTGTATGGCAAGGGCTTCGACACCATGAAGGTGAGCGCCTCCCAGCACAGCAACAAACGCCCCCGCAACAAAAAAACAACCACCACCCCCTAAACCCCATCATCATTATGCGCAGACTTCACATCTACGGTATTGCCGCCATAGCCCTGCTCGGCGGCATCACCCCGAGCCACGCCACGAATGAAGCCACACAGGCCCAGTCTTTGCAATCGACGAAATCCGCCGCCACAGGTGTGATTCTCAACTCGGACTATAAGCCGATAGCCGGCGCATCCGTAAATGCGGGAAACAACCGCACCGACCGCACCAACGAGAACGGCCTGTTTTATATCCCCAATGTGCAAATCGGCACGAAACTGAGCATATCTGCCACAGGATACGAGTCCGTATCCTTTGCATGGCAAGGCACCTCCATTAAATTAGTCCTGCTCCGCAACGGCGAAAAGATAAAACCGGTAGAAATAGTTGATGATGACGACGTTGTTGAAGCAGAAGAGCAGCTGATATCCTCTGAACAGATTCAGGCCGCCGGGTCGGCCTTCGGCTCATCCACTTTCAACCAGGGCACCGACGATATAAGCGTCGCACGTGAGCACCATGACGAAGTGATTATTGAAGAAAAGAAACCGGCACGCAACACCGAGCAAATATTCTACACCGCTGAAAAGGCTCCGTCATTTCCCGGCGGCCAGCAGGCAATGTATGAATGGATGATAAAAAACATCCGTTACCCCGAAACAGCCGCCCGAAACAACGTTCAGGGCAAAGTTATCTTGCAGTTCGTTATTGAGAAAGACGGTTCGATCGGCGAAGTGAAAGTGGCACGCGGACGCGACAAAGAACTCGACGCCGAGTCAGTGCGCATGGTCAAGACCATGCCCAAGTTCATACCCGGCAGGATGAACGGCATGGCAGTGCGTACATGGTTCACCCTGCCGGTCAGCTTCAAACTGGCGGAGGCGAAATAAATGCAGGGGGGTTGCGCAATTACGGAAATTTTTCCGTAAATTTGCAGCCGCTAAACAATAAACCATTAACACATAACCATAATTATGACAGCATTTGTATTTCCCGGCCAGGGTGCCCAGTTCGTGGGCATGGGCAAGGAACTCTACGAAACCAACAGCGAGGCCCACGCCCTGTTTGAGAAAGCTAACGAGATTCTTGGCTTCCGCATCACCGACCTGATGTTTAACGGCACCGACGAAGACCTGCGCCAGACCGCAGTTACCCAGCCCGCAGTGTTCATCCACAGCGTGATTACCGCCCACATTCTCGGCGCCGACATCAAGCCCGACATGGTGGCCGGCCACTCTCTCGGCGAATTCTCGGCCCTGGTGAGCTGCGGCGCCCTGAGCTTCGAGGATGCCCTGAAGCTGGTGAGCGCCCGCGCCAAAGCCATGCAGAAGGCATGCGAGCTGAAGCCGAGCACCATGGCCGCCATCATTGCCCTGCCCGACGATAAGCTCGAGGAAATCTGCGCCGCCACGCCCGGAATAGTGGTATGCGCCAACTTCAACTGCCCGGGTCAGATTGTGATTTCCGGCGAAATCGAAGCCGTCAACGCCGCCTGCGAGGCCGCCAAGGCCGCCGGCGCCAAGCGCGCCCTGCCGCTCAAGGTGGGCGGTGCCTTCCACAGCCCCCTCATGGAGCCGGCCCGCGCCGAACTGGCATCGGCCATCGAGGCAACCGAATTCCATGCCCCCACATGCCCGATTTATCAGAATGTCGACGCCAAGCCCCACACCGACCCGGCCGAAATCAAGGCCAACCTGGTGGCTCAGCTCACCGCACCCGTGCGCTGGACGGCAACGGTGCAGAACATGATTGCCGACGGCGCCACCGAATTCATTGAGTTCGGTCCCGGCAAGGTGCTTCAGGGCCTCGTTTCCAAGATTAACCGCGAGGTAGCCGTCAGCGGCCGCCAGTAACGAGCCCGATGAAACTTCATAAATCCGACTTAAAGAACGCACTCCATGCAATCGGCTCCTCAGCCACATGGAGTGCGTTGGTTAATCTCTTCTGGGTCTACGTATTCATGGAGATTACCCGCCTGGTGTTCCTATGGGAGAACTACGACCTTTTTCACCTCACCTGGAAATCGTTTGCCCTGATATCGAAGGGGGGCCTGCTGTTCGACACCTCGGCCATACTCTATCTCAACTGCCTGTGGCTGGCACTCGTGTTCCTGCCCCTGCACCTTAAGGAGCGGCCGGCCTTTTTCAAGCTCGAAAAGTGGGTCTACGTGGTGTGCAACTCGCTGGGGCTGCTCATGAACCTGTGCGACACGGCCTTCTTCGCCTACCGCCAGCACCGCACCACCATGGCTATTTTCGACGAATTCGGCGGCGAGGGCAACCTGGGCAAGATAATCGCGGGCGAAGCCCTGAGCCACTGGTATCTGGTGCTGCTGTTCATCGCCATGGTGTGGGGCCTGTGGCGGCTCTATCGCCCGGTGAAGTGCGACGGCAAGCCCTCGCGGCGCTACTATGTCAGCCGGCTCATAGGCCTGGGATTCTGGATTGGCGTGTTCATATGGGGAGTGCGCGGATGCACGTTCTCAAAAGTGACGCGCCCGATTTCCATCGGCTACGCCCAGCGCTTCGCCACCGAGCCGATCGACGTAGACCTGGTGCTCAACACCCCCTTTGCAGTGCTGCGCACCATCGGCGGCATGCCCGACGCATCGCCCGAATTCTATGCCGACCCCGAGGAACTGAAGGCAATCTATAACCCCGAGCATCAGCCAGCCACCCACGCGCTGGCCGGCGTACTGAAGGGCAGGAACGTGGTGTTCATAGTGCTCGAGAGCTTCAGCCAGGAGTTTGTGGGCTCGCTCAACCCCGACCTCGACGAAGGCCGCTACAAGGGC
The DNA here is from genome assembly GCA_964444045.1 of uncultured Bacteroides sp. Classification (GTDB taxonomy): domain Bacteria; phylum Bacteroidota; class Bacteroidia; order Bacteroidales; family Muribaculaceae; genus UBA3263. The sequence goes on from CAYUFQ010000003.1 coordinate 25,764, forward strand.
TACACCCCGTTTCTTGACTCGCTGATGGCCAGGAGCGTGAGGTTCGAACACACGTTTTCCAACAGCGGATTCTCAATCGACGCCCTTCCGTCGCTGCTGGCCTCCACTCCGCGCATGGCCCGGCCGTTCGTGGTGTCGCCCTTCTCGATAAACCACATCCAGGGCATCGGCGAGATGTTGGCAACGAAGGCTATCACACGGCCTTCTTCCACGGCGCCGACAATGAGTCGCTGGGGCTGCAGGCCTTCGTGCGCTCGGCCGGATTCCGCAACTATTTCGGCCTGACCGAATATGAAGCCAGCCCCGACACCCGCGGCCACGCCGACTTCGACGGCACATGGGGCATATGGGACGAACAGTTCTTCCAATACTTTGCCCATGAGATGAGCAAAATGCCGCAACCGTTCGTGGCCGGAGTGTTCTCCCTGTCGAGCCATCACCCCTTCGACCTTCCGGCCAACCGCGAAGCCGAGTTTCCGCCCGAGGGGAAAATCGAGGTTTGCCGCCTGATACGCTACACCGACGACTCCCTGCGCCGCTTCTTCGAAACGGCAGCGCAGCAGCCATGGTTTGACAACACGGTGTTCGTCATTTCGGCCGACCACGCCTTTCTCAACGCCCCGGCCCACGAAGTATACAACAACGAGATGGGCAAGATGAAGATTCCGATTCTGATCTACGACCCCTCGGGCACCCTCGAGCCCGGAGTGCGCCCCGGCATAATGCAGCAGATTGACGTGACCCCCACGCTGCTCGGGCTGCTGGGATACGACAAACCCTTCTTCGCGTTCGGCAACGACGTGTTCGGCACCGGGCCCGACGAAACCTGGGGCCTGCGCTGGAACCACGTGCCGCAGCTCGTGCAGGGCGACTACGTTCTGCAGCTCGAAACCGAAGACTGGACTCCGGTGGCGCTCTATAATTACGTAGCCGATCCGTATCTGCAACACAACCTGATCAACACCGGACTCGACGTTCAGCAACGGCTCGAACGCAAGCTCAAGGCAATCGTGCAGACCTATTCGCAGCGCCAAATGGCCAACAAAGTGCACATATAATTAACATCAGTTCACTTTTTGCACACCGATTTGTTAACAAACACTAACAAAACCAAACAAACCGTCCGGAAAATTTGGCTGCTAAAGAAAAACTGACTACCTTTGCATCGTGTGTTTTTCATAGTATTAGATTAAGATAAAGGTTAAGGAGAGAGTTGTTGTGAAACAATTCTCTTCTTTTGTTAAGTGGAGAGTGAAAAGTGGAGAGTGGAGAGACTTTTTGAGAATAACTTTTATATTTTTATAGAGAAAAAGATGCAGTTAGGAATGGAGCGGTGGCTGCCTACCTCAGTGAAGGAAATGGAGGCGCTCGGATGGGACCACGTCGACGTGGTGCTGTTCAGCGGCGACGCATATGTGGACCATCCGTCGTTTGGAGCGGCCGTGATAGGGCGCACCCTGCAGGCGCTGGGGCTGAACGTGGCCATAGTGCCGCAGCCCAACTGGCGCGACGACCTGCGCGACTTCCGCAAGTTCGGCGAGCCCAGGCTCTTTTTCGGCATATCGCCCGGCGCGATGGATTCGATGGTGAACCACTACACAGCGGCGCGCCGGAGGCGCCACGACGACGCCTACACGCCCGACGGCCGCTCCGGTGCCCGCCCCGACTACCCCACCATAGTCTATGCCGAGATTCTGCGCAGGCTCTACCCGTCGGTGCCGATAATTGCCGGCGGCATCGAGGCCTCCATGCGCCGGCTGAGCCACTATGACTACTGGCAGGACCGCCTCAGGCCCTCGATTATCATCGACGCACCGGTCGACATGATTATTTACGGCATGGGCGAGAAACCGATAAAGGAACTCACGGCCAGGCTGCAGCGCGGCGAACGGATTGCCGACATAACCGACCTGCCGCAAACCGTGGTGAAACTGAAGGCAGCCGACATTCCGCCGGCCGACGACCGCAACATCATACTCAACAGCTACGAGAAATGCCTGGCCGACAAGCGGCTTCAGGCAGCTAACTTCCGCCACATCGAGGAGCAGAGCAACCGCCTGACCCCCGACACCGCCCTATGGCAGCAACACGGACGCCGCGCCGTGAAGGTCAACCCGATGTTTCCGCCGATGACCACCGAAGAGGTCGATGCCGCCTTCGACCTGCCCTACACGCGCCTGCCCCACCCCCGCTACCGGGGCAAGACCATTCCGGCCTATGAGATGATACGCCACTCGGTGTGCCTGCACCGCGGCTGTTTCGGCGGATGCTCGTTCTGCACCATATCGGCCCATCAGGG
>CAYUFQ010000004.1:0-3407 GCA_964444045.1 uncultured Bacteroides sp.
ACAAGAGGATACAAAATTAAGGGGAATTTCCATTTTGAGTTTGGAGCAAAAGCCTTATTCGGGTTTGAAAACAAAAAAACAAAATCAAATGATATAAATGTATTTAAAGACAAAACACAAATGCTGACGTTTACCGTACCTGTTAATTTCGGCTATCAAATAAAATTAGGCAATAAAATCGGATTAACACCGTATGCAGGTCTTAACATGAAAGTACATGCCATGTCACGCACCAGATACACCAAAAGCTTTAAATATGCTCATATGTCTTCTTATACCAATTATAGTGACTCCGGCTGGATTAACCCCTACGACTACAAAGACAGCCATTATACTCGAGTTCAGGCGGGATGGCAAGTCGGTCTATCCTTGTCAATCCATAACTTTTACATGGGAGGATGCTACGGCACGGACTTTGTCAGCTTATGTCGTGAAAAAATGGATAACAACAAAACTGCAAGGGTAAATTCAAGCTCGTTCTCCGTTTCTACAGGCATTTATTTCTGATAAATATACCGACTCTTTCCAATCCGAAAGCCTGATTACCGGCAGGGGCGTTTACATGCTGCTGCCGGTAACTTTTTCATACAAAATTTCAGCTTAAAATTTGCCTTTGAGGTCAAAAACGTGTAAATTTGCCCAATCCTTAACCTCAAAAACGTGTAAAAACGGCGATTTGTTAACCTCAAAAACGTGTAAAAACATGAAAAGAAAAGTATATAAAGCATTGTTGGAATGGAAAATAAACGACAACGGCACATCAGCAGTTCTACTTGAGGGCGCACGTCGCATAGGAAAGAGCTATGTCGCCGAAGAATTCGCCCGTAATGAATACGAATCTTATATTCTGATTGACTTCAGCATAGCCCCGAAAGATATCTTTGATCTATTTAATGATTATCTCCATAATCTCGATGAACTTTTTGAACGGCTGCAACTATTCTATGACAAGAAGCTGAAACCGCGCAAATCATTGATTATTTTCGATGAGGTGCAGTTTTGCCCGCGTGCGCGTGCCGCAATAAAACATCTGGTGGCCGACGGAAGATATGACTATATTGAAACCGGCTCGCTTATTTCCATTAAGAAGAACGTGCAAGACATTCTTATCCCTTCAGAAGAATACGCCATCGAGATGCATCCGATGGACTTCGAGGAGTTTCTGTGGGCTATGGGTGAGGAGAATCTAATGCCGTTCATAAAACGTCAGTTTGAATCAGTCAAACCGCTTGGCGACAGCCTACATCGGAAAGCGATGGATTATTTCAGAAAATACATGATTGTAGGCGGAATGCCTCAGGCGGTGGAAAAATTTGTCGAGACTGCTGATTTTAACGAGGTAGACCGTATAAAACGCCGCATCATAAACCTGTATCGCAATGATATACACAAGTATGCAGGCGGAGAGGAAAGTAGGGTAGCAACCATTTTTGATGAAATTCCGGGCCAGTTGCAACGGCATGAAAAAAAATTTCGACTTTCCGCTCTGTCTGAAAACGCCCGCATGCGCGACTATTCCGAAGCGTTTTTCTGGCTCTCAGACGCAAAAATCGTGAATTGCTGTTTTAACTCGACGGCACCAAACATCGGCCTGCGGCTTAATGAAGACCGCACAACGCTGAAATGCTACATGGGCGATACCGGATTACTGATATCCATGGCATTTGATGAGCATGGCCGGGAAATTCAAGAGCTATACAAGAAGTTGGTGTTCAACACTCTTGAAGTAAACAAAGGGATGCTGACAGAAAACATTGTGGCACAGATGCTCAGCGCATCCAATCATAAACTATACTTCTTTTCGCAAGCCGACAATAACAATGCCGAGAATCGCATGGAAATAGATTTCCTGATTGCCAAATCGCGCCTGACAAGTCGCCACAACATTTCACCGATAGAGGTAAAATCCGGCTCCCGCTATTCATATGCTTCGCTAAAAAAATGCATGGCCAAATACGGCCAGGCTCTGTCGACCCCCTACATTATTCACGACAAGGACCTGAGTGTAGAAAACGGCATAACCTTTCTGCCGCTTTACATGACGCCATTGTTGTGATGCGAACGAAAAAAGAGGCCCCGGAGCACAGGGTGCCGGCGGGGCCTGAGAAGGTTATCTCGAAAAGTGGTTGTTGACCTTTTATGAAAGCCTGAAATGCCTTCTCGTTTGACTTATAAACATTGCAGGCGGCCGAGAAGTTCGGGGTTTAACATTATTTTTATGTTCGGAGAGAGAAGAGTGGGGTAGGGGAAGGCACCGGAAGGGACGGCCGGGGCGGCCACGCCGGTGCCGAGGGTCTGAGCGGAGGCTTCGATGCGCAGTTCGTCCCACAGGCCTTCGCTGAGGAATGACTGCTGAAGGGTAGGGCCCCCCTCGACCAGGAGCGACGTGATGCCGCGGGCATACATGCCGGCCAGCTGCGCTGACAGAGGGCCGCGGTGCAGCTCCACGCGCTGCGGGTCGCGCCCGCCGGGCCATAGGCGCGCGTTGAGCGCCGGGCTGTCAAGACGCAGGGTGTTGCTGCCGACGGCTATGGCATCGAACGTGGAGCGATAGCGATGCATGGCCACACGCGAGGCGGCCGACGACACCTGCAGCGGCGGCAGTGATGCATCAGCGCGCAGCCTGTCGACAAAACCGTCGGCCGTCTGCGCCCATTTCAGAGCCACGTAGGGGCGGCCGAGGGTGTGGGCGGTGAAGAATCGGCGGTTGAGCAGCCGGCACTCATCGGCCAGCGGGCCATCGAGAATATCCACCCTGATGCCGGCTTCGCGCAGCATGGCGATACCTTTGCCCTGCACTTTGGCAAAGGGGTCGATAGTGCCGATAACAACGTGTCGGATTCTCTTCTCTATGAGCAGCAGGGCGCATGGGGGCGTCTTGCCGTAGTGGGCACACGGTTCGAGGGTGACGTAGATGGTGCAGTCGGTCAGGCAGGCATCGCCGGCGGCACGCACGGCATTGACCTCGGCGTGGGCTTCGCCGCATTTCCGGTGGTAGCCCTCGCCGACAATGCGGCCGTCGGGCGCCACAATCACGGCGCCGACCATCGGGTTAGGGTGCGCGCCTATCTCGCCCATGCGGGCAAGCTCAAGGGCGCGGCGCATGTATTTCTCGTCAATCTTCATGCAAGGCTTCGTATAGGATTCCGGCCTTCGACGGGCCTATGGTTTCTTCGAGCTGAGCCAGGGTGGCGGCCTTGATTCGCGCCACTGAGCGGAACTTCTTGAGCAGCAGCTCTTTGGTTTTCTCGCCAATGCCGCTTATTCCATCTAAGGCGCTGACTGTCTGCCCCTTGCTGCGCAAGTTGCGGTGAAAGGTTATGCCGAAGCGGTGGGCTTCGTCACGCAAATGCTGTATAACTCTCAGTGTTTCAGAGTTTTTATCAATATATAGCGGAATGCTGTCG
>CAYUFQ010000004.1:3417-6874 GCA_964444045.1 uncultured Bacteroides sp.
GCCGCTTGGCAATGCCCACAACGGGTATCACTCCACGCAAGCCGATGGACTCCAGCGCCTCGACGGCAGCCGATAGCTGCCCCTTGCCGCCGTCGACCACTATGAGCTGCGGCAGGTCTTCGGGCGCCTCCTGCATCAGCCTCGTGTATCGCCGGGTCAGAATCTCCTTCATCGAGGCGAAATCATCGGGGCCCTCGACGGTTTGGATTTTGAAATGCCGATAGTCTTTCTTGGCAGGCTTGGCGTTGCGGAACACGACGCAACTGGCCACCGGATTCGTGCCCTGAATGTTAGAGTTGTCGAAGCACTCGATATGCCTGGGCAGCTCGGGCAGGCGGAAGTCCTGCTGAATGCGCGTGAGCACGCGCATGGTTCTCTGCTCGGGGTTGAGCTTCTCGGCGCGTGCCTGGGCATCGGCCCTGCTTTGGGCGGCATTGCGCTTGCTGACGTCGAGCAGCTTGGCGCGGTCGCCCCTCTGGGGTATGGTAAAGGTGACTCCTTCGAGTTCCGTTTCGGGCATCATCTCCACCACCACTTCGTCATATCTGATATCGAAGCGCTGCTGAATCTCGCTGATGGCATAAGAGAGCAGGGCGGGCACACTCTCGTCGAGCGAACGGGTATAGTGGAGCGTCAGCGAGCGCACCACGGCTCCACGCCTCAGGTGCATATAATTGATATATACATCTTTATCGCCTTCGTCTGACACTCCGAACACATCTATCTGATCAAGCACCTGGCTGATTATCACCGACTTTGACTGATAGCGCTCTATCAGGTCATACTTTTTCTTCAGTTCATGCGCCTCCTCGAATTTCAGCTCCGAAGCCAGCCGTTCCATCTCCCCTTTGAGATAGCCGAGCAGGCTGCCCGTTTCGCCGCGGAGTATGAGTTTAACCCGCTCGATATCGGCTACATATTCCTGCTGGTTAACCATGCCCACGCAGCAGCCGCCACACTTTTTCATGTGGTATTCCAGGCACAGACGCCCCTTGCCTCTGGCGAGAAAATCGGGCGTTATCGCATGGCGGCAGGTGCGGATGGGATATAGCTCGTGAACCAGATTCAACACCGCCTTGGCCGAAGCGGAGTCGGTATATGGCCCGAAGTATTTCGAGCCGTCCCTGAGTCGCTCGCGGGTCATGAACACGCGCGGAAAATACTCGTTGGTCACCACAATCCAGGGGTAGGACTTATCATCCTTGAGCAGCACATTGTAGCGCGGCTTGTACTCCTTGATCATGGAGTTTTCGAGATTGAGCGCATCCTGCTCCGTGGGCACCACAATGTAGCTCACGTCGGCTATGGCGCGCACCAGCAGATTGGTGCGCACGCTCTCATGAGTGCGGTTGAAGTAAGAGCTCACGCGCCGCTTCAGGTTAATCGCCTTGCCCACGTAAATCACCGTACCCTCGGAGTCATAATAGGTGTAGACCCCGGGGGTAGAGGGCATGAGCGAAATCTTCTCATGCAGCGCTACGTTGTCTTTCTGATGTTTCGGCACGGCTTTACCGCTTCAGTAGTCAGCTCAACGCTCAATAGGTGATGAGCGAGGTCACTTCAGCGTCGGCGGGAAGGCGGTCGCGACCTTTAAGGGCGGTCAGCTCAATGATGAAGTTGATATAGATTTTCTTCGGGTTGAGCGACTTTATAAGCTCATAGGCGGCGGCCATGGTGCCTCCGGTGGCAAGCACGTCGTCGTGAATCACCACTATGTCGTCTTCAGTAATCGCATCGCGATGAATCTCGATGGTGTCTTTGCCATACTCCTTGTCGTAGGTGGTGGAGATGGTGTCGGCGGGAAGTTTGCCGGGCTTGCGGCAAGGCACGAATCCGGCGCCGAGCTCAAAGGCCAGAATAGAGCCTCCGATGAACCCGCGGCTCTCGATGCCCACTACTTTGGTCACCCCCTTGTCGCGATACAGCTGACTCAGGTCCCAGCCTATGATATGGAGGGCGCGGGGGTCCTTGAATGCGGTGGTGAGGTCTTTGAAAAGGATACCCTTCGAGGGGAAATCCTGAACGTCGCGGATGCGTTTCTTAATGTACTCCATGTTTTGTTGGTTGAATTATTAAATATTTGAGTTTGCGAATTATAACAGTGTTCCACGTGGAACATTCACTTGCCGAGCATCAGCAGCAACACGTTTATATCGGCCGGACTGACCCCGGGAATCCTTGCGGCATGGCCCACGGTTTCGGGTCGGATTGCCTCGAGCTTCTGACGGGCCTCGGTGGAGAGTGCCGTGATTGATGCATAGTCAAGTTTATCGCCGAGAACTATGTGGTCAATGCGCGTCATCCGCTCGGCGAGCTGGCGCTCCCTGTCGATATATCCGGCATACTTCAGCCGGATTTCCACGGCCTGCACGGCCTCCCTGCCATAGTTTTCAATGCCAGGCAACAGTCGGCCAAGGAGCTTCATATCCATGCCCGGGCGCAGAATCACATCGGCAGCCCTGACACTCTGCTTAACCGGAGCCGACCCGATTTGCTCCAGCAGCGGGTTCACATCCTCCGGACGAAGCGAAGCAGCTCTCAGGTCGGCGGTCAGAGAGTCGATAGCCCGCTCCTTCGCGCGGAGCACCTCCATGCGGTGGTCTGACGCCAGCCCAAGCGAATGGCCAATCGGTGTCAGACGCGAATCGGCATCGTCCTGACGGAGCAGAATCCGGTACTCGGCACGCGAGGTGAACATGCGGTAAGGTTCGTCAACCCCCTTTGTCACCAGGTCGTCGATCAGCACCCCGATATACGCACTGTCGCGTCCGAGCACAAGCTGCTGCACTCCGCGCACCGATGCCGAAGCATTCAGGCCGGCAATCAGCCCCTGGCCCGCCGCCTCCTCATAGCCGGTGGTGCCGTTTATCTGCCCGGCGAAAAACAGGCCTGATATCAGGCGCGTTTCGAGCGTGTGGCGCAACTGCGTGGGCTGGAAAAAGTCGTACTCAATGGCATAGCCCGGACGAAGAATCTGCACGTTGCGTAGCGCCGGAATGGTGTGGAGCGCGCGCATCTGCACGTCAAACGGCAGCGACGACGAGAAGCCGTTGAGATAATATTCCGTCGTTTCCGCACCCTCAGGCTCGAGAAAAAGATGATGCTCATCTTTATCGGCAAAGGTAACGATTTTGGTTTCGATGCTCGGGCAGTAACGCGGACCGATGCTTTTAATCTGACCGTTGTAGAGGGGCGAATCGGGCAGTCCGTCGCGGAGAATACGGTGAGTTTCGGGGTTGGTTTTGGTGGTCCAGCAGGGCAGCTGGGGCAGGGTAGACTCGCTTTCGGGCAGGTAAGAGAACTTGCCCTGTTCGGCGTCGCCGTCCTGGCGCACGCACTGCGTGAAATCAATCGTGCGGGCATCCAGACGCACCGGAGTGCCCGTTTTCATGTGGTCGGCCTCGAAACCGAGCGTGCGCAGCTGTTCGGTCAGTCCGGTCGAAAACGGTTCGCTGAC
>CAYUFQ010000004.1:6884-26798 GCA_964444045.1 uncultured Bacteroides sp.
TCGCTGACCCTGCCGCCGCGTATCTGCGCGCGCCCGACGTGCATCAATCCGTTAAGAAAGGTGCCGTTAGTCAGCACAACCGCCTTGGCATGAAACTCCACACCCCAGGCGGTCTTCACGCCCGTCACCCGATTGCCGTCGAGAAGCAGTTCGGTGGCCGAATCCTGCCACATATATAGTCCCGGCGTCATCTCCAGCTCCCTGCGCCAACGCTGACTGAAGGCCATGCGGTCGGCCTGAGAGCGCGGACTCCACATGGCCGGTCCCTTGCTTCGGTTAAGCATGCGGAACTGAATGCTGGCAGCATCGGTAACGATGCCCATGGCGCCGCCAAGTGCATCTATCTCGCGCACAATCTGGCCTTTGGCAATACCGCCAACGGCCGGATTACAGCTCATCTGGGCAATCTTGTTCATATCCATAGTGATGAGCAGAGTGTCACATCCGGTCAATGCGGCCGCACGCGCAGCCTCCGAGCCGGCATGACCCGCTCCAACCACTATCACGTCAAAATCAAATCTCATAGCATCTGGCTCAACATTTGAAGGGCCTCATCTTCGTGCCGCTCCATAATTTCACGCTCACCGGGGCCTTTGTCGTTTATGCCGCAAAGGTGAAGCAGCCCGTGGGCAATCACACGATGAAGTTCCCTCACCGGATTCTGCCCGAACTGCTCGGCATTGGTCGCCACGGTTTCGAGCGATATGTAAATATCGCCGTTCACCATTTTGCGCTTCGAATAATCGAAGGTGATGATGTCGGTGTAATAGTCGTGATTAAGAAATTTTCTATTCACCGCAAGGATTCCCTCATCGTCGGTGAAGATATAGGTAAGCGTGCCCGGAATATAGCCGTGCGCTTCGGCCACTTTTGCAAGCCAAGGCTCCACAATCGACTTCTCAATCACTTCAGGAAAGTCGATTCTCTCATTTAACCAATTGATTATCATATAAATAACTAATAGTTTACAGCCAAATAGCAACACTTTTTCCGAAATTGCAGGTCAAAGTTACGGAATTTTTCTGACAAAAAATACCGTCACTAAAATTTTTCATCTAACATAGTCATTTTTAGCAGTATAACCCCCAAAACACCGCAAAAACGCCCTCTGAGAATCAAAAAATTACCATCAACCCGCCCCACGGCAGGCAAAAACGGAGCGTAATGAAGGAAATATCAATTTTTCTCCAAACTCACCATGGCACTACCCGAATAACTCTGAATGGCTACCTAAACGAACGAGCTTAACAACATCAGAACTCTCATCAATCCATATTAGAAGATAGTCGCCCTGTATATGACACTCCATGTAGCCGGCATAATCACCCTGCAACATGTGCGGACGATAACTTTCCGGAATTGAATCACCCGTTTTAAGATAAGTATTTATAAAGTGGTACAATTCAATCAATTTCTTTGGTTGATTAGCAAATCTCTTCAAATCCTTTTTGAATTGTCGGCCACTCTTTATCTCTTTCATTTCAAATCAAGCGATTTAATGAATGACTCATAGCTATCCATATTGACAGTTGTAAGATTCTTATCACTCTGAGTCTCAACCATAGCCGCACGGGTAGTGGCATTTGGAGTGTTGAAGGCTACGTCCATCAGAATAGTTTCCACATAATTGTTCAGACTGCGGTTATCACTTGCCGCCAACTGCTTCAGGCGGTCCAAAAGTTCTTCACGCAGACGAAACATTGCCGACTTTCTATTAATTGCTGCTTCCATAGTAATATCATTTATACTGCAAAGATATATCATTTATATTTCATAAACAAATTTTTTTGCAAAAAGTAAATGAAGAAGTCAGGAATTTTGCGAGATTTGGAAAATTTGGGTAGATTTGCAGCAGAACATTATTAACAAATTAAATCCCTTGCAACATCATGAAAAAACTAAGTGCATTTTTTGTATCATTCATCATGTGTCTGCTTGTAACTTCGTGCGGCAATTTTCCCTCAGGCGACCCTGTTAAAGACGCAAACGAATTTTGCAAAGAAATAGTCAAGGCAGCGGAAAGCAATGACTATAACAAAGCTGATGAAATAATGAACAAGTATTGCGATTACTATCTGGATAAAAACCTTGAGGATAAAGTATTATTCATGAGGACTGTTCACAACAACGATATTCTGAATAATAAAACCTTCATAGAATTTGCAGACACCGAAAACTTTCAAGAGCTTACAGGTAATCAAAGAATTGAAAAATTCTATAAAAGAACCAAGAAAGAAGCTCAAAGCCAAGACATATGGTAATCAACGCAAATCGCCGGACAGTGATGCCCGGCGATTTATATTATCATAAGAATATCTGCGCAAATTAGTTCATGGCGAACTCTCCGCACTCCAGCTTGCATTTTCCGGCCGCGCGGTAGGCCATAAGGCCATCACGGCTCAGCTCGATGGTGGTGTATGACCCGTCGAGGGCAGGCACGCGGACATGCTCGGGGTCAACAAAAGTAAGCAGCTCATAGGTCTGATCGCCTACGGTGACATCCCAGCGCTGGCTGTCGGCCTCAAAGTCGAGGCGCACAGAGGTGCCATCGTTTTCGCAAACAATGTCGTATCCCTTGCCGTCGCACTTCACCAGATAGTTCATGCCGTCATTGCCCTCGATGCGCTTGGTTCCGCAGGCCATGGGATTATCGCCGCTCCAGAATTCAATGCTGTTAATCACCAGCAGGTCGGCAATGCCCGACACCTCATAGACAGGCAAAATCCAGAATGCCACAAACACTATTTCGTTCACAACCTTGTTAGAGATGGTTTGATTCCAGCTCAGCAACTTGTTGGTCAAGGCAAACGAACCGATACATGATGAGAGACCGAGCGAGGAGCAGACTGCGAGAACGAGTCCGACACGGATGAGTTTCTTTTTCATATTATACTTCTTATAAATGATGGTTTATTAAACGGGAATGGCGGTTTTTCCAAGATTATAAATAGTCATTATTCTGTCTACGTAATCGTGGGTTTCACGACCGCGAAGATAACCATATTTTACGACAGAATCATTATAATGCGCCGGATTTGCGAGCATCAACACCGTTTTTTCCACATTATCCTCCCATTTGGTCGAATCCAGGCCCATCTTTTCGGCCAGACGCATGGCATCGAATATGTGGCCTTGCCCGGCATTATACGAGGCGAGCACGAACTTTTTGCGCTCAACGGGGTCGGAAATCTTCGGAGCAAACATGCGGTCGAGGTCGTCGAGATAGCTCACGGCAGCACGCACCGATTGCTCGGGATCGTTGGCATTGCGCAGGCCGTAGCTGCGGCCCGTGCGCGGCATTATCTGCATCAGCCCCCGTGCGCCGGCAAACGATCGTGCCCGCGGATTGAACCGGCTCTCGGTATAGGCCTGCGCGGCAAGCAAACGCCAATCCCAATTGATTGTAGGCGCATAGCGCCTGAAAATAGGATCATACTTATCGGAAATCGTTCCGTCGGAGAAATCAATGGCGCCGTATCTCACATTATCGCCCATCTTCTCGAGCTGATAGTAGCGCTTGAGCAAATCGGCGCGACGGCTGTTTGGCTCGGCCTTAAGCGCCCATAAATCGACCGCATCGGCCAGACACTGCCTGCCCGGAGCCACGCCCCATGCCGAACGCTGGTCTAACGAAATCATCACTTCCGAATTGACATTCGCATGATATCCGCCATGAAGCCGTGCCTGGTCGGAATCAAGCACCGCATAATCTATTTCGCCATCGGCCACCATATCCACCAGATCTTCGGGAGCAACCGAGTCGGGATCAAGCGTGCGGATTATAATGCCTCCGCCGAGCTCATGGTTCAGGTTACGCAATCTATGCTCATATTTTGAATCCTTAAGCACACACACCTCCCTGCCCGGCAGCTGCGTCACTTCATTTACCTCAGCCTCCGCGCCCGGCTGCACGCTCTGCACGAGCACCTGATGCGTAACGGCTTCGAAACCACACGGCAACACTCTATCCTCATATTCGGCAATTATCGGCAGCGGAGTAGCGGCAAGGTCAATAGTGCCTGAATCGAGCATGGCGATGAGCTGCGAAGTGGAGCGGGCCACCTTCAGCACCATAGGCCTGTCAATGCTCTCGGCAAAATCCCTCACCATATCATAATCTATGCCAAGCGAATCGCCGCGGTAAATGAAGAAAGAAGTGGGCGTGTAGAGCGTTCCCACTTTCAGAGTGTCGGGCAATCGGCAATCGCCGGCGGCATCGCGGTCGGGGTCGGTACTTACCTTTTCATCCCGCTTGCCCGCGCAAGCGCATGCCATTAGCGACACTAAAATAATTAAATGCCATTTCATAGTATTTCAAACTCCCGAAGCCTCCGAATGGTTCACTGAACCGAGCGCAAAAGGAAGTCACACAGCGGGGTGCGTGCCGGCGCGCGAAGGGTCGAGGAGTCTACGAGCTCAACCATGCCGCCGAGCTTGCCCACAGCCGCGCGCAAAGCCGCCGAAGACACTCCGAGCATCTGATGCAGCTCGCGATTGCCCGTGTGTAGCTCAATATCCGTAGCGTCGGGCTGGCTCAGGGTGGTAATCCAGTAGGCCATACGCTCGGCGGCCGAACCTCCGGCAATGGCCAGCAACCCCGTTTGCGAGCGCTGCGCCCGGGCGCACACCGTGTTCAGATAATTGAAAAGAAACACCGGATCCAAGGCCAGCATACGCCTGAAGTCCTCCTTTGATATCTCCATTACAGAAATGTCGGTAATGGCCGATACCCTGCACGGATATACCGTCGATAGGCCGAAAAGATGTTCAGGCATAATCACCTGCCTGGCACCGAGAGTCTGGCCGAAAGTGAATGAAGTAGCTTCGCCGTCGGCATAACTGGTTTCGAGCCTCACCATGCCGCTGAGCACGAACATAAGCGAATCGCAAACGCTCCCCTTTTCTATAACAGTATCGCCGGCCGCAAACTTGCTGAAATTAAGACGCATGGAGCCTGCAATCTCTTGCAGACGCGCCTGCGACACACCCTTGAGCATAGGCAGCTGAGCCATATTGCTGAATATCGATCCCTCTTCTTTGCTGGCAGATGAACTCTTCATAATTTAATATACATTTATATTAAATTAACGTATCTCCTTCTCTTTTTGTTTCATTAAAAAATTGCCATAACCCTTTACATAAAGAATCATGGCAACATTCTTACAATGAAAAAGTAGCGGGACCGAGAATTGAACTCGGGACCTCCGGGTTATGAATCCGACGCTCTAACCAACTGAGCTATCCCGCCATTTGCTATTTTCGGCTGCAAAGTTACGCATTTTTTCCAAATTACCAAACTTTTTCCATCTATTCTTTTATTAAGTTTGGCTAAACACGGTGTTAAAAAGATGTTGAAAAAGGGTGCATAACCTTGTTGATAAACGGGAGGGGAATGTTGATACTTAGGAACAGAAGGAATTTACTGAATGATGTCAACAAAAATTTACATGATTATTTACTGTGAATATCGGATAAATTTATTAACTTTGCACGTTGTTAACAGCATGTTGATAACATATCTTCTATACTGTATGTCAATAAAATGGCATGTTGATAAACTGACTAAAACAGTTGAAATATATCAATATCCCATAATTGCAATACAATAGGAGAAAAGTTATCTACCGTTTCAACACCCATTATTCTTTCTTCTTTTATAATTTTTAAAAGAAACCTAACTAAAAAATAAAAAACATGGTTCAAAGACCGGAGCTTGCTGAAAAAATAGAGCAACTGAAAAAGGAGCGCGACGCCGTGATTCTGGCTCATTACTACACACGCCCGGAAATTCAGGAGATAGCCGATTATATAGGCGATTCGCTGGCATTGGCTCAGATAGGGTCGACGCTCAAGGAGAAGGTGATAGTGATGTGTGGGGTGAATTTCATGGCTGAAACAGTGAAGATTCTTTGCCCGGATAAAACTGTGTTGCTGCCCGACCCCGAAGCCGGGTGTTCGCTTGCCGACAGCTGCCCGGCTGCTGAATTTGAAGCCTTCGTGAAGGCATATCCCGACCACACTGTGCTTTCATACGTGAACACGTCGGCCGAAGTAAAGGCGTTGAGCCATCTTCTGGTCACTTCGGGCAATGCCCGCAAGATAGTGGACTCCCTGCCGGCCGATGAAAAGATAATATTCGGGCCCGACCGCAACCTCGGCAATTACATAAATTCGGTCACCGGCCGAAACATGCTGCTGTGGGATGGCGCCTGCCATGTGCATGAGCAGTTCTCGGGCGAAAAGCTCGTTGAGCTCAAGAAGCAACATCCCCGGGCCAAGGTGCTGGCGCATCCGGAGTGCAAGAAGCCGCTGCTGCTGCTGGCCGACGTGGTGGGATCTACCGCCGCGCTGCTCAAGGCCGCCGTCGAGGCTCCCGCCGGCTCGGAATTCATAGTGGTGACCGAGAGCGGCATATTGCATGAGATGCGCCGCCTCTGCCCCGACAAGACATTTATTCCCGCTCCGCCCATTGACAGCACCTGCGGCTGCAACGACTGCTCATACATGAAACTCAACACCCTGCAGAAGGTGGCCGACTGCCTTGAGCACATGGCGCCGCAGGTGGAGGTTGATCCGTCGGTAGCCGAAAAGGCCCGCAAGCCGATAGAGCGGATGTTGGCATTAAGTTAATGAAACAATAAAAATCAAGCATATGGAAACATTAGACAAATATCATCAGGCGGTGGCCGACTCAAAGGTGACCGAAAATGATGAAGAAGTGAAAGCAGCCGTTGAGAAGATTCTCAGCGAGCATCTTCAGGAGAATATGAATATGGAGGTGTTTAAAACGGTGTTTAACTGCATCGACCTCACAACTCTCACCTCAACCGATTCTCCCCAAAGCGTTGCCCGCTTTACCGAAAAGGTAAATGCTTTCGAAAATGAATATCCCCAGTTGCCCAACGTGGCCGCTATATGCGTTTATCCTAACTTCGTTCCGGTAGTACGCACGGTGCTCGACGTGAGCGATGTTGAGATAGCCGCAGTGAGCGGTGCCTTCCCTTCGTCGCAAACCTTTCCCGAAGTGAAGATAGCCGAAACCGCCCTTGCCATAGAGGGTGGAGCTGATGAGATAGATATAGTTTTCAATCTCGGCAACTATCTCGACGGCGACTATGAGGAGGTGTGTGACGAAATATCGGAGCTCAAGCACTCATGTCGCGGCGGCAAGCTGAAGGTAATACTCGAAACCGGTGCGCTCAAGAGTGCCGCCAACATCAAGGCAGCATCGGTGCTTTCGCTCTATTCAGGTGCCGACTTCCTGAAAACCTCGACCGGCAAGGAATATCCCGGAGCATCGCTCGAGGCTGCCTACGTGATGGCCAAGTGCATAAAGGAATATTATGAAAAAACCGGCACCCGGGTGGGCTTCAAGGCTTCGGGCGGCGTGCGCACAACCGAAGATGCCGTAAAGTACTATACCATAATCAAGGAAGTGCTGGGCGAGGAGTGGATGACCAACGAACACTTCCGCATCGGAGCAAGCAGCCTTGCCAACGCCGTGCTGGCCGACATTACCGGTCAGGCAGGCATTAAATTCTTCTAAGAAAGATTTTTAATGAAAAAGTATTGGATAATAGAGAATGGTCAACCCGTAGGGCCATTGAGCATATCGGAGCTAAGGGTGAGGCGCGACTTCACCGCCGACCTGCCGGTATGGCATAACCAGCTGCCGGAATGGACCACCGTGGGCCAATTGCCCGAGCTGGCTTCGTTGCTCGAAGAGCAGGAGCAGCCGGCCGAGCCTGCGGGTCAGTCGCAGCCGGCTCAGCAGGGTGTGTCTTCCTCTACCTCCTCATCGTGGACGCGCACTGAATACAATCCGGTCATGACCTATGGTGAGGAAAAACGCCCGTCGGCCTATATAGGGTGGTTCATATTCGCTACTCTTTGCTGCTGCATGCCTTTTGGCATAGCCGGACTGATAATGGGCTATATGGTGAATAGGAAATGGATGAAAGGCGACATTGAAGGAGCAAAAAAATACTCTGAATATGCAGCCTGGTGTATGATTCTGGCATTCACATTAGGCATAGTGAGCATACCGTTCCAGATTATCTATATGCTTTGACAGATAGTCACTAACATAACATAATTCATAATTTTTAGGGGTGCGCGCGGAGTAGTGAACCGCGAGCTGAGATTAAACCCTTCGAACCTGAACCGGTTAGTACCGGCGTAGAGAAAAAAAGTATGAAGAAATTTTTTCTTCCGGTTGCCTGCATCGTCATGTACGCATCGGCAACCACAGTGTCCGCAAGTGCTCAAAAGGCTGAACAGCCTTCGGACTCAATGAGCGTAAACCTCGAGCAGGTGGAGATCATGGCCAACCGCGCTAATGAAAAGACTCCGATGGCCTACACCAACGTGAGCAAAGCGCAGCTGCTCAAAGCCAACGACGGCAGAGACATAACATATCTGCTTTCGTCAACTCCATCAGTGCTGTCAACCTCAGATGCAGGTGCAGGCATCGGCTATACGTCGATGCGCGTGCGTGGCTCAGATGCCTCGCGCATCAACATCATGGCCAACGGTATCCCTATCAACGACGGAGAGAGTTCGGTGGTGTTCTGGGTGAATATGCCCGACCTGGCTTCGTCGCTGCGCGACGTGCAGATTCAGCGCGGCGCCGGCACTTCGGCCAACGGTGGCGGTGCTTTCGGAGCCTCGGTAAACATGATAACCGACGCACCATCCAATGAACCATATGCCGAGATTTCGGGTTCATACGGTATGTACAACACCAACCGCGAAACATTCCGCGTGGGCTCCGGCCTGCTTGGCGGCCACTGGAGTTTCGATGCCCGCATATCGCATATGAGCTCCGACGGCTACATCGAGCGCGCCAAAAGCAAGCTGTGGAGCTATTTCGGCCAGGCTGCCTATCTGAGCCATAAAACCAACATCCGCTTCATAGCTTTCGGCGGCAAGGAGCAGACCTACATGGCCTGGGATTATGCAAGCAAGGAGGATATGGAAAAGTATGGCCGCCGCTACAATCCGTGCGGACAATACACCGACTCGGAGGGCAACGTGGCTTATTATCCCAATCAGAACGATAACTTCACCCAACATCATTTTCAGTTGCACCTGTCGCAGACATTGGGTGAAAAATGGCGTATGAACGCCGCATTGCACTATACCGACGACTTCGGCTATTACGAACAGCTCAAAACAAAGCGCACCCTTTCCGAATATGGCTTGACCGGCACTGAGATAAAGAAGTCAGACCTTGTAAGACTGAAATATAACGACAATGGCTTCGGCGGCGGTCTGTTCAACGTCAACTTCAAGAGCGGAAGATGGGATGCCACCCTCGGCGGCGCGCTCAATTACTTCCATGGCAGCCATTTCGGCCGTGTGGCCTGGGTGCGCAACTATGTAGGCCCGATTGATCCCTTGCAGAAATACTACGACAATACGGGCAAGAAGCTCGACGGCAATATATATCTCCGCGCCAACTACGACATTTCACGCAAATTCTCGGCATTCGCCGACCTGCAATATCGCGGCATACACTACACTATCAACGGCTGCTCCGACAATTATGACTGGAACACCGGCTCGATGGCCACTCTCGACGTTGACCGCACATGGCACTTCTTCAACCCCAAAGTGGGTGTGAATTACATCAGCGGCGACCACAAGGCGTTTGCCTCATGGTCGGTGGCTCACAAAGAACCGGTGCGCGATAATTTCACCGACGGCGACCGCAACCACATTCCGCAGGCCGAACGCCTATTTGACTATGAACTCGGCTACTCGTTTAACTCAAAGATATTCTCGGCCGGCGTAAACCTTTACTACATGGACTATAAGGACCAGCTTGTGGTGACCGGTCAGCTTTCCGACACCGGCAACCCGCTGAGCGTAAACGTGCCTGAGTCGTATCGTATGGGAGCGGAGCTGCAGGCATCGTTCCGCCCCTGGTGCGACTGGTTCGAATGGGAAGTGAATGCCACGCTTTCGCGCAACCGCATAAAGAATTTCGTTGAATACATATATGAAGACGAGTGGACCAACCCGATTACCTTCGACCGCGGCGACACACCCATTGCCTTCTCGCCCGACTTCATCTTCAATAACTCTTTCAAATTCAACGTTAAAGGATTTGAAGCCACTTTGCAGAGCCAGTATGTGTCGAAGCAATATATGAATAATGCCGCCTCTGAAGAAGCCGTGCTCGACTCTTATTTCGTTACTAACCTGCATCTTAATTACACCCTGCCCAAAATCAGGGGGGTAAAGAAGATGACCGTAGGTTTTTCAATATATAACCTCTTTAACGCCAAATATTTCAACAACGGCTATGCCGGTGCGGGCTATTATCTTGACGAAGGTAAACCGGTGATTTACCGCTATGCCGGATATGCAGCCCAGGCCACCGCCCACGTGGCCGGCACGCTGCTGATAAGATTCTGAATGCTATAAGGGTTACGGAGGTTTTTATAGTCCTCCGTAACCCTTAAAATAAAAAAATGAAAATAGAAACCATATATGGACCTGTTTCTTGAAATATTAGGACTCCTGATAGGGCTGCTCTACCTATTCTGGGAGTACAGGGCCGATGCGAGATTCTGGATAGCATCGATGGTTATGCCGTGCATATCGATGTGGCTCTATTTCAGCAAAGGAATCTATGCCGATTTTGCCATAAACATCTATTATCTGCTGATAGCCGTCTACGGCTATTGGAACTGGACCCGCAAGATTCCCGGCAAGAAAAAGGCGAAGCTGCCGATCACCCGCATCAACATCCGCATTTTCGGAGTGTGCGTGCTTGCCACTTGCGTTCTATGGGCGGTGATAGCCTTCGTGCTGATTAACTTCACCGACTCCACCATACCCTATGCCGATGCCTTCACTACGGCGCTCAGCATAGTGGCCATGTGGATGGGGGCGCGAAAGTATGCCGAGCAGTGGATAGCCTGGTTCATAGTAGATGCCGTGACGGTGCCCATACAGCTGTCGAAAGGCCTTGTGTTCTATCCGTGTCTCTACGGCCTCTACACCGTGATAGCCCTTCTCGGCTATCGCAAATGGCTCAGAATTATGTCAACTCAAAATTCTTGATATACTTATGATTATAGCATCTCAGAAACGAAAGGAAAACATTGCCGAATATATCCTGTATATGTGGCAGGTAGAAGACATGATTCGCGCCAACGGACTCGACATTGACCGCATCAAGGCCAATGTGATTGACCTTTACGAGGGCCTTACCGACGCCCAGCGCCGCGAAATGACCGAATGGTATGAATCGCTGATTGACATGATGCGCCGCGAGGGAGTGACCGAAAGCGGCCATCTGCAGATCAACGGCAACGTGATGGCCCAGCTCGTGGAGCTTCACAAGGCGCTGCTGGCCGATCCGAAATATGGCGAATATTCGTCGCTGTTTTATCGCACTCTGCCCTATATAGTCGACCTGCGCTCGCGTGCCGGAGGAGCGGCCGAAGATGAAATAACCACGTGTTTCACGGCTCTTTACGGCATGCTTATGTTGCGTTTGCAGGGCAAGGAGATATCGCCTCAGACCGCCGCCGCCATAAAGGAAATATCGCGCTTCACCGCCACGCTTGCCGCCTATTACCACAGAAACGAACAGGAGCCTCTGTTTTAAAGGCTTGTAAAGCTGACAAATAATGGTTAACTTTGCAAAAAATATATGTATAAGGCAAAGTGACAATCAGCGCTGAAAATATTCTGCTCATAAGCTCGGTGATTCTTATAGCCGGAGTGTTGATAGGAAAATCGAGCTATCGCACGGGTCTGCCCCTGTTGCTGATATTTCTGTTCGTTGGCATGGCGTTCGGGGTAGACGGCCTCGGAATCAGTTTCAGCAACATGCATGCCGCGCAGTTTGTGGGGATGATTGCGCTGTGCGTGATTCTTTTCAGCGGCGGCATGTCAACGAGCATCAGGTCAATCCGGCCGATAGTGGCGCCGGGTCTGGTGCTTTCAACCGCCGGAGTGCTTATCACTGCGTTGCTTACCGGAATGTTCATATTCTGGCTTTCGGGCATGAGCTGGACCAACATACACTTCGCTCTGATTCCGTCGCTTCTGCTGGCGGCCACAATGTCGTCAACCGATTCGGCTTCGGTGTTCGGCATACTCGGTTCGCGCAACGCAGGCCTGAAATACAATCTCAGGCCCATGCTCGAGCTCGAGAGCGGCTCTAACGACCCTATGGCCTATATGCTCACTGTCATTTTGATAGAAGTGGTTACGATTGGTACTGACCTATCGGCCGGAAAAGTGATAGTGCAGCTGGTGATGCAGTTTGCCGTAGGCGGAATTTCAGGTCTGGTGATAGGCTATGCCGGAGTGAAGCTGGCCAAGTTCTACAAGCGCCTCGGGGGTAATTCGGTGATTGAAGACACCGGGCAGACCACCGCCATGATTTCCATCCTGGTTATAGGTTCGGTTTTTCTGACGTTCGCTCTGACCACTGCGCTCGGAGGCAACGGCTATCTGGCCGTGTATATAGCCGGCATAGTGTTCGGCAATTCGCAATTTCCATTCCGCAAGGGCGTTGCGAAGTTCATGGACGGCATCACGTGGATAGCGCAGATAGTGGTGTTCATAATGCTCGGGCTGCTGGTCAATCCTCGCGAGATGCTCTCAGTTGCGGCCGTTTCGATACTCATCGGCGTGTTTATAATGGCGATAGGCCGGCCTGTAAGCGTATTTCTGTGTCTGGCTCCGTTCAGGAGAATCAATATGCGGTCAAAGCTGTTTGTCAGCTGGGTGGGTTTGCGCGGAGCCGTGCCGATTATATTCGCCACTTATCCGGTTGTGGCCGACGTGAGCGGTGCGTCGCAGATTTTCAACATTGTGTTTTTCGTGACGATTCTTTCGCTGGTGGTGCAGGGCACAACGGTGATTTCATCGGCACGCGGATTGCGTCTGCTCGGCGATTCGCCCGAAACCGACGACCCCTTCGGAGTGGAATTCACCGATGATAGCCTGGCCAACCTGCGCACTATCGAACTGACAGCCGATGAACTGGCCTCGGGAGCCACCATCAAGGACCTACATCTGCCTGAGGGTTCGCTGGTGATGCTCGTGTTGCGCAATGGCCGCTACATAGTGCCCAACGGCAAGCGCCGCCTCCACGAAGGCGACAAGCTACTTATAATCGAAGAATCATCAGCGCTTGCGGGCGAAGAAGCGGCGAAGCATTGACAGGGCTTCGTCGGCAAGGAGGCCTGAGGTGACCTGAGTGGAGGGATGGAGGGCCGGTCGGTCGGGGCGCACCAGCGAGCGATAGCCGCGCCGGGGATCGTCGGCGCCATAAACCACCCTGCTTACCTGGCTCCAGCCTATTGCGCCTGCACACATCAGGCAGGGCTCCATAGTAACGTATAGCGTGCACTCTTTCAGGTATTTGCCTCCGAGGGTCTGAGTGGCGGCGGTTATGGCCATCATTTCGGCATGGGCGGTTACGTCGCGCAGGCGTTCGGTCATGTTGTGGCCGCGGCCGATTATCCGGCCGTTGCAGGCCACTACGGCGCCCACCGGAATTTCATCTTCATCGAGTGCGGTCTGCGCCTCGCGCAGCGCTGCGGCCATCATACGCAGGTCTTCGGATTTTTGCGGGGTCATTTCGGAAGGTCGAGCAGGTCAATGGTCATGCGTTCGTTGGCAACGATAATCTGGCCTGAAAATTCCTCGCTTGCCTGGGCAAGAAGGGCATCCTCAGAATCATATCGCTTTGAAAAATGGCCTAATATCAGGCGTCGGGCACCGGCCCTGCGGGCGGTTTCGCCGGCCTGTCGGGCGGTTGAGTGGCCATAGTCGGCGGCGTTTGCGGCGCCGTCGTCGCCATAGGTCGAGTCGTGAAACAGCGTGTCGACCCCCCTTACCGAGGTTACTATGCGGCGGTCGGCCACGGTGTCGGTGCAGTAGGCGTAGGAGGCCGAGGGGGTGGGGTCGGTGGTGAGCCGGCAGTTGGGAACTACCGTGCCGTCGGCTTTCACGAAGTCTTCGCCCTGCCTCAGGCGCTCCATGAAGTAGTGGGGCACCTCGTGAAACTTCGCCATGTCGCCGATTATATGGCGCGGTTTGGGTTTTTCGGCAAACATGAAGCCCACCGTGGGCACCCGGTGAAACAGCGGAAAGGAGCTTACGGTGAGCGAGCCGTCGTCGTAGAGCAGCTGGCGGCGCGCCGGGTCGATTATGTTGAAGCTGATGTTGAATGGAGTGTTGCCAATCAGTTTCGGCACAAGATAGCTCAATATCTCGGCCCCTTCGGCTATAGTGTGGATGGTTACCGCAGAGCCTTTTTCGTGAAGAGCCATGGTGGAGAGCAGGCCTGGCAGGCCGAGAAAATGGTCGCCGTGAAGGTGAGAGATAAACACGTGGTTGAGCTTGCCGAACTTAAGGCGCATGCGCATCATTTGCAGCTGTGCCCCCTCGCCGCAGTCGATCATGAAGAGTTTCGAACGGTGTTCGACTATCTGGCATGAAGGCATGTGCCTGAGCGAAGGGGTTGCGGAGCCGCAGCCCAGTATGTGGAGCTGAAATTCACTCTGTGCCATTCGGTATAAGGTGTACGTCCATCTGGGGGAACGGGAATTCAATGCCTTCTTTGGGCAATTCGGAGTAAATCAATTCGTTGACCCGATAAAACACGGGCCAATAGTCGGCCGAAGGAACCCATGCGCGCACGATAATCTCCACGGCGCTGTCGGCCAGATTATTAAGGTAGACGGCTTTCGGGTGGTCGGGATTATTTTGCTCTATTTCGCTGATGCCTTCCAGAATGCGGTCAATGGCGGCTTTGGCGCGGACGAAGTCGGTGCCGTAGGCAACCGCTACGCTCCACTGGAGCCTGCGCCAGGGCTGGCGCGAATAGTTGTTGATGGTGCCGTTGCTGAGCGGGCCGTTCGGTATGATGATAGTTTTGTTGTCGGGGGTGGTGATGATTGTGTGAAACATCTGAATGGCTTTCACAGTGCCCGAATAGCCCTGGGTTTCGATATAGTCGCCCACGGCATAGGGGCGCAGGGTGAGCACCAGCACGCCTCCGGCAAAATTCTGCAGAGTGCCGCTCATGGCCATGCCCACGGCAACGCCTGCCGAAGCAAACAGGGCAATGAACGAGCTCGTTTCGATGCCGAGAATACCCACCACCGTGGTGATTACGATGAAGTAGAGCACCGTTTCGAGTGCCGAGGAGACGAAGGTGGATATCGAGGGGTCGGCATTGCGTTTGGTGAGTATGCGTTTGATGAGGGTGAGGATTTTACGCACCAAAAAGCGGCCCAGATAGAAAACCAGTATGGCCACTACGAGGTGAATGCTGAAGTTCACCAGCTTTTCGGTGGCGGTGGCGAGAAGGTCGGATAGCGCGAACTTCTCTTCTGCCTGGACTGCGGTTTCGGCCGCGGCTTGCGCTTGAGCGGGAATCATATGCTTGAGTTTAGTCGGTTAGGTTGAGATATTTTGCCCACGACAGCGAGGAGTAGCCATGGGAGGAATAGTCGTAGCCGGGAAAGAACTGCGGCAGGTAGACCGACAGCCCCGAGCAGTGGACTATCGGAATTTCGCCCCAGATTTTAGTGGTGTGGCGTTCGTAGACAACGGCTTCCGACAGCACGTCGGGGTTGCATCCGATTGCATTGAAGTACTGGCCGAAGTCGCAAAACAGATATTTGTACGGGGCGCTGCGTGAAAATACCTGAGGCTTATAGTCATAGGGCAGCAGGTCAGGAGCGTTCTTCACGGCTTCGGCCAGGGCGTCCATCCGGCTCAGGTCGGTCAGGCTCATAGTGCTCGGGCAGCCTGAGGTGCCCGGCAGGTAGGAATTGACGGTGGTGTCGATTACGCGGCTCAGGCGTCCGGGCAAGGGGTCGGTTGCGTCAAGCAGCTGCGGAAGCACCCGGTTGTAGGGCATGCCGTCGGGGGGCACCTCACAAACCGAGGCGACCATCCAGTCGGCACACCGGCGCAGCTCATAAGCCACCTCGACGCACCCCATATAGCAGGAGTCGAAAATCACGTAGTCAATGTTTTGGCCGGTCAGGGCGGCAGCCAGGTCGGTGATGCTCATCTGCCGGCTGCTGTTTTCCAATCCGAACGCCCTGGCCTTGCTCTTTGTTTGCTGCCATCCCGACGAATGGCTCCAGAACACTATGCCGAATTCGGCCGACGGCGCCATGCGGCGCGTTTCGGCAACCACTTCGGCCAGCTGCAAAGGGTCTACGGCCGAAGTGCCTGCGGGCCAGGTTTTCAGAGTGGTCTGCGTGCCATCCTTGATTTCAACGAGGCGGGGCTCGGAATCGTAGGTTGAACAATAGGCCAGAAGGCGGCAATCGGCGGGAATTACGGCGGCCATCATTTCGCGCAGGTCTTTTTCGGCGTCGTTGCTCAGATTATTGCGGGCCTCCATATAAACCAGCAGCGTGCTCCGGCATGGCGCGGGGGCTTCGGGCTCCTCATGGCATGATCCGAGGGCAAGAAGCAGGGTCAGCGAAGCAATAAAACGGTATATATATTTATCAAATACTCTTATCATCTTACTGCAAAGATACGAAATTTTTGCGAAAAAATCCTTATATTTGCGCGATAAAACCAATTACTCGACATGAAAAAGTATGTTAAATGGATAGTGGCGGCCGTGATGCTCATTGCCTTTATGGTAATGTATCTTGTGGAATATCGCCACGTTATAATTTTCCATGAGCAGCATCATCTGTTCAGATTTTCGATGGATTATTACCGGATGATGATGCACGAAAAGGGCTTTTGGTGGCCGCTGATGGAATTCATGATTCAGTTCGGATATTATCCATGGCTCGGTGCCCTGGTGTGGTCGCTGCTGCTGGTGGGCATCTATCTGATGACCCAGAGCATTATCAGGCGTCTGACCGGATGGTATGACCTGTTGCAGCTCAGCGCCATACTTCCATGCCTGATGTTTTTCAAGACCACCGACGTTGACGTCCAGCCGATTGATCCGGTCAAGGCGTTTGTAATCGTGCTGGCCATATGGATTGCGGCGCTGTGCGTCGGCCGGTTCATTCCCAAGCTGAGCAACCGGTTCTCGCCGAAAAAGAAAACCCATGCCGATAAAAATAAAAAGCCCAAGGCCTTGGCCGGTTGGTTATGGCCGGTTGCCGGAGTGGCGTTGTTCGGACTGATGTTCGCATGGGCCTATCAGGATTTCTATAAGCCGCGCACTGTCGACAACAACGGCAAGAAAATCGAACTGACCCGCGATGACGTGAAGAAATGGCGCAAAAACGAAAAGCTGATGATTATGGCCGACCAGGCCGTGCGCCGCGGCGACTGGGATGAGGTGCTCGACCTGAGCAATCAGGTGCTCCGCACCGGCAGCAACCATCTTATGGCCTATTTCCGCTCCATGGCGCTTTATCACCGGGGCGAACTGGCCAGCCATCTGTTCGACCTGCCGCAGAGCTTCAGCGACCAGACTCTGTTTTTCCCCTGGGTGGCCGACCGCAACAAGGCGGAATATGGCGGAGTGGTTTACGAACAGATGGGCGCGCTCAACACCGCCACTCACTGGGAATTCGAGGCTCTGGTGGGGTGGGGCGAAACGGCCGGCCATCTCATCAACCTGTCGCGCTACTACATCGAGGCCGGCAAACCCGAGCAGGCCCGTAAGTTCATAGCTCCGCTCAAGGAGACGCTGTTTTATCGCTCCACTGCCGACGACCTTGAGCGATATCTGGCTGCCGGCGACGTGCCTGACCTGGAAGACGCCCTGAAAAACGTGCCTGAAGAGTTGCCGGCGCGTTTCGATAACGTGATGAGCATCAGTGCCGACGCACTGCACATACTCAGATATGCTCCCGAAAACGCCATGGCCAGGGACTATTTTCTCATGTCGATGCTCCTTACCAACCAGGCCGGCCTGTTCTACCGCTATCTCAAGGAATTATATCCGGCCGGCGCCGAACTGCCCCGGTATTACTGGGAGGCGCTTTGCCTGATAAGGATGCAGAGGGGCTCCGACTATATCAGCGAAAGCGGCTGGAGCATACCGGCCGACGTTGACAATGATTTCCGCTCATACGTGGCCGAGATGAACAAAGGGCAATATGCGCGCTACACTCCCGCCCAGAAGCAGACCTACTGGTATTACGTGACGAACGTGAGCCGCTATCGCCCGACCCTGTCGCTCAGTGAAGAATTATTTGACGAAACTCCTCAGATTCATTCCCAACCCCGATGAAAAAACATATTTTCGCAATAGCATCAATTGCGGGTGCAATGCTCTGCGCCTGCTCCTCGCCGCGCCACACCCCCGAGGCCTACACCCTCGAGGTGCCGCGGATTGAACCCGACTATGCCGGAGTGACATTCGCCCCTAACGTGGCGGCACCGGCGTTTACCATCCGGGATTCGGCTCAGGCCTGGCAGACCGAGATAGGACGCAAAGGGCAGGAGCCTGCCATAGTGGTGCAGTCCGACGGGTCGGGCAAGGTGGAGATTCCGCTCGATGACTGGAAGGCGCTGATGGCCGATGCCAAAGGCGACTCTATCTACTTCCGCTTTGCCGCCGAGAGTGCCGACGGCCGCTGGATTGGCGCGCGGAGCGACGTGATGTGTGCCGTATCTCCGGATAACATAGATGATTATCTGGTGTACCGTCTGCTCTATCCGGGCTATGAACTATGGTCGTCGCTCGGCATCTACGAGCGTAATCTCACCAACTACGACCAGCGTCCGGTGCTGGAAAACAAGGATTTCAATCAGCAGTGTGTCAACTGCCACAGTTTCAGCGCCAACAACCCTGCGCAGGGCACCATGATTCACGTGCGCGGACCGCAGGGGGGCACTCTCATATCTCAAAACGGCACCGTGAAGAAAATCGATTCGAGATTTAACGGCGCCAATCATGGAGCTACCTATCCGGGGTGGAGCCGCGACGGGCGTTTCATCGCTTTTTCGGCCAATGATGTGGGCCAGCTTTTTCACTCGTCGGGTCAGAAGCCTATCGAGGTGGTCGACAAAGCCGCCGACCTGATGGTTTACGACGTTGAGCGTCAGCTGGCCTATTCCGACAGCCTGCTGAGTAACCCCGACTGGATAGAGACCTTCCCCAACTGGGCACCCGACGGCAAGACCATCTATTTCTGCAGGGCCAAAGGCTATGAAATCAGCTCATTCTCGCCCGACTCGATTCGCTACGACCTCTGTTCGGTAGGTTTCGACCCTTCCACCGGCAAGTTCTCTGACATAAAGGTGCTTTATGCCGCTACCGAGGAAAACAAGTCGGTCACCATTCCGCGCGTGAGCCCCGATGGCCGCTGGCTCATGTTCTGCCGCATGGACTATGGCACATTCTCCATCTGGCACCCCGAGTCGCAGCTGTGTCTGATGGATTTGACCGACGGCAGCTGGCGCGAGATGGACGAGGTGAACTCCGGGTCGATAGACAGCTACCACTCATGGAGCAGCGACGGCAAATGGTTCGTGTTCAGCTCCAAACGCATGGACGGCCTGTGGGCACGCCCCTTCCTTGCCGCTTTTGACTCAGCTACCGGACGCGCCGCAAAACCGTTTGCCGTGCCCCAGGAGAAGGCCGATTTCTACGACCGCTTTACCCGCACTTTCAATGTGCCCGAACTCATATCCAGCCCCGTGGTCAATGTCGATGCCCTGCTCCACGGCATCGTGGGCCAGCAGCCCGTCAAGGTGGAACTCGTCGTTGCCAACTGATAAAGATAGAGTAGATTATGGCAAAGATTGTCGTTCAAGATACGAATATAAGTGTACTTGGTATAGATGGCCAGGATTACATATCACTTACGGATATGGCATCTGCCAAAGAAGGTGATAATCGAGCTGCTGATATTATAAAGAACTGGATTCGTACACGTTATACTATTGAGTTTCTTGGCACTTGGGAAATTATCCATAATCCGGATTTTAAAG
>CAYUFQ010000005.1:0-390 GCA_964444045.1 uncultured Bacteroides sp.
ACTATGAATACAGCACCACTTCAGGGAATCAAGGTCGTGGACCTGACCGAGGTCCAGTCCGGTCCTGCGTGTACGCAAATGCTCGCATGGCTCGGCGCCGAAGTAATCAAAATCGAGCGCCCGGGTGTGGGCGACGCCACCCGCAAAGAGATTCAGTTCTCGCCCGATGCCCCGAGCTACTACTTCCTTCAGCTCAACTCCGACAAAAAGTCGCTCAGCCTTGACGCAAAGACCCCCGACGGCAAGGAAATCCTGACGAAACTGATCAAGGAGGCCGACATATTCGTTGAAAACCTGCATCCCGGAGCCACCGATAAGCTGGGCTTCAGCTGGGAGGCAGTGCATGCGTTGAATCCCCGCTGCATCTACGGCACCATCAAGGGTTTCCCT
>CAYUFQ010000005.1:400-26618 GCA_964444045.1 uncultured Bacteroides sp.
AAGGCTTACGAGCCTATCGCCCAGGTAACGGCGCTGGCCGCCTCGACCACCGGATGGTATTCGGGCGAGTATAATATTCCCACACAAAGCGGTGCTGCGCTCGGCGACTCCAACTCGGGCATGCATCTGCTCATCGGCCTGCTGGCCGCCTTGCAGCTGCGCGAACGCACCGGCGAAGGCTCTTACGTTTACCAGTCGATGCACAACGCCTGCCTTAACCTTTGCCGAATCAAGACGCGCGACCAGCTTACGCTCGACAAGATAGGCACACTGACGCAGTTCCCCCAGTATCCCGACACCCCGTTTGGCGACTGCGTGCCCCGCGGCGGCAACTTTGAAGGCTCGGGAGTGCTCGGCTGGACCTATAAGTGCAAACCCTCGGGCCCGGACGATTCGGAACTCGACGGCAACAACTACGTTTACATCGTGCTGCAGCGTCCGGAAAAGGAATTCGCGCTCGCCTGTCAGGCCTTTGGTTTCACCGACTGGCTTACCGACCCGAAATTCAACACGGCCGATGCCCGCGACAAGAACAAACAGGCCATCTACGAACGTATCGGTGCATGGTGTGCCGACAAGACCAAATATGAAGTGACCGAAATACTGTCGAAGGCCGGAGTGCCCGTAGGCCCCGTGCTGTCGACCAAGGAGGTGCTTTCCGACGAAAGCCTTTACGACGGCAACACCCTCGTTAAAATCAACCAGGGCGGCAACGTTGGCGAATTCGTAACCGTGGGTTGCCCGTTCACCATCAGCGGCTTCCAGCCCACCTACGGCCCTGCGCCCGAACTGGGCGGCAACACTGCCGAAATTCTGACATCGCTCGGCTACACTCCCGAGCAGCAAAAGGCCATGGCCGCCAACGGCACCACCGCCCCCCTGGCAGCAGAGGCAAGCAAGTAAGTAAATTTCGAAGCGGAGAGCGGAGGATGAGGCTCCTTTCCATCTACCCCCCACCCCTTCCTCCACTCTCCGCTTACCTTCCACATAAGTTGCATACACAAACAAAAAAATCATGACAAACTCAACCTCAACAACCGCCGCGCCTGCCGCACCTAAGTTTCCGGAGCAGGTAACCGGCATGTATATTCTTGCCAAAGCACTGAAAAACATCGGCATCACCGACATGTATGGCCTTGTAGGCATTCCGGTGACCGACTTTTCATATCTATGCCAGGAGCAGGGCATCCGCTTCGTTGGCTTCCGCCACGAACAGCAGGCCGGCATGGCAGCCGCCACCCACGGTTATCTCACAGGCAAGCCGGGCGTATTGCTGACCGTCAGCTCGCTCGGTTTTCTCAATGGCTTGACCGCAACGATCAACGCCACAGTCAACTGCTACCCGATGATTCAGATTTCGGGCAGCAGCGAACGCGAACCCATCGACCTTGACCAGGGCGCCTATGAGGGCCTTGACCAGCTCAACGTGGCCAAAGGTCTGGTAAAGGCCGCATATCGCGTGAATAAGCCGCAGGATATACCGACGGCAGTGGTCCGTGCATATCGCGCCGCAATCAGCGGGCGCCCCGGCGGTGTGTATCTCGACATAACCACGCCCTGCCTCGGTCAGGTGGTGGACGCTGCCGAGGCCGAAAAGTGGTTTTTCACCCCTGTTGACCCCCGGGCCAAGGTGATGGCCAACCCCGAGTCGATTGACCGCGCCGTTGAGCTGCTGAAAAGCGCCAAAAAGCCCGCGATTCTTCTGGGCAAGGGTGCGGCATTCATTCAGGCCGACGACACCGTGAAGCAGTTCGTTGAATCAACGGGCATGCCGTTCTATCCCATGTCGATGGCCAAGGGGCTGATGCCCGACAAGCACCCTCAGAGCGCGCTGGCATGTCGCTCTACCATCATGTCGGAGGCCGACGTAGTGGTGCTGGTGGGTGCAAGGCTCAACTGGCTGCTTTCGCGCGGCCATGGCAAGTGGAACCCCGACACCAAGTTCATTCAGCTCGACGTCGAGCCCACCGAAATGGACTGCAACCGGCCGATAGCCGCCCCGGTGGTGGGCGATATCGCATCATCACTTCAGGCCATAATGGATAAACTTGGCGGCCAGAAACTGACCATGGACCCGACCTGGATGACGTCGCTCGCAACTGAAACTCAGGAAAAGAACGCAAAATTCGCCGAACGCCTGGCCAGCTTCGCCAACTCTCAGCCCATGACTCACTGGACGGCGCTCAACGCCCTGAAGCCGCTGATTGAGTCGAATCCCGACCTGATTATCGTTAACGAAGGCGCCAATACGCTCGACGACACGCGCGACACCATCGATATGTCGCTTCCCCGTCATCGCGTCGACTGCGCCACATGGGCCATCATGGGCATGGGCATCGGCTCAACCATAGGCGCATCAGTGTCGACCGGCAAGAGCGTGGTTGCCATCATGGGCGACTCGGCTTTCGGCTTCTCGGGCATGGACTTCTCAACCATAAGCCGGTTCAAGCTGCCTGTAACAGTGGTGATTTTCAACAATGGCGGCATCTACAACGGCATCGGTCAGAACATGAGCGCCGACGGCGACCCCGCCCCCACCACTCTCGACATCAACGCCCACTATGAGAAGATAGCCGAGGCATTCGGCCAGCAGGCCTATTACGTAACCACTCCCGCGGAGCTGAAAGATGCATTTACCAAGGCCGTGGCCTCGAAAGCGCCCGCAATCATCAACGTGCAGCTTGCCGCCGATTCAGGCAAGGAGAGCGGCCACATAGGCTATCTGAATCCCGAGTCGATTCAGCACGTAACCGTTTAAACTATGTAAAATTGACTTATTATTCCGTTCAACTATATGGGACACATTCTATTATATGCTATTGTGCCTATAATCGTAGTGATGCTCGCCGGTTATATCTCCGGCAAAAAAGGAGTATTCAGCGGTCAGGACGCAAAGCAGTTCAACAAGGTGGTGCTTGACTTCGCGTTGCCGGCAGCATTGTTCGTATCGATAGTCAGCTCCACTCGCGCAGACCTGATGAAAGACCTGAAGCTCACCGTAGTGTCGACCGTGGTGATTATGGCCTGCTTCATGGCAGTATATTTCATCTACAAATATTGTTTTAAAAAGAACACCGGCGCCGATGCGGCCGTCAGCGCATTGATCAGCGGCTCGCCCACCATCGGCTTTCTCGGATTTGCCGTTCTGGAGCCTATCTTCGTGTCGTCGTCAGTGCCTTTGTCGTCAGTGGCACTTGTAGTGGCGATAGTGGGTATCGTGGTCAATGCAATCGGCATACCGGTAGGCCTGTCGCTGCTCAATGCCAGCCTGGCCAAAACCAACGCCACCGGGCAGAGGCAAAGCGCATGGAAGCCCGTTGTGCATGCTCTGAAGCAGCCTGTGGCATGGGCGCCGATTCTGGCCGTAGTGTTGGTGGTGTGCGGGTTCACCTGGCCTGATTGGGCAAGCCCCTCGTTTAACCTCATCGCCAAGGCCAACGCATCGCTGGCGGTATTCTCGGCCGGTATCACGCTGTCGGCAATCAAGGTTCAGATTAACTGGCAGGCCGTGCTCGGCAGCATAATGAAGCTGATAGTGATGCCTGCGATGGCCCTGATAGTAGGTCTGCTGGTACACATGGATGCCATCAATCTGCAAATGCTCGTAGTGGCTTGCGCGCTGCCCCCTGCATTCTCGGGCATCATCATCGCCGACGAATACGATACCTACGTGGCCACCGGCACATCGTCGCTGACTCTCAGCATAATTCTGTTCATCGGGTTCTGCCCCCTGTGGATATGGCTCACGCAGTTAGCGCTCGCAAACCACTTCCTGATGTAATCCTTTCCGCAAAATAAAGAAACACGGATGATAAGGGTTAAGAACCTCCATGGTTCTTTGCCCTTATCTTCTTGCCTTGAGCTGTTCGATCATAACGGGGCCCGGAACGAAATAAAATTCCACCCTGCGGTTTTTTGCCCTCTCCTTTCGGCCCGGCTTAGTGGTGAGCGGCTCGTCATATCCGAGGCCGTAGGTGATTATGCCGTCGGTAGGCAGGCCTTGTCCGGCAAACCATTGCAAAATGGCGTCGGCCCTTTGCGAGGTCATGTCGTTCAGGTATTCTTCAGAGCCGGTGTCGTCGCTATGCACTGCGATAAGCACTTTATATTTATCGGGTGTGCGCATATATTGCAGCAGCAGTTTCAGCACTTTGTCGGCCTTCGACGACAGGTCGGTGCTGTTGGCCTCAAACATATCGGCCGCGGCAACCGTCACCATAAGCACGAGGCCGTTGCGTTCGCTCAGGTCGGTGGTCAGGCCGGCGTTGCGCATGCGTGCGCCAATGCTTTTCATTGCTTCGCGGGCCGGTTCGACATATTTTTTCGGTATCTCGGGCGAGAGCAGATTGTCGTCGATCGACAGTTCGGTTATCTCGGCATGATATGTGGTTAAATCAAAGCCTTTTGGCGATGCAACTGACGGAATGGAAACGAGAAGCCCAAGAGCGAGCGTATATAATGATTTGATTGACATAAATTTTTATTTTTCAGCGCTAAGTTACGAAAATTTCGCGTCGGGGCCAAGATTTTTACATATTTTGACAAATTATACTTACCTTTGCAGGCGTATGAAAGTGAAGATAGACCCCGAATGGAATGAACAGCTGCAGCCGGTGTGGCAGTCGGCGGAATTTGCACGCCTGGCTCAATACGTCAGGAGCGAGTATGCCGGGCGACTGATATTCCCACCTGCGTCGAAAATATTCGCCGCATTCGATTTGTGCCCGTTTTCGAAGGTTAAGGTGGTGATAATCGGACAAGACCCCTATCATGGCGACGGGCAGGCCAACGGCCTGGCTTTCTCGGTGGCTCCTGAAGTGGAGACTCCGCCTTCGCTGGTGAATATCTTCAAGGAGATTGAGGCCGATACCGGCACTCCCGTGCCTGCAAACGGAGATTTGACCCGATGGGCCGGCCAGGGAGTGCTGTTGCTCAACAGCTCACTCACCGTCAGAGCCCACTCGCCGGCCTCTCATTCGCAGATAGGATGGGAAATGGTGACCGATGCTGCCATATCGGCATTGTCGGCCCGCCGCAACAACGTAGTGTTCATGCTGTGGGGGTCGCATGCCCGCAGAAAGGCCGGATTGATTGACCGTTCGCGCCATCTGATTCTTGAGGCACCCCACCCTTCGCCTCTCAGCGCCTATCGCGGCTTTTTCGGGTGCCGACACTTTTCGCGTGCCAATGAATATTTGATAAGCAAAGGAATTGATCCAGTAATATGGTAGTTGAAACGACACTTCAAGAACGCATGGATAAAGCCATGCAGCTCAGGGCTAAAGGATATAACTGCGCGCAGTGCGTGGCGATGGTGTTCAATCCGGCGCTTGAGGCTGTTGCCTCAGGGCTCGGCACCGGAGTGGCCGGCACCGGCCATATATGCGGAGCGGCATCGGCAATGGCGCTCGTTACCGGAGCCGACACCTACACCGGCCCGTCCGACAAGCAGGAGCTATATGCCCGCATACGGCTGCAGCTTGACCGTTTTGCCGCGCTCAACCAGGGCGACACCGACTGTTGCGCCTTGCGCCGTCCGGGCCGAAAGCCGTGCACCGAACTGATAACGGATGCCGTGGGCATATTGCATGAGAGTCTGTAGTCTGATATTAGCGGCCGCTTCGGTAATGTCGGCTCATGCCGTCACCAGCACTCTTACCGACATATTCGACCCTCAGTTCAAATCGTTGCAGATTACGAATCCCGACCATCTGCTCGGTTTTCCCATACTGAAGCCGGCCGATGAGGCTTCGCGCGTGCATATCGGCTTCGATGAACTGGCCGAAGATAATCGCTTTCTGCGCTACCGGCTGCTCCACTGCGACAGCAACTGGCGCCCTACCCCCATCTCCGATATGGAATATGCCTCGGGGTTCAATCTGGGCGACATATACAGCTATGCGCTATCGGAGCAAACGCTGACGCATTATGTGCATTATGACCTTGTGCTGCCTAATGACGACGTGCAGCCGTTGCTGTCGGGCAACTATCTCGTGCAGATATTCGACCAGGATGACCCCGACGAAGTGTTGCTGCAGGCCCGGTTCATGGTTAGCGAGGAGCTGGCGCAAATCAGCGCCGAAGTGACTTCGCGCACCGACGTGGACCATAACGACCGGCATCAGCAGCTCAGTGTCGACGTGAATCTTGACGGCACCGGAGTGGATGACCCCTATAACGACCTGCGGCTGGTGGTTATACAGAACGGCCGGCCCGACATGCGCCGCACTCTTGACAAGCCGATGCGGGCCACCCAGCAGGGCGTTGCCTACGGGCATCAGAAGGAACTCATATTTCCGGCCGGAAACGAATACAGGCGTTTTGATATCGCTAACGTGCGCTATCCGGGCATGAGAGTGGAACGATATGATTACATAGAGCCGTTTTATCATGCTATGCTTCAGACTGATACGGCGAGGCCTCATGTGCGCTATCAATACGACGAAGACCAGTCGGGCCGTTATTTCGTAGATGAGCTCAACGCCACGGAGCCTGATATTAATTCCGACTACGTGATGACCTATTTCACGTTGCAGATGCCTCGGCTTGACGAAGACGTGTTTATCGACGGCGACATGGTGATGCGAAAGCGCGACTCAGATGCGCGTATGGTCTACGACGAAAGCATCGGGGCGTATGTAAAGACTCTGTTGCTCAAACAGGGCATGTATAATTATCAGTATGTAACTTCGTCGGCCTCGGGGCTGAATCCCGTCGAGGGCGACCACTACGAAACTGGCAACGAATACCTGATATTGCTTTACCACAGTGCGCCAGGAGCACGCTATGATAGGCTAATCGGTTCAAAAGCAATTTATTCCGGGAAATGATTGAAGAAAAAGAAGAAGTTATGTTCCAAATTAAAGATACGTTGGTGAGCCTTGACCTTGCCGAAGAATTTTTTTGCTGCGACCTCGACTCTTGCAAAGGCGAATGTTGCATTGAGGGCGATGCCGGTGCCCCGGTCACCGACAAAGAGTGCCGCGAAATCAGGCGGGCCCTTCCGTTTATCGAGAAAGATATGGCGCCGCGCGCCCTCGACCTTGTCAGGGAGCAGGGTGTGAGCTACGTTGACGAAGAGGGCGATCTGGTCACTTCGATTCTCGACGGCCGCAACTGCTGTTTTACCTGCTACGGGCCGGGGGGAGTGTGTCTGTGTGCCCTCGAGGGGGCGTACCGCAGGGGCGAGACGCAATGGCGCAAGCCTGCAAGCTGCGCCCTCTACCCCGTGCGCATCACCGAGTACGAAAAATTCACGGCCGTCAACTATCACCGCTGGGACGTATGCAAGTCGGCACGCGCAAAAGGGCGGCGCGAAGGCATCCGCCTGTATCAGTTTTTGCGTGAGCCGCTTATCGAGCGCTTCGGCCGCGAATGGTATGATGAATTGGCGCTATGCTGCGAAACCTACCTGCGCGATTCAACGAAAATCTGATAAAAATATCGGCACCTGTCTTTTTTTTTAGGACAAAAAGTGCTATATTTGTCCCCAAATTTAGGACAGCATGGATAAGTCATCACCTATTCATAATAACGGCCGACCATACAGAGGAAATCAAACTTGAAGATGACGGCAGGGTGATTCATGTGTTGCCTGCCTGGAGATGGCTGTTGGGGATTTGATTCAATCGAAAAAAATAACTAAATTTGCTCTCTCAAAACTGAAATATATAGAATCTATGGATAACGATTTTTTGCTCGAAGTCAAAGATTTGCGCGCAGCCGTTAATGGCAAGGAGATTCTTAAGGGCGTGAATCTTAACGTGCGTCGGGGCGAAGTTCACGCTATAATGGGGCCCAACGGATCGGGAAAGTCCACTTTTTCGTCCGTTCTGGCCGGCAATCCGGCATATGAGGTGCTTGGCGGTTCGGCGTTGCTTGACGGCAAGCAACTGCTCGACATGCTGCCCGAAGACCGCAGCCACGAAGGGCTGTTTCTTTCGTTTCAGTATCCGGTGGAGATTCCCGGAGTGTCGATGGTCAACTTCATGCGTGCCGCAATCAATGCCAAGCGAAAATATTTCAATCAGGAGCCTCTGTCGGCGGCTGCCTTTCTGGCTTTGATGAAAGAGAAGCGCAAGGTGGTGGAGCTCGACAGCAAACTGGCTTCGCGTCCGGTCAACGAAGGGTTCAGCGGCGGCGAGAAGAAACGCAACGAAATATTTCAGATGGCCATGCTCGAGCCTCGCCTCGCCATCCTCGACGAAACCGATTCGGGGCTCGACATCGACGCCCTGCGCATAGTGGCCGGCGGAGTAAACAAGCTCAAGACGGCCGAAACGGCCACCATCGTGATTACTCACTATCAGCGCCTGCTTGATTATATCAAGCCCGACTTCGTCCACGTGCTGTATCAGGGCCGTATAGTCAGGAGCGGAGGGCCGGAGCTTGCCCTTGAGCTCGAAGAGCGCGGTTACGACTGGATTAAGAACGAAACAGACAATGCCCTGTAATGGCCTCAGCACAGCAATATCTTGACCTCTACGATTCTGCCCGCAATCTGATTGGCGAACGCGAAGCCGCCCGCACGCGCCTGGCCGCCATGCCGGTGCTCGACGAGGCGTTTGCCCCCGAATACTACGGCATGAACCTTCAGCGTCTGGCCATTCCGGTCGGCGACCTCGAGAAGGTGTTCGGATGTGATATACCCACGGTATCGGCCACTCCGGCCGTGGTGGTGAACGATATTTTTTCGGCTCCTGAGCGGCTCGACAGCCGTCTGCCTCAGGGCGTGAGGTTCATGTCGCTGCGCAAGGCAGCCGAGGAGTGCCCGCAGCTTATTCCGGCAGATTACGGAGCGCTTGCCGACGACGGCGAGACCCGCCTGAACGACCTGCTGTGGACCGACGGCGTGTTTATCCATGTGGCCGCCGGAGTGTGTCTTGACAAGCCTTTGCAGCTCGTCAACATATTCTCATCGCCCGTTGACCTCATGGCCATGCGCCGCATAATCATAGTGCTTGAAAAAGGCGCCAGGGCCGACCTGCTGGTATGTGACCACACCCGCGACCAGGAGCGCAGATATCTTTCGGCCGAACTCGTAAGGATAGAGCTCGGCGAGGGTGCGTCGCTCGGCGTTGACTTTATAGAGGAGTCAACGGCCCTGACAACCCGCCGCTCAACGGTCAGCGCCTGGCTCGGCAAGGATGCCGCCCTGGAGTGCACCTGCACCACCCTGAGCTGCGGCGACAGCCGCATGCGCCTTCAGGCCGACCTTTGCGGGCAGGGAGCGCGTGCATCGGTCAACGGCATGGTGATTGCCGACATGGAGCAGCAAGCCTCATATGTGACCCGCATAAACCATCTTGCCGAAAACACCGTCAGCAATCAGCTGTTCAAATACGTTGCCGACGGCCGGAGCCGCTGCGCGTTCGACGGAAAGATAACGGTTTACGAAAAGGCCCGGTTTGCCGAAGCGTTTCAGACCAACCGCAACCTGCTGGCATCGGAGCATGCCGTAATGCACACTCAGCCGGCGCTTGAAATCTATTGCGACGAAGTGAAGTGCAGCCATGGCGCCGCCACGGGTCAGCTCGACGGAAACGCGCTTTTCTATATGCGTCAGCGCGGCATTCCGGAAGCTATTGCGCGCAAGATGCTCATGGAGGCATTCGTGGCCGACGTGATTGAGGGTGTGCACATTCCCGGCTTGCGCGACCGGCTGCGGCATCTGGTCGAGCGCCGTTTCTCGGGACTTGGCTCCGACGTGGCCTCGTGTGCCGATTGTGGACTAAGCAAAACGTCGTGTCAATGAGCAGCAGTTTTGACGTCGAAAGAATCCGGGCCGAGTTTCCGGCGCTGAGCCGCACCATGTACGGGCGCCCGATGGTGTATCTCGACAATGTGGCCACTTCGCAGACTCCGCGGGCCGTTGTTGAGGCTATCGGGCATGGCTATTTCCATGCCAAGGCCAACGTGCATCGCGGGGTTCACACCCTGAGCCAGGAGGCAACGGCGCTGCAAGAGGCGGCCCGCGGGCGCGTGCGTCAGTGGCTGAATGCCGACAGCACGTCTGAGATTATCTTTACCCGAGGCACGACTGAAGCGATAAATCTTGTCGCATCATCGCTGACTCAGCTCTTCAGGCCGGGCGATGAGATTATTCTCACCGTGATGGAACATCATGCCAACATCGTGCCCTGGCAGTTGAGCGCCAAACGCCTCGGGCTGGTAATCAGGCCGGTGTCGATTCTTGAAGACGGCAGCCTGAATATCGATGAATACCGAGGCCTGTTCGGCCCCCGGACCCGGCTGGCTGCGTTTGCCCATGTTAGCAACGTGCTCGGCACCGTGAATCCCGTCAGGGAGATGGCCGACATTGCCCATGCCCACGGAGTGCCGGTGCTCGTTGACGGCGCCCAGGCCGTGGCCCACATGCAACCCGACGTGAAAGCGCTCGGTGCCGACTTTTATGCCTTCTCTTTCCATAAAATGTATGGACCTACCGGCATCGGCGTGCTCTATGGCCGCGAAGAGCTTCTGAAATCCATGCCCCCCTATCAGGGCGGCGGCGAAATGATTGCCCACGTAAGTTTTGACGGCACCACATTTGCCGAGCTTCCCTATAAATTCGAAGCCGGAACACCCGATTTCGTCGGCATCGGCGCGATAGCATCCGCTCTTGATTTCATCGGTTCGACCGGTATTGAAAATATTGCCGCACATGAGCACGAGCTGCTTGCCTATGCCACCGGGCAGATGAGTGGGATTCCCGGAATAACCATCTATGGCAGCGCACCCGGCAAAAGTCCGGTCATATCGTTCAACCTTGCCGGCGCCCATCCCTACGACGTTGGCATGCTGCTCGACAAGCAGGGCGTTGAAGTGCGCACCGGCCATCACTGCGCCCAGCCTCTGATGCAGGCTCTCGGCATCGAGGGAACAGTGCGCGTAGGCTTTGCGGCCTACAATACCAAGGCCGAGGTCGATGCCTTCATCAAGGCTCTGAAACTTGCCGCCACTCTTTTGATGTAGGCAGGCGGCTGATAACCACCTCCTTTTTTTTGTTAGTAACTCTGCCATGAATAAAATATACTTCCGCATTGCACTTGCCGCCCTGCTGTCATGTCAGCTCCCTACGGTGTCGGCCCGGGATTTCATCAACGTGGTCAATCCCGATATTCCCGCTTCGGTCACTTTTGCCGGGAAAAAGCTGGACCTCGACAATGCCGACCTATACGAACGCCTTGACCGCGAACTGACGTCGATGATTTATACCCACGGCAACACGCTGCTGACCATCAAGCGCGCCAACCGATACTTCCCGGTGTTGATTCCGCTGCTGCAGAAGCACGGCATTGACAAAGATTTTGTCTATCTGGCGTGCATCGAAAGTTATCTCAGCCCTACGGCCAGATCGTCGGCGGGAGCCGTAGGCATATGGCAGTTCATGCCTGCCACGGCCAAGCAATACGGCCTTGAGGTCAACGACGAGGTAGACGAGCGCTTCGACGTTGAGAAGGAAACCATAGCCGCCTGCAAATACTTCAACAACGCTTTCGCCAAATATGGCAACTGGGAGTCTGTGGCCGCGAGCTTCAACGGCGGCACGGCCCGGATAAGCAAGGAACTGGAGGCGCAGAAGCAGAGCAGCGCGTTCGATCTGTGGCTTGCCGAAGAAACCATGCGCTACCCCATGCGCATGATTGCCATGAAGATGATAATGGAGAATCCGAAACAATATGGATTCAATCTCACGGCGAATCAACTGTATCAACCGCTGGAGTATACCACCGTGACAGTGAGCGGCCCCGTGGCCGACTGGCCTGAATGGGCCATGCAGCATGGCATCAGCTATGCCACCCTGCGCAAGTATAATCCGTGGATACGCGACAAGAAGCTGACCAACAAGTCGGGAAAGACCTACACGGTGAGGATTCCCACCGAAAAGTCGCTCAAGCGCTCCTCGCAGCCGGGCCGCGTCTACAATTCGGCCTGGGTGGTGAACTGACCGTTTCGCGTTCCGTCAGTCGAAAAAGCGGATTTGTTCGACGTGGGGAATTATCTTGTCGATGTCGGGCAATGACATGTAGTCGCCGTAGATGCTGCCGAGATAATGGTCGTAGCCTTTCGGCACCGGCATCATGGCGTCTTCAAACGGCACTCTGACGGTTTCCTTCACGTCGGCCACATAGCGGGGCTTGGGAAATTCCGAGCCGATGCGGTGGCGCAGCTGCCCTTTGGCGTTGATGGCCACGAGCCGGCGGCATACGGGCGAAACCACGTGCTCCATAATCCAATGGCTCGGGCGCAACAGGGCTGCGGCCAGCGGGTTGTTGCGCCGGCGCCCTATCCCGAGCACCAGATAGTGGTGATAGCCGTTGGCCAGTTTCTCAATCATCAGGCTCGACGAGGGATACAGTCTGAAAATGTCGATGTATATGCCGTGCTGATTGTAGGCGTGATTCCACGGAGTGTTTTCAATCAGCTCCGATTTCTTGTCGCGCAGCTTTGCAAACGGAAAGAGAAAGTTATGGTCGGTGATGCTGTCGTGCCAGGCAAAGGGCGCGTCGGGGTCGTTGACGATGATGTCGCGCAGGCGGTCGTAGTCGGCCGCAAGCATCTCTATGTCTACGTCGTCGTCCCAGGGAATAAATCCGCCATGGCGTATGGCTCCGAGGCATGTGCCCGACGAAAGCCAGTAATTTATGTTGTGTTCAGTGCATATGCGGTCAACGTATTTCAGAATCTCGAGCATGCGCATCTGCATTCTGCGCAGGGTCGACCCGTCGGGATTGAACCGTTGGCGGAGTTGTTGCTGAATAGAGGAATCAATCATTTTTGTGTTTGATTTTTGCGATGACACTTCGGGCCTCACCTATGGCTTGCAGCCTGAATATTACCGACAGCCCGAAATAGCTCGCAATGAAGATTGGCAGCATGAACCAACCGTTGAGCCCGGCCAGGGTTACTGGCAGATAGGATATGACGGCGCTTGCGGCTGTCACGGCAACGATCGGGGCCAGCACCCTGAACTGAATCATAGTGCTCAGCCCGACATATTTCTGAGCCAGCACGGCATTGACAATGAATATGTTGAATTCGCTGGCTATGATGCCTATAAGCAGGCCGGTCATGCCGAAGTTCATGCCGATAAACAGGAAGGCGAGCAATGCCCCCCATTTATAGATGCTGATTTTAAACAGCACGCTGCTGTAGCCCTTGGCCGCCACGGCATAGAAGCTGATGTTTTGCAGGCAGGTGAAGAATCCGCCGCAACACAGCAGCTGGAAGTAAGGCACCGCATCAATCCACTTCATGCCGTAAAGCAGGGTGAATATCGGTTCGGCTATGAGTATCAGCAGCATCATTACCGGATATATCACGAAGCTGATTACCCTGATGTTCATCTTCAGCATTTCGATTAGGCGCCTGGAGTCATCTTGAATCGAGCTGTACACCGGATACATCACCTGCACCAGAATCTGCGGAATGGTGTATCCGGCAATGTCGTTCATTTTCTGCGCCTGCGAGTAAAGCCCCAGCTGCACGTCCGAGAACTTCTTGCCAATAATTATGTTCTGAAAGTTCTTGCAGGTTGCCTGAAGCAGATTTGCGGCAAGCAGATAGCCGCCGAAGCTGAAGAGGCTCTTCATCGTTGCCATGGAGAAACAGATGGCCGGAAGCCAGCGCTCGAGCATCAGCAGCATGGCAATCTGAATCATGCCCATCAGGATGGTCTGGAGCACCAGACTGTAAACCCCCAGGCC
Organism: uncultured Bacteroides sp.; assembly: GCA_964444045.1. Taxonomy (GTDB): domain Bacteria; phylum Bacteroidota; class Bacteroidia; order Bacteroidales; family Muribaculaceae; genus UBA3263. Next base: position 14,110 of record CAYUFQ010000005.1, read on the forward strand.
GTTGGAGGCCATTATGATGCCGCCTATGCCGCCACCCACGGCGGCCGTTATGTCGACTATGGCAAGGGTTTTGAATGCGAGATGTTTGCGCAGGCGGGTGGTCTGCACCATTATCAGTGCATTGATAATCAGCGTCAGTCCAATCAGACGCGTCACTCCTACGAGTATCGGCAGGTTGAAAAACCGCGCGATGGCCGGCGCGGAGAAGTATAGCGCCGCATAGAGCACGAGCGACAGGCCGAGATTCCAGAAGAACACGGTGGAATAGTCGGTTTGCGTCGGTTTTTTCTTTTGAATCAGCGCATTGCCGAAGCCGCCGTCGATAAGAGTGTTGGCCACTACGGTGAAGATGGCCAGCATGCTCACTGCGCCATAGTCGGAGGGCATGAGCTTGCGGGCCATTATTATATTGACGATAAACTGGCAGCCGAGCACCCCGAACTTGTCGAGCGTGACCCAGATGGTGCCCTTTATCGCCTTATGTCCTAAATTGTCAGCCATTATTGATTTTACTCAGGGCGGCTATGAGTCGGGCATTATCCTTGCGGTCGCGGATGGCTATGCGCACAAACTGCCTTCCGGAGGGAAACCCTTTCTTTGCGGAGCAATCTTTTATCAAAATGTTGTGTTGTTCAAGCAGCGTCAGGGCGAGCCGGTCGGCGGTGATGCCCGAGAGTTCACACAGGAAGTAATTGGCCTGCGACGGAATGACGCGCAGCCAGCTGATCTGGTGCAGTTCCTTGCTGAAAATGGCACGCTCCGCCCTGAACAGGTCGCACGATTGGCGGTAGTCACTTTCATACTTATTGAAAATCTGCATGTAGAACTCGGCAAATGAGTTGATGTTCCATATGGCCACGTCCTTGCGGATATGCCCGATAAGTTCCCTGTCGGAGCTCGCAAGGATTCCGAGGCGAAGGCCGGGCACCCCGTAGCTTTTTGAAATCGACTTCATTACGCACAGATTGGGATATGCGCGCAGCAGGTCGTTATGGAGCAGGGTCAGGTTTGCGGCATCGTCGGCGAAGTCGACGAAACTTTCGTCGACAATCAGGCGCATTTTCCGGCCTGTGGCCCACGATGCGAGGTCGAGCAGCCCGTCGCGGTCAATCAGGTTGCCCGACGGATTGTCGGGATTGATGAGCAGAAGGGTGTCGACCGGATTGGCCGTGAAATGCTTCTTGAGGTCGGCCGCGGTGTAGGTGAAGTCGGGGTTTGACGGAATGAACGGCACTATGCGTTCGGCCGGCATGCGGTTGGGATATTCCTCGAAGGTGGGATATATCACCCCCACCTTACCCTCCGTCAGGCCCATCAGGCTCTTTATGAGTTCGGCGGCGCCATTGCCCACCACTACCAGATCCTGGCTCAGGCCGAAATATTTGGCGGCAAGCAGAGAGTTTACGCCCATACCCGACGGATAGTCGCGCAGCAGCGGCTCGAAGTTGGCCTTCATCTCGTCAATCATTCTCGGCTTGGGGAAGTAGGGATTCACCAGGTAGCAGAAGTCGACCACGTCGGCATAGCGCCAGTAGCCCCCGTAGCTGTGTTGCATCTTCTTCAGCCGTTCGGCCGGTTCGGCAAAAATCGTTTCGGCGATGCGCAGGTCCTGCACATCGTCTATCTCATACCAGTTCAGGCCCGTTATCGGCTTTGCCTTGAGGCCTGAATTATCAATCATGGTGATTACGCGAAGCACCTGCTCGTAATACTCGTTCTGGCCCAGCGCGCTGATATATGCCTCGAGAAACGGCAGATAGTGGCCTGCGATAAACTCTTTCGAGAACTTATAGATATTGACCGTCTTGTAATAGAACTCCGTTTCGGCATAATTGAAAGCCTTTTTGGGAATGAAGCTCACAATGTTGCAGTCGTCGTCGATTCTCACCATGGTGCCGTCCATCCACGTCTGGTATTTCGACACCAGGGCCACGTTGGGGCACGGACTCTCGCAGGCGGCCTGTATCACCCTGTCGTCAACAATCAGGTCAGATTCGAGCAGCAGCGTGTCATCCTCCTTCATCAAATCCCGCGCAAGCCAAAGGGAGTAGATGTTGTTGGTTTTGTCGTAAATCGGATTTTCAACAAAAACTATGTTTTTATCGGCGTGATTTTCAGATATATACCGGCGAACGTTGTCGGCAGCGTAGCCGATTACGATGATGATTCTATCGGGCGACAGGCGGCTGAGCTGATCGAGCATCCGGTCAATGAGTCTTATGCCGTTGACCTTGAGCATGCATTTCGTATTGTCGGCTGTCAGTTCGCCAAGTCTGCGTCCCATGCCGGCTGCCAGAATCAGTGCTTGCATAAATAGATAATTGAAAGTTTTTAGGGTTTAATTCTAACTTTTAACGTTTTTTTGATACGCCATATTGTTTAGGGAGTAAAAAATATTTACTTTTGCAATAAATATATGGCCAAGCGCGTCAATAACCTGATGAGTAAAAAAGATAATGATAGACTTGACAGCCTGCAAGTGACAGGCGCAAGAGTGCATAACCTCAAGAATATCAGCGTGGAGATTCCTCATGGCAAGCTCACCGTCATTACCGGACTGAGCGGCTCGGGGAAGTCATCGCTTGCCTTCGACACCATATTCGCCGAGGGGCAGCGCCGTTATATCGAAACTTTTTCGAGCTATGCCCGCCAGATGCTCGGCACTCTCGAGCGGCCCGACGTCGACAGCATCACGGGCCTTTCGCCGGTGATTGCTATCGAGCAGAAAACGGTGAACCGCAATCCGCGCTCGACCATAGGCACCACAACCGAGATTTATGACTTCATGCGTCTGCTCTTCGCCCGCGTGGGCACTGCCCGAAGCTACATATCAGGCAAACCCATGATGAAATATAGCGAGGAGAAAATCGTGGATATGATTCTCAGCCGCTTCGCCGGCAAGAGGGTGCTTTTGCTCGCGCCGCTGGTCAGGAACCGCAAGGGCCATTATCAGGAACTGTTTGAGCAGGTGGCCAAAAAAGGCTATATCAACGTGAGGGTTGACGGCAAGATGCGCGAAATCACGCCCGGCATGAAGCTCGACCGGTATAAGAACCACTCGATTGAGGTGGTGATTGACAAGATGGAAGTCAGCGATGATGACCGCACGCGCCTGCGCAACAGCGTTGAGACCGCCCTGAAGCGCGGCGACGGGCAGATGATGATATGCGATATGGATGCCGGCGGGGAGCTGACCCACATGTCGCGCACGCTGATGGATGCCGAAAACGGCCTGAGCTATCGCGACCCTGCGCCTCACAATTTTTCGTTTAATTCGCCGCTGGGAGCCTGCCCGCGCTGCAAGGGGCTCGGCGAGGTGAACGTTATCGATGTTGACAAAATAATCCCCGACCGGAGCCTTGCCATAGCCTCCGGCGCGATTGAGCCTCTGGGCAAGTACAGCAAGGACTCCGTCGTGTTCCGCCAGATCGAGCAGCTATGCGCCCGCTATGGCTGCACGCTGAAAACCCCCGTGGCCGATATGCCCGAAGAGTTGGTCAACGACATACTCTACGGCAGCGACGAAAAGCTCGACATCAGCGCCGGCGGCGGATACATGGGCAGCCTTTATCGCACCTACGACGGCATTGTGCGCTACATTGAGATGCAGCAGGGCGAGGATGCCGACGACGGGGGTAAGCGCTGGAGCACCCAGTTCTTCTCGCGCACCGTCTGTCCGGAGTGCAACGGCGACAGACTCAACATCGAGGCGCGCCATTTTTTCATTGCCGACAAGAACATAGCCGACCTTTGTCGCATGGATATAGCCGAACTCATAGCATGGTTCGGGAATATCAACAATCACTTGAATGAATCGCAGCAGGCAATTGCTGCCGAGATACTTAAGGAAATCAACGCGCGGCTGCGGTTTCTGGAAGACGTTGGGCTCGGATATCTGTCGCTCGCGCGCGCTTCGGCCACTCTGTCGGGCGGCGAGAGCCAGCGCATACGCCTGGCCACTCAGATAGGTTCGGAGCTGGTGAATGTGCTTTATATCCTCGACGAGCCGAGCATCGGGCTGCACCAGCGCGACAACATGAGGCTCATAAAGTCGCTTAAGCGGCTGCGCGATGCCGAGAACTCGGTGATAGTGGTTGAGCACGACCGCGACATGATGCTCGAATCTGACTGGATTATCGATATCGGGCCACTTGCCGGCCGCAAGGGCGGAGAAGTGGTATATCAGGGTTCGCCGGCCAAGATGCTCCGAAGCGACACCATTACGGCCGAATACCTCAACGGCAAGCGCCGGATTGCCGTGCCCGCGGTGCGCCGCCAGGGCAGCGGGCTTACTCTGGAGGTTAAGGGAGCCACCGGCCATAATTTGAAAAACGTCGACTTCAGGCTGCCGCTGGGCACTCTGACGTGTGTGTGCGGCGTCAGCGGCTCCGGCAAGTCATCGCTCGTAAGCGCCACCCTTCAGCCGATACTCAGCAAGCACCTTTACCGCTCGCTGCAGGAGCCTCTCCCCTATCGTGAAATCAGCGGACTTGACAACATCGACAAGGTGGTCACCGTTGACCAGACTCCGCTCGGACGCACTCCGCGAAGCAATCCGGCAACTTACACCGGAGTGTTTGCCGACATCCGGTCCCTTTTCGTCAACCTTCCCGAGGCAAAGATACGCGGCTACAAGCCGGGGCGCTTTTCGTTCAACGTCAAGGGCGGCCGCTGCGAATCGTGCAAGGGCAACGGGTATAAGACCATTGAGATGAACTTCTTGCCCGACGTCCTCGTGCCGTGCGAAGAGTGTGGCGGCAAGCGCTACAACCGCGAGACGCTCGAGGTCCGTTTCAAGGGCAAATCGATTGCCGACGTGCTCGACATGACCATCAACCAGGCCGTTGAGTTCTTTGCCAACACTCCCGCCATTCTGAAGAAACTGAAGGTGCTTCAAGAGGTAGGCCTCGGCTACATCAAGCTCGGCCAGCCGTCGAGCACCCTGTCGGGCGGCGAGAATCAGCGCGTCAAGCTGGCTACCGAACTGGCCAAGCGCGACACCGGAAAAACTCTCTTCATTCTCGACGAACCCACCACCGGGCTGCATTTCGAAGACATCAACACGCTGATGACGCTGCTCAACCGCCTCGTTGACAAAGGGAACACTGTTTTGGTCATAGAGCACAACACCGACGTGATCAAATGTGCCGACCATATAGTCGACATGGGCCCCGACGGCGGTGCGGCCGGCGGATACATCGTTGCTCAGGGCACACCCGAACAGGTGGCGTTGACCGGTTCGCCCACCGCGCCCTTCCTGCGTAAGGAGCTGCAAATCGAACTTTAAGCCGCTGCCGGGCGTTTCAGGTGTATGACTTACCGTACACCACTAACGCTATTTCTGGCGGCACTGGTATTGCTGCTCATTTCGAGCCACGACACGGCCGCTTCGCAGTTCCACGACTATCCGCAGCGCCCTCCGCAGGAGATAGCGCATGAACTCGGCGTGCTGAACATGGCCGACTTCGGCTCACAACGCCTGTCGGTTACCTTCTGGAGTAGCGACGATGCGGCCTCGCGCCTCGAAAACATCCGTGAGGCCCACCGCGCCAAATATGACCCTACGTTGACCCACATCGGAGTGAACCTCTCCGACCCTCACGACCTGTTCAACGCCTATCTTCAGCGCGACCGCCTGACCGGCGACCCGCTGCAACTCCGCGTCAGCGGCGACAATGCCCGCACCCTGCTCGACACCTACGGCTACCGCACCCTCTACCAATAACACATTAGCGGAGGGTGATGCGGAGGTTGGCGAGGGCGCGCTCGGCCTTGGAGCGGGCGGCGTCGACCGTGGAGTCGGTGGCAAGGATTACGGCCATGCGGCGATGGCCGTTGACCTCGGGTTTGCCGAATATGCGCATCTGGGTGCCGCTTTCGGCCAGAACCGCTTCGAGGTTGTCCATAACTACTTCGCGGCTGTTGCCCTCTACTACCACAGCGGCCGAGGCCGACGGGCCGAAGAAACGGATGCCGGGAATCGGCAGGCCGAGTACTGCGCGGGCGTGAAGCGCGAACTCGCTGAGGTCTTGCGAAATCATCGTGACCATGCCGGTGTCGTGCGGACGGGGTGATACTTCGCTGAATATCACTTCATCGCCTTTGACGAACAGCTCTACGCCGAAAAGGCCGTAGCCGCCGAGCGCATCGGTGACCTTGCGGGCTATTTCGCGGGCGCGACCGAGTGCGATGGCCGACATGGGCTGCGGCTGCCATGAGAAGCGGTAGTCGCCGTTGACCTGCACGTGGCCCACGGGTTCGCAAAACTCTGTGCCCGACACCGAGCGGACGGTGAGCATGGTTATTTCGTAGTCGAAGTCAACAAATCCTTCCACGATTACCCGGCCGGCATCGGCGCGGGCTCCCTCGCGGGCTTCGGTCCAGGCAGCTTCGATGGCCCCGGGGGTCTTGACGGTGCTTTGGCCGTGGCCGCTTGAGCTCATGACGGGTTTAACCACGCAAGGCAGCCCTATGGCCTCTACGGCGGCAAGGAATTCCTCGCGGGTGGAGGCGAAGCGATAGGGCGACGTGGGGAGGCCGAGCTCTTCGGCGGCCAGCCGCCTGATGCCCTCGCGGTTCATGGTCAGGAGGGTGGCATGGGCTGTGGGGGTAACGTTGAAGCCTTCTTTTTCAAGCTCCTCGAGAGTTTGCGTGGCAATGGCCTCCACTTCGGGAATGATATGGTCGGGGCGCTCAAGCTCCACGATGCGGCGCAGCTCGGCGCCGTCGAGCATATTGAACACGTGGCAGCGGTTGGCCACCTGCATTGCCGGAGCGTCGGGATATTTATCGCACGCAATCACTTCAACGCCGAAGCGCTGCAGCTCTATTGCAACTTCTTTGCCTAACTCGCCGCTGCCCAGCAGCAGTGCTTTCTTGCCCGAAGGGGTGAAGGGGGTGCCTATTTTAGCCATGTTTTGATATTCTGTGTAGTTCAGGTTCGTTGAGTATGCGTATGCGGCGGCCGTCGACCGTGATGAGTCTTTCGCTTACGAAGGCCGACAGGGTGCGGATGGCATTTGCCGTGGTCATGTTCGAGAGGTTGGCCAGGTCTTCGCGGCTCATGTAGATTTTCAGAGTGGCAGAGTCGGACTCATAGCCGTAGTTTTCAATCAGCACTATCAGTGCCTCGGCCAGGCGGCCGCGGATATGCTTCTGGGTCAGGTTCACGATTTTGGTGTCGGAGTTGCCCAGATTGGTAGCCAGTTCCTTGATGAAGAAGCGCGCCACCTTGTTGTTTTGCTCTATCATGCGCTCCACTATGGTGAGCGGCAGGGTGCCTATGGTGCTCTGCTCAAAGGCCGATGCCGAGCTGACGTAGGTCTGTCCGGCAAAATAGGCCCGATAGCCGAAGTATTGCACCGGGCGAATCAGCCTGATAATCTGGGAGCGGCCGCCGATGCCTTCTTTCCACTTTTTCACTTTGCCTTTGATCAGGCACCAGAGCATTTGCGGCTCGTCGTGTTCGGCGTAGATTACCTGGTTCTTTTTATAATGATGCAGGGTAAAGTTCTCGCTGACCAGCCGTTTTTCGTCGGGCGAGAGCACCGACCACAGGTCTGCGAGATCTTCACTGATTATCTGTTCAAGGACTTCCTTAATCATGCTTTACCTTGATTAAACATTGTCGAATTGGCACCGCAAAGTTACAAAATTTCGATAACTTAAACAAGTTTTTGCGTTTTTGCGAGAAAAGACGTAACTTTGCACCACTGAAACCTAATAAAAATCACGATTTACAACGAACATTTATGGCAACGACTGCTGATTTTAAGAACGGTATGTGCCTCGATATCGACGGCCAATATTATTTTATCGTGGAATTTCTTCACGTTAAGCCCGGCAAGGGTCCGGCTTTCGTGCGTACCAAACTGAAAAACGTGCGCACGGGCCGCATACTCGACAAGACCTGGAACTCGGGTGTGAAGGTTGAAGAAGTGCGCATCGAGCGTCGCCCCTACCAGTACTCATATAAGGATGAAATGGGCTATCACTTCCTCCACACCGAAACCTGGGAGGAAATCATCGTGCCCGGCGAGAGCATCGACGGCGTTGAGTTCCTGAAAGACGGCGACATTTGCGAAGCCATGGTTCACGCCGCCTCTGAAACCGTGCTGACCTGCGAAATGCCTCAGAACGTGGTGCTCGAAATCACCTATACCGAACCGGGCATCAAGGGCGACACCGCCACCAACACCCTGAAACCCGCCACCGTTGAAACCGGAGCCACAGTGCGTGTGCCCCTTTTCTGCAACACCGGCGACAAGGTGCGCATCGACACCCGCACCGGCAACTACGTTGAACGCGTAAAATAAAATATCTGATATCATTCGGCGAGAAGTCGGGCACACAGCCCGGCTTCCGCTTGGTATATAATAGTTAGATTACAGCATATGGTCAATCGTGTGCTCATCCGCATGAAGGTGGTGCAGCTGCTTTACAGCTACATGCTTTCGCGGAGTGAATTTAAGGTGGAGACTCCGGTTGAGACTTCTTCGCCCGACCGTCGGTATTCATTCGTGGCCTATTCGCGTCTGTTGCTGCTCATGCTCGAACTGTCGGGCTATAAAACGAGCGGCGCTCGCACTGTGCCGGCCTCGATAACGTCGGCAATTGCCGGTGCGCGCTATGCGGAATCGAAGGTGGCCAAATTTCTTGCCGCCAACGACGACGTGCGCAATATAATCAACACTTACGGCAGCGGCATGGCGGCATTCGACCCGGCAATACCCGAACTGGCTGTCAAGCTCAAGTCTATCCCGGCATACAGGACCCTGAGCAAAATCAAGGCCTCCGACGTGACTCCCTCTGACGAAATCGCCTTTTGGAGCTCGGCCATCATGGCTATGGCCAAACAGCCCGACATAGTGGAGACGCTTCGCGCCGAAGAGGGCTTTACCGGACGCGGGCTCGACATGGGTGTGAAAATGCTCATCGGAACCCTGTGCACATATTCCGACACCCGCAACCTGTTGATGAACTGCAAGAAAGACTTGCAGCGCTCGCTCAATCAGGCGTATGATCTATATCATTGGCTGCTGTGGCTGCCGGTTGAGATAGTGCGCGCCGAGGAAGCCAGGCTCGAAGCTAACGCCAACAAATATCTGCCCACCGAAGAAGACCTGCACCCCGACCGCCGGCTGGCCGACTCGCATCTGGCCGCCACTATAGCCGACCACCCCGAAATGAAGAAGTATGTGGCCGACAACGGCATAGAATGGGGCGCGGAGCTTTCGTTGATTCCTCATATGCTCGACAGCATCCTGAAGAGCGAAATCTACAAGGAATATATCTCGGTGCCGGGCGAGAAAACGGCCGAGGAAGACCTTGAGTTCTGGCGCAAGGTGTTCAAGCAGATAATTCTTCCGGGCGACGAACTGGCCGAGGCACTCGAAAACAAGTCGATATTCTGGAATGACGATTTGAGTGTGATGTCGAGTTTCGCGCTCAAAACGTTCAAGCAGCTCTCGGTCAACGCCGAGGCCCCGCTGCTGCCGGAATATAAGGATGATGAAGACGCCACGTTCGGCACTAAGCTGTTTGACTCGGTGGTGAAAAACCGCGAGCAATATCGCGGCATGATCGACGAATTCATCAACTCCAAGCGATGGGACACCGAGCGGGTGGCCCTGATGGACGTGGTTATACTCGAAACCGCGCTGGCCGAGGCTCTCGACTTCCCCAACATACCTTTGTCGGTGACCGTCAACGAATACGTTGAGATTGCCAACTGGTATTCAACAGCCCGAAGCGGCTCGTTCGTCAACGGCATGTTTGCGTCGATTACCGAGAAACTGCGCAAAGAAGGCCGTATATTAAAGAAATTCAACTAACACAACTAACCATCAAAAGACTAAGATTATGGCATTTATGCAGCAATGGGGCATGATAATCCTCCTCATCGTGATTTTCTACTTTTTTATGATTCGTCCGCAGATGAAGCGCCAGAAGGAGACCCAGCGTTTTCAGAAGTCGCTTGCCAAGGGCTCGAAAGTGCTCACCGCAGGAGGCATACATGGCACCATCAGCGAGGTTTCCGAAAATAGCAGCACCGTGATGCTCGAAATCGCTCCCGGCACCAAAATCAGAATCGAAAAAACCATGCTTTATCCCTCGGCCGAAGAAGCCAAGGCCGATGCTGCCAATGCAGTAAATGCCGACCGAAAGTAACAATAACGGCAAGGGAAACACTCCCAATGGCGGGCAGATGGCGAAATTTCGCCGTCTGCTCCGTTCATCGCGTAGCAGGAACATAGCTTTGTTCTTGTTTTTTCTGTTTGTGAGCTACGTGTTCTGGCTCATACAGAACCTCAACGACACCATACAGCGCGACTTCAACATTCCGTTGCGCATCACTGACGTGCCGGCCGACGTGAGAGTAATCAGCGATATACCGAAAACGGTGAGCGTAAGCGTGCGCGACAAAGGCACCTCTCTGCTTCATGTGGCTTATGGCGGAAACCCGCGAATCAGCGTCAAGTATTCCGATCTGACGTCGGATGAGCTCAACGACCGCATGGTCATCAGCGAGCAGATGCTCAAGTCGCGCGTGCGCGAACTGTTCAGCAGCTCGGCCCAGGTGGTCACCGCCGTGCCCGACTCGATAAGCCTGATCGTCACCGACCGTCAGCCCGTCTATGCGCGGGTGACCGACAATGTCGAGGTCACCGTTGACCCTCAGTGTGCCATTTCCGGCCCTATTACGGTCGAGCCTGACACGGTGGCCGTGTATTTCGCACCCCATGCCTCGCTGCCGTCGGCGGCACTGACAACTGAAAAGCTGGTGCGCAGCAATCTGAAGGATACTCTCAGAGTGGAGCTGCGGGTCAAGAATGAGCCCAACACCGTCGTGGAGCCGTCGAAAGTGATGGTGACGATTCCGGTCGAACCGCTCATATCGAAAACCCGCGACGTGCCTGTGCGCCTTATGAACGTGCCCGCAGGCCATAACGTGGCCCTCTTCCCGTCATACGTCAAGGTGAGCTATCTGCTCCCTATGAGCCTCTATAACTCCGAAACGGGCCAGGTGAGCGTGATGGCCGATTTCAGCCGCCGCACCAACGACGATATTCCGCTGAGCATCACCAATATACCCGGCTATATGTATGCCGTTGAACTGCTTCAGCCAAGCGTTGAATATCTGATTGAGCAGTAAGGAGGATTGAATAGGATGCAGCAGCAGGTCGTTGGGGTGACCGGCGGAATCGGTGCCGGCAAGTCGGTTGTGTGCCGCGTGCTGTCGGCGCTGGGATTTCCGGTATATGACTGCGATGCCGAGGCCAGACGCATGATGGACTCCGACGATGAGATGAAACGGCGCATAGCCGACGAAGTTACTCCGCTGGCCCTGAATGCCGACGGCTCACTGAGTCGCAAGGCAATTTCCGACGTGGTGTTTGCCGACGGCGAGAAACTGCTGATTCTTAACTTGATAGTGCATGGTGCCGTACGCGCCGGCTTCGTAGCATGGGCCAAGGCACATGAAGGGAAGCCTGTATTCGTTGAAACCGCCATACTTTATGAAAGCGGATTCGACAAGCTGGTCGATGAGGTGTGGGAAGTAACCGCCCCGACGGCTCTGCGGGTAGAGCGGGTGATGCGGCGCAGCAATCTGAGCCGGCAGGAGGTTATGCGGCGCATAGCCTCTCAATGCGACGGCAGCCTGCATCGGGCCCATCGCATCATGGTCAACGACGGCGAACGCCCCCTGCTGCCGCAAATTTTTAATCTGTTGCAGATGATATAAACCGATGACAACAAGCGACGAACTTTTTGACCGCGAGCACCTCTGGCATCCGTACACCTCCACCGTCAATCCGCTGCCTACATATATGGTCGACCGCTGCGAGGGCGTTAACATAGTGCTTGCCGACGGCACCCGCCTGATTGACGGAATGAGTTCATGGTGGTGTCAGATTCACGGATATAACAACAGCCGGCTGAACGAGGCCGTGAAGCGTCAGCTCGACAAGATGAGCCACGTTATGTTCGGCGGCCTCACGCATCGTCCGGCCATTGAGCTCGGCCGCATGCTGCTCGAACTGGCGCCGAAGCCGATGAACAACGTTTTCTTCGCCGATTCGGGTTCGGTGGCCACCGAAGTGGGCCTGAAAATGGCCGTGCAGGCCTCGGTGAGCCGCCACGGCACCCACGAGCGCACAAACTTCGCCACGATTCTCGGCGGCTATCATGGCGACACTTGGAATGCCATGAGCGTGTGCGACCCCGTTACCGGCATGCACGGAGCCTTCGGCCGGGCGCTCCCCGTGAGGCTGTTCGCTCCCCGCCCTGAGGTGAAATACGGGCAGGAATGGAATCCTGCCGACTTCGCTCCGATGGAAAAGATGCTGCGCGAGCATGAGCATGAGCTTGCCGGAGTGATTCTTGAGCCCATAGTGCAGGGAGCCGGAGGCATGTATTTTTATCATCCTCAGTATCTCCGCGAGTTGCGCAGGGTGTGCGATGAGCTCGGCATATATCTGATTTTCGACGAAATAGCCACCGGATTC
>CAYUFQ010000006.1:0-25064 GCA_964444045.1 uncultured Bacteroides sp.
AGTCGAGCAGGTTCATCAGGGTGTTGAGGTTGTTGCGATAGTAGAGCACGGGCTTCTCCATGCTCTCGCCAACGGCCTTTGATGCGGCGAAGTTGATTATGCCCTTGATGCCGGGATAGTCATGAAAGAGCTTGCGCAGGGCCTCGATGTCGGTGCAGTCGGCCTTGACGAATGCCGGACGGATGCCCGAGATTTTTTCGATGCCGTCGAGCACGTTCTCGTTGCTGTTGCTGAGATTGTCGATGATGACCACTCCATAGCCGGCAGCCTGGAGCTCAACCACGGTGTGCGAGCCGATATAGCCCGTTCCACCGGTCACCAAAATAGTGCCTTTGTTCATGATTACTTGAGTTTTAGATATGCGGTTTATTACTTTTTGGTTAGTTCACTCTGATTGCGCGGCGGGTGGCGGCGTTGATGTAGATGCCGGGGTGGAGTTCGCCCGAAACCTTGCGGCCCTGAAGGTCGTAGAGCTCGCGCGAGGCGGCTTCGTCGGCCGAGATTTCCTCGATGCCGGCATCGGGGTTGGCGCCGTTAACTGTGGTTACGTTGCCGATGTTGTCGCTCACTATGTAGGCGGTGCCGGGGTTGGCGGTGCCGGCTTCGGCATAGGTGAATCCGATACCGTCGGCGCTGAACGTGGGCACGTAGCGGCCGGGAGCCTGGGTGTTGACCACGGTGTTGCCGCTCATGGCGGTGGCCACCCAGGCGGTGGTGTTCTTCACGGGCAGGTCAACCGATGTGGTGCCGGCAGCGGCCTTGATGATGAAGGGAGTGGCCATGTGAACGGGCGATGCCAGCTCTTCAACGTAGGCCTTGCCGTTGCTGAAGTCGGTGACGGTGTAGGCCTTCACTCCTTCGGGCAGTTCCACGCCGCAGGGCAGGCACACGGTGGCATAGCCGTTGGCGTCGACCGGCACTGTGATTGCGTTGACCGGCTCAATGTAGAATTGCATGGCGTTTTCGGCGGTGTTATAGCCCACGAGGTCGCCGTTGCCCGAGATGGTGAGCCAGCTTGCCTTGTCGGGCTGGCCCAGGCGGTAATAGAGCTGCTTGGGGCTGATGGTTTCGAGGTCGAAGGTGTAGGCGTCGCCGGCCGATGCGGTCAGGCCCACTTTGGCGTTGTTGTTGGCGGAGGTGAGATACATGCCGATGGCGGGAATCTGCACTTTCACCTTGGTCACGTCGCCTCCTACCGGCCAGAAGCGCACCAGGCAGAGGTCTTCGGCAAAGCCGGATGCGGCCGTGCCGAATGCCGGTTTGGCCAGCTGACGCGAAACCACCACGTTCGACGAAGTGATGCCGAGCTGGTTGTTGTAGTACGAGCCGGGGCGGCTGCGGTTGTGCAGGCGGTAGTAGCAGTCGACTTTCGGGAACCGGCTCAGCAGGGTCTGCTGATAGATGTCTTCGATTTCGTTGAGCGAGAATTTGTCGCTGTTGTCGATGGCATACTTCAGTGCGTCGAGGTCATAGCGGCCAAGGTAGTTCTCGGTGTGCGAGTTGGTGGATATGCCTTCGGCAGTGGTGACGAAGTCGCGATAGGTCTGCAGCTTGGAATCGCGTGCGGCGAGCACCTTGGCCTCGATTTCGGCCACCTGGGCCTCGGTGAGGGTCTGGCCGTCGACGGGGGCGATGGTGTAGTAGCAGAGCAGTTCGTTGCGGGCCTGGTCGCGGGTAATGTCGTCGTTAAACAGCACTTTGCCCATGTAGCTCTCGGGCAGGCCGATGATGTAGCCGCCGCAGTCGAGCATCCAGTAGTTCACGTTGTCGCTGAATATCATGGCAACGTTGTCGGGCGTGTCGGTGAGTATGGCCTGATTTTTGGCGTTGGCGCCGGCAAACTGTCCGGTCGAGAGGTTGTAGAGATAATATGCCTTCTCTTGCGCGGAGTAGTGTATGCTCCAGTTGGCGCGGTCTTTGTCGTTGCCCAGCTTGGTGGCCGATGCGGCCTTGATTACTGCCGAGCCGTCGGTGGCCGCGTGGAGCAGGCCGCCGCCCAGGCTGGTGGTGGCGGCGCGGTTGATGGTGTAGACGCCCGTGTTGCTGAAGTCTTTGGCGTCGGTGATGTTGGCCGCATGAGCTGACAGGCCATAACCGCCGGCCATAATCGCGAGTGAATATAATATTTTTTTCATTATTATTGTGCTTTTTGGATTAGCGGGGGGTTATTAGTTGTCAGAGCCGAGAAGCGGACGGTCGTTGGGAATGGTGGGCTTGGCTATTTCGGTGGCCTTGGCGTTGGTGATTGCCTGGCGCATCTCTTCGGTGAGGGGTTTGAGGGTGCCGTTGGCCACCAGGGCGTCCATGTCGGCCTTGAATTCGTCATACATATCATCGGTCATGATATAGTATTGGGTGCCGTAGTCGCCCTGTTCGATGGCGCATACGGTGAACACGCCGAAGCGCTCGAAGTAGCTCCAGAGGTTGTAGCCGCAGTTCATGGAGAGCTTGCGTATGCAGTTCATGATGGCGGGGCCGGAGTTTTGCTGCCAGTTGAGCACCTGGCCGGCGGGGGCGTCGATGTAGCCCTCGGTGGTCCAGCATGAGTTGGGGAACATGGCCTTGAACTGAGCCGTTTTGTCAACGTTGCAGCCGGTGGCCTTGTTGCCGTTGAAGATAGAGGTGAGCAGTTCGTATTTGTCGACCTCGGTCTTGCCGGGCTCAACCGACGAGCCATGCTCGAAGTCGTTCTGACGGAGCGACTCGAACACGTCGGGCCAGAGGTCGGGGTTGCCATGTTCGGCAAAGTAATACATCAGGTTGATGTACGGGCCGAGAATCAGTTCGCCGTTGTTGCTCGAGTATGCCTCGATGGCGTTGAGGGCGGTGCGGGGGTTCACCGTGTTTTGTGCCGCTTCGGAGTAAACGGCATCGCTTGCAAAGCGCTTCGACGGATATTTGGGCTGATTGATGGCAAACTGCTTGAGCTTGTTGTTCCAGGCAAATGCCGAGCCGTTGCGGGCGGCCTTGGCGGCATCGGAGCGCAGCGACATGACGATGTTGTCGTTGTCGTTGGCGGTCTTGGTCTCGCCGTTCTCGTCGGGGGCGGTTATGGTGCGGTTATAGTCGTCGTTGATGAAGATTTTCTGAATGTGGGCGGGCACTTCCTTGCCGGTGCGGTCGATGTAGCTCTGCCACTTGTCGCGCGGGTAGCGGCCGGGATTGGTGGCGATGGGGTAGCCCATGTGGGCCACGTTGTAGGCCGAGAAGATGTTGTTGCTCACCTCGGCCATGCCGGTCCAGCGGAAGTAGGGCGCCATCTGGTGCTGGTGGCCCCATTCGTGCGACAGGCCCCAGATTGCGTCGGAGTCGCTGTTCATCAGGTTGTCGGGGTTGCACACGCGATATTGGGTGTTGTACATGAATGTCGGACCGCGACCGCCCTGGAACATATAGTAGCTGTAGTTCACGTAGGTCATCGTGCGGTTCTCGGGGATGCGGTCATACTTGTCGAGGCCGAGCACGCGGTGCTCCCACACGATGAGCTGGTCGAGCAGGTTGATGTAGCGCACATACTGGCCGGCGGAATACTGCTTGAGGGCGCTGACCTGCCATACGGAGTGAACGCGGGTGCCGAGCAGGTCGATGCAGGGATATACGGCATTGTCGAGTATGGCCTGGTTTTCGGCGTTGGTGTTGTAGTTGGTGAGGTAGCCGTTGTAGAGGCCGCCGACGATGTGAACGCTCACGGGGTTCTTAAGCCCGGCGGCGGCAGCGTCGTCGTCGAAGTTGTTGATGTAGACGAGGCCCGTCACGTCGCCGTCCACCCTATGGTCTTCGCGGCGCCAGGGCATCGGCACGTTGATGATGTTCACGCCGTTAGAGAGCGAGAACGAGAGCTCGTCGACGTTCCACGACACGCTGTTGTCGTTTTCGTCCTTATACTGTTCGTGGCCATGCCAGTAGGTGAGCTTCATGTCGACCGTGCCTTTCGACACGGGGATGCCGTCAACGATAATGGCGTAGGTGCCGGGAGTCAGGGCCACACCGGTCACGCCGGCCGTCTGGTCATAGCACTTGCCCGGAGCGTTCATCTCTTCCGCAAGGGTTTGCGGCGACTTGAGCGCATTGTGGGTCGAGGTCATCTGAGTGCCGTCGTAAGTGCCGTCGAGCATGGCCTGTGCAAGCTGCTGATAGAAGGGGTCGCTTATCGCGTCGATCTGAGCCTGGGTGGTGCCGGGCTTGAGCTTGGAGCAAACGGCGTCGGCAAACACTGCTTTGCCGGCCTCGGATGTGGGGTCGGCCGGACGCTTGAAGCGCATCTCGGCGCATGAGGCATAGGCCATGTTGGCCGGCTTGGTGCCGTTTTGCGCGCCGCTCTGCACCGTGAATCGGATGGCGCGGATGCCCTTCTGCATGTTTTCGGGAATAGGCACTGTGGTGTCCGATGCCGACATCTTGAAGTCGATGGGCTGGTCGGTGATGGGGGTCCACACAAGGTCGTCGCCTCCGTTGCCCCAGGTGCCCACTTCAATCTTCACCACCCCGAAGCGGCCGTTCTCGCCCCCTTCGCGGCGCGGGCAGTAGGTGATGGCGGCAATGTCGACCGACTCCTCCTGCGGAGCGTTGGCCAGCGTGAAGTAATATTCGAGCACGGGCCACTGGTCGGGGTCGTTCATGTCGAAGCCGTTCCAGTTCGAGTGGTAGAGGGTGGATAGGTCGCCGTCGTAGCTGTTTTTCAGCGGGTCCGACGACTGCGCGCGGCCGGCGGAGTTCTTGGCGGCATCCTTGCTGCGCACGGGCACTGCGAAGCCGGCGTTGTATGACTCCACTGCCGACGAAGCTATGTCCCATCCGGGCTGATAAACCGACAGGGTGGTGCTCACGCCCTGGGCGCCGCGCAGGGTCAGCAGGGCCGTGCGCGAGGTGGCGTTGGGATTATCTTCGATCGATAGGGTGATTCGGTCTTTAGCGGCTGAGGTCGTTATCCAGTCGGCTGAGCTGACGGCGAAGTTATATCGCGCGTGGGTGGGCACAACCATCTCCGTGCCTTCGTTTGACTCGAGAGTGATGGTGCTGTTTCCGTAAACCAACGCACCAATCGGAGTCGAGGGCACCTCTACCTGAGCGAGAGCCGCAGGCGCAGCTGCCGGTCCGGCAATGGCGGCCAGCAACATAGCTTTGATGATATTAGATTTCATTAAATTTGAAAAAAGATGTGATTAGATGATTATATAAATTACGGCAAATTTAAGAAATTTCACGGATTTGCGCAAGAAATCCCCCGAAAATCACCAAAACCACCTTAAGCTTCTGCCGAAATGATGAATCTTGGTTGAAAATTGATATTTTTTTTGTAACTTTGCCACCCGATTGTGAAATAATCAAAATCAACGATAAAACACTATTTTTTACTCTGATGAACGTTACACTCGACAAAATCGACGCCGTGAACGGCAAACTCACCGTGAGCGTTGAAGAAAACGACTACAAAGACAAGGTAACCGCCGAACTGAAGAAGATTCGCCGCGATGCCAATATTCCCGGATTCCGCAAGGGAGCCGTTCCCATGAATATAATCGAGAAGCGCTTCCGCAAGCAGGTGACGAGCGACGTGATTAACCACGTGGTTTATGAAAACGTTGTTAAGTATCTGCAGGAGAATAAGGTGGATGTTCTCGGCGAGCCGATTCCGGTGGCCGTTAAGGAGCTCGACCTCGACAAGCAGACCGACTTCACCTTCGAGTATGAGCTTGGCTTCGCTCCCGAAATCAATATAGAGCTCAACAAGGAAACTCATCTGCCCTATTATCGCATTGAGGTGACTCCCGAAATGATTGCCGAGCAGGACCGCGCCCTGAGCGGCCGCTTCGGCACTCAGGAGGCGCTTGAAAAGTATGCCGACCGCGCTCTGGTCAAGGGTAACATCAAGGAGCTCGGCAAGGAAGAGGGCTATGTGGTTAAAGAGGGCGTGATCGTTGCCCCCTGGACCTTCAAGAATGCCGACCAGGCCGCCAAGTTCAACGATGCCAAGCCCGGCGACGTTGTTGTTTACAACCCCTGGCAGGCAACCGAAGGCAATGCCGCCGACATAGCCGCCATGCTCTCGGTTAGCCGCGAGGAGGCTGAGAAGCTGCAGGGCGACTTTGAGCTGACCATTACCGAAATCACCGGCATCAAGCCCGCCGAACATAACGAAGAGTTCTTCAAGCACGCTTTCGGCGAACAGTGCACCACCGAAGAGCAGTATCAGGAGGCTCTGAAGAAGAGCATCGAGGCCCAGCTGCTGCCCAACTCGGCCGCCCTCTTCGAGAAGCAGACCCGCGAGGCCCTGATGGCGAAGTATGGCAACTTCGAGCTCCCCGCCGAGTTCCTGAAGAAATGGCTGGTGCGCAACAATCCCGAGCAGCTCAACGCCGAAAATATCGACGAAGAGTATGCCAAGTCGGAGCAGGCCATGAAGTGGGAAATCCTTTCGGGCCGCATCTACAAGCTGCTCGAAGTGAAGGTGACCGAAGAAGACCTGATGCGCTTTGCCCAGCATGTGGCCGCCCGCCAGTTCGCCCAGTATGGCATGGCTAATCTCGACGAAAGCATTCTCCACAACTACGCCGAGACCCTGCTGAAGGATGAGAACAACCGCCGCTACATCGTCAACCAGGTGACCAACGCCAACCTGTTTGAGGCAATCGGTCAGGCCGTCAGCATCGACGACAAGACCGTCAGCCTCGATGAGTTCAAGAAAATAGCCGAAGCAGAATAATACCTGACTGTTCCGGCCCGACAGCATTCCCCCGGCTGACGCACATAATCGGCGCAGCCGGGGGATTTGCGGATTTCCCGGCCGGATAAAAACGTGACATTATGAAAAGGATAATATTAGCTACTTTATTGACGATAATTATGACACTGGTTTCGGCAAACGCGCAGCAAGCAACGGATACGATAAGCATTGACGGCCCGGTGGGCAAGCTGTTCGGCATAGTGGAGCGCCCCGCTGCCGGGGGCAAGGTGCCTCTGGTGATTATATGCCACGGATTTACCAGCAACTGCCGGACGCCGCTGATTGATGCCCTCTCGAAGCAGATAGTGGCGCAGGGCATGGCGGCTTTGCGCTTTGACTTCAACGGCCATGGCCTTAGCGACGGCGAATTTCAGAACATGACCGTGCTTAATGAGATTGACGACCTGAAGGCCGCGATAGCCTGGGCGCAGCGTCAGCCGTGGGTCAGAGACATTAGTCTTGTGGGCCACTCGCAGGGCGGAGTGGTGGTGAGCATGGTCAGCGGCGAGCTCGGCTATGGAATTATCAAGGCTGAGGTGATTCTGGCGGCTGCCGCCGTGCTTCGCGACGATGCGCTTCGCGGCAACACGATGGGCGCCGTCTACGACCCGTGGAATTTCAAGGGCGACTACATCGAGCTGCCTCACGCGCCGGGGACCGAGGGCCTGCGGCTTGGCCGGAACTACGTGGAAACCGCCATCAGGCTGCCTATCTACGAAACCGCCGCCAATTACGATGGGCCGACCCTGATTCTGCAGGGTACTCACGACCGCGTAGTTCCCTATACCTATGCCGAGCGCTATCACGAAAAAATCCGCGGCAGCGAGCTGAAGCTGATACCCGACGAGAACCATGGCTTCTCGGAAACCCAGGAAGAGACGGCCATTCTGGTGGCAGACTGGCTGCACTCCACTCTTCTGAAGCAAAAGGGCGAAAAATAATTGTAGGAGTGGAAAAAACTACCTAACTTTGCGGATAGAAACCGTGGTTGCGGAAACTGCGGTTGCTATCCGCAAAAGAGATATGAAGTTTTTTGACAGAAAAGAGGAAATTGCAGCCCTGCATAAAATCAGGGATAATGCTGAGAAAAGTGCCCAATTCACAGTCCTGACCGGACGTCGAAGGATTGGCAAGACGTCACTTGTGCTTAAAGCCTACGAGGATAGGCCGATTCTTTATTTTTTTGTTGGAAGAAAGGCTGAAAGTATGTTGTGCGAGGAGTTCAGACAAGAAGTGGAAAGTAAGCTGAATGTCAAAATGGGCGGTACTCCTTACGGATTTGCGGAATTGTTTGATTACTTGATGCAATTATCCAAGCAACAGGGCTTTACACTGTTTATTGATGAGTTCCAGAACTTTGAGCGCGTCAATCCTTCTGTTTTCAGTGATATGCAGAAGCTGTGGGATATAAATCATTCCGAATCGCGAATCAACCTTGTTGTGTGTGGCTCGGTGTATTCAATGATGACAAAGATATTCCGTGACAATAAAGAGCCGCTGTATAACCGGCAGAACCGATTTATGACGATAAAGGCGTTTCAGCCCTCGGTACTCAAGGAAATACTCGATGAATACAGGCCCGGCTATACTAAAGAAGATTTACTCGCTTTGTATTCTTTTACCGGAGGTGTGGCGAAATATGTGCAGTTGCTTGTCGATGACGATGCTTTGACGCTCGATTCAATGATTGACAGCATGATAAGTTCAGACTCGACATTCATAAACGAAGGGCGCTCGATACTCCTTGAGGAGTTTGGCAAGGATTATGACACATATTTTTCGATATTATCGGCGATTGCCGGCGGGAAAACACGACGCAGCGAAATCGAATCGATTATAGAAAAGCCGGTTGGAGGTTATCTGACACGGCTTGAAGATGACTACGGAATTATTGAAAAAGAGACGCCTGTCGGGTCTAAGCCGTTGAGCAAAAATGCGGTATATGTTATTCGCGACAATTTCTTTACATTTTGGTTCCGTTTCGTTTTCAAGTATGCCCATATTCTTGAAATCGGCGGTTATGAGCATCTGAGAACTCTGATAAGAAGAGATTATGCAACTTTCTCGGGCTTGATGCTTGAAAGATATTTCAGAGACAAGGCAAAAGAAAGCAAACGATACACCATTATAGGACGGTGGTGGGAGCGCAAGGGCGAAAATGAGATTGACATGGTAGCCGCTAATGAGCTGGAAGGGAAAGTTGATGTTTTCGAGATAAAGAGAAACAGAAAAAATATCAATATTTCTGACTTGGAAAAGAAGGCCCGGAAGATGCTCTCTGCGGTGCATATTTTTAATGAATATGGTGCGGTTTTTAACGGGTTGGATATGCAGGATATGTAATTTGCCGTAACCTTGTTGGCTCGGAGCGGAGAGAGGGTTGGCAATGTCGGCTAAAATGCTTATCTTTGCACAAAATTACTTTTTTATGACTGATATATGAGATATTGTGTGATAATGTGCGGCGGTGTGGGCTCGAGATTCTGGCCGGCATCGCGTCAACATAAGCCGAAGCAGTTTCTTGACTTCATGGGCACGGGGCGCACCCTGCTGCAGATGACCTATGACCGCGTGTTGCCGTTGGTGCCTGCCGAGCGGGTCATCGTCGTGACCAATGCCGAATATGCGTCGCTTATCCGCGAGCAGCTGCCCGACTTATTGCCTGATAATATATTGCTCGAACCGGCCCGGCGCAACACGGCTCCGTGCATAGCCTGGGCCGCGCATCATATCATGGCGCTCGACTCCGATGCCTCGATGGTGGTGATGCCGTCGGACCATCTGATTACGCGCGAACGGGTGTTTCTCGACGCGCTCGAACGCGGATTCGACTTCGTTGAGAGCAATCCGGCGCTCCTTACTCTGGGCATCACGCCCTCGCGTCCGGAAACGGGCTATGGCTATATTCAGATCGGCGACGAAACGCAGCCGGGCATCAACCGGGTGAAGACCTTTACCGAGAAGCCTAATCTTGACTTTGCGAAGCTCTTTGTCGCTTCGGGCGAATTTCTGTGGAATTCCGGAGTATTCCTCTGGTCGGCCAGGACGTTGCTCGGCTCGCTCGGCAATCATTGCCCCGAAGTGGCGCAGCGTTTCGACGCGCCTGCCGGCGTATACAGGGAGCCTGCCGGAGAGAGGGCGTTTATCGCGCGCGAGTTTCCGGCCTGTCCGAGCGTGAGCATTGACTACGCACTGATGGAAAAGGCCGAAAATGTATATGTCGAGCCGGTCGATCCGGGCTGGAGCGACCTGGGCACGTGGAGCGCCCTGCATGAGCACTCGCCGAAGAATCATCATGGCAACGTGTCGCACGATTGCAGCGTGGTGAGCTACGATTCTACCGGCAGCGTCTTTTCCGTGCGCAATCCGCGTAAGTTGGTGGTGGTTGACGGCCTGAAAGACTATGTGGTGGCCGACACCGACGACGTGCTGCTCATCTGCCCGCTGTCGCACGAGCAGCAGATTAAGCTCTATGTCAACGACGTGAACCAAATGTTCGGCGAAAAATATCTGTAAACCGATAATGAACCGTTATAAATCTTTAATTGCGCCGCTTTGCGCCTTGCTGGTGATAATGGCGGTGAGTCTGGCGTTTTTCTTTCCCGACTCGGTTGACGGGAATGTGTTGCGGCAGTACGATGTTCAGCAGGGTATTGCCAACAGTCATGAGCTGAACGAGTATAAGGCGACCACGGGCGAGACCGCATGGTGGACCAACTCGCTCTTTGGCGGCATGCCGGCCTTCCAGATAGCTCCCGACTATGGGCCCGGCCATCTGTTCTCGTGGCTCAACAGCGTGTTCGGCCTGTTCCTGCCCGCACCCTCGAATCTGCTGGCCATGATGATGGTGGGCATGTTCATATTGCTGCTGGCCATGAAGATGCGCACCGGCATGGCGCTGATAGGCGCCGTTGCGTGGGGGTTGAGCTCTTATTTCGTGATAATTATCGGGGCGGGTCACCTGTGGAAGTTCCTCACCCTGGCCTATGTGCCCCCCACCATTGCCGGCATAATCATGATTTACTCGGGCCGGCGGCTGCTCGGCGCCGGCGTGGCGGCTCTGTTCATGATGCTTCAGATAGCGAGCAACCACGTGCAGATGACCTATTACTTCTCGTGGGTGATGCTCGGCTTCGTAATCGTTTATGCCATAGAGGCCCGGCGCCGGAGGCAGATGCGCCGTTGGGGCATCGACACGGCTATATTGGCCGGAGCCATGCTTCTGGCGGTAGCCGCCAATGCGCCGTCGCTCTATCATACATATAAATATTCAAAGGAGACAATCAGGGGCAGCCATTCGGAACTTGTGGCTCCCGATGAGAACTCTACCGACGGACTTGACCGCTCATACATAACCCAGCACTCCTACGGGCTGACGGAAACCCTGTCGCTTATGATTCCCGACATAAAGGGGGGCGCATCGGCTCTGCCAGTCAAGGGGCAGGCCACCGCAACTTCGCTGGCCTCGACCGACGAAGGCAAGCAACTGACGCTCCAGGACCCCGACATGGCTCTGCTTCAGCTCTTCTCGCCCTATCATGGCGGCGCCGAAGGCACTCAGGGTCCGGTCTACGTGGGGGTGATAATCCTGGCGCTGGCGCTTTTCGGCGCCATAGTGGTGCGCGGCCCGATGAAGTGGATGCTGGTGGCGCTCACGCTGCTGTCGGTCTTCCTGGCCTGGGGACGCAACATGCAGTGGTTTACCGACCTGTTCATAGACTGGATGCCTATGTACTCCAAGTTCCGCACCGTGGAGTCGATTCTCGTAATCGCCGAGTTCACCATACCTGTTCTCGCCATCATGGGGCTGAACGCCCTGGTGCGCGCCGACAGCCGCAAGGCCATGCTCAAGCCGCTGGCCGTAAGTTTCGGCGTGCTGGGCTTCGTCTGCCTCGTAGGCGCCCTGTTGCCGTCGGTTTATGGCGCTGACGTTATGGGCGAGCGCGATAAGGCCGTGATTGAACAATACATAGCCATGGGCATGCTTCCCGCCGGCTTCGACATGACGTTCTATCCGTCGGTGCTCAGAGCGGTTGAGGATATGCGCCTTGATGCAATCAGCTCCGATTGCTGGCGCTCGTTGCTGTTGCTAGCCGTTGGCGCGGGTGCGCTCTGGATGCTGATTGCCGGCAAGGCGAAGGCGTCGGTAGTTATGGCTATTGTGGGAGTGGCCGTGGTGGCCGACCTCTACACGGCCGATAAGCGCTATCTCAACTCCGACAGTTTCGTTCCGGCTCCATCGGGCGCGCCGGTTGCGGCTACCGAGGCCGACAAGGCGATAATGGCTGACTCCGACCCTCACTTCCGCGTGATGGACTTTGACCGGTTCGGCAGCGCCGAGCCGAGCTATTTCCACAAGATGATAGGCGGCTATCACGCAGCCAAGCTGACGCGCATGGAAGACCTGATAAATACCCGCATCAACGAGGCCGATACCTGGAATATGCTCAACGCCAGATATGTCGTTGCCGGCGGCCAGGTCTATCCCAATCCTGATGCGCTGGGCAACGCCTGGTTCGTCGACGGGGTGACTTACGTTGACGGTGCCGCGGCCGAGATGGATGCCCTGGGGCTGATTGATCCGGCCGTGCAGGCCGTGGCCGACGCGAAATTCCGCGACGTGCTCGGCAATCCGGCTCCCGCTTCGCCCGGCGACCGGATTGAACTGACCGCCTATGCTCCCGACCGGCTGGAATATGATGCCATGACCCGCAATGGCGCCCTGGCTGTATTTTCAGAGGTATATTTCCCCTGGGGATGGAACGTAACCATCGACGGTGAGCCCGTTGAGCTCGGGCGCGTTGACTATGTGCTGCGTGCGCTGCCCGTGCCTGCCGGCGGGCATAAAATCACCATGGAGTTCCGCCCGGCAAGTATTGCCGTCACCTCAACGATTGCATATGTGGCAATCATAGCCGTTTACCTGCTGCTGATTGCCGGCGGACTGCTTTACCTACAGCGCAAAAATGTTTTTTGCAAGCAAGCTTAAGCGATATAGAGTGAGCCGGGGATTCTCGGTTCACTCGCCGTTTGCCTACTATTTCATAACGCGGGTGCTCCGCGAGAAGTTGCCGTTCTATTGCTTCAAGGCCGAAGTGACCGACCGGCGCGAAAGGGTGCTTTTCCGTGTGGTTAACTACCTCCGGCCGTCGACCGTGGCCTTCGTCGGAGCCGAAGATGCCGTTGCCCGGGCGCGATATGTGGTGGGCAGGGCGTGCAGGGCGGCTACTGCCGTTGCCGACGCCGATGGCGCCGACTTTGTGTATGTGGCTGCCGGCGAGGCGTTGCCTGCCGGTTTTTCGGCGCTTTATGCCGAGGGCGCATCGGCAAAGCCTGCCGATGCCATGACCTTTACCAACGGCAAGGAGCTCATAGCGGTGAGGCGCCGGGGATTGCCTGCGCAAAATTTTGTGGTGAAATTCTGAACAATTCCCCACCGGCCAGTGTTGATAGAGTATAAGACACAAATGATTATTCTCTCTTAATACTATGCCGATGGACAGAGGTGTCGGAGAGCCGACCCGCAGGAAATCAGAAATTTCCGTCCGATACAAAAGATGATGCGTATGAAACCGACGCACTGCTTCGCCTCAGCAGCGACACCACGTCAATATCGAGCAACGCAAAAACACACCTTAACACACTTTAACAATTCCTTTTTAGGGAAAGTTGCGGGCGACGCCTCCGGACGAGAGACGCCGCCCGCAAACTTTTTTTTGACATTTATTTGGATATGTAATGATTCTGTTATATCTTTGCAGCGGTTTTGTGACCAAAACGCAACTGCTATGAAACGTATCGCATATGTAATATCAAGCCTCAGGATGTGGTCTATGTTGCTGATTCTGATGGCTGTTGACGCGTCTGCAAGGATGGTGCACCATGAGGAGCGCGCGCATCTTGTGGATTCGCTGCAAACGTGTCTTGCTTCGGCCACCACCACGGCCGACAGTTTCCGCATAATGTTCGACCTGTATGACCTGAGCACTATCGACAATAACGAATCGACCTCGAAAGACCTGTATTATGTGGCGAAGCGTCTTGGCAACGAAGATGCGCAGCTTGAGATGCTCCGCAACATCGCGCTGCTGGCCAGCACGGTCAAGGACGAGGCGATGGGCCGGTGGGCGCTCGATGAGGTAGTAAAGCTGCCGCCGTCTGAAAACCGTTCGCAGTCAACCGTATTCATAAAGGCGTGTATTGCCGATGCGATTCAGTTTGCGAGCGAAGAGGAGCGCGACCGCTATATGAACCATATGCTCGACAAGTTTATAGATGTCGGCGACCGTTCGCTCGACAAATACGAGCGCGCGTCGCAGCTGTTCATGCTGCTGAATCTGCTCAGTGGCGACGGGCACGGCACGATGGTCGAGGAGTATGCCAACCAGCTTAGCTCGCTTATACTCAGCATGCCGCGTCTGCCGGTGAACTATCTGCTCAACCGACACAACACCATGACCGCAATCGCCTACTGGCACAACGACATGTTTGATAAGAGCGTCGAGGCCGACCGCCGGCAGCTGGAGTCGTATGACCGCATGCGGAAATACAATGAGCACAACGGCCGCGAATATTGCAATTACGCCTTGCAGCGCTATGCCGCGATTGCACGCATGATGCGCAATTACGATGCGCTATCGGAGTGTGAGGCCGACAGCCTGGCCGCCGAGGTGGATAAGATATGCGAATACTACCCGAGGTATACCATGTTTCATGACCTGAGGCCGGTTGTGAAGATGGGCCTGCTGATGAAAAAGGGTAATTACAGCGAAGCCATGCCTATAGTGAAGAGTATGGCTGAAAATGCCGTTGACCTCGACGATAAGCGTCACTATATGCGTATGCTGGCGTATGTTGCCGAGCAGGTTGGCGACGAAGAGACCAGAGCGCAGGCCGAGAGCGAAATGGAAAGACTGCTGGCGGAATATGAGTCGAACCGAACCGGCCAGAGGCTCAAGGAACTGCAAACCCTGTATGAACTGTCGAACCGCAAGCATCAGACGGCGGAGGTTGAGCTGGAACGTCAGAACCGGCGCGCCATGGAGATTACAGTGGTGAGCATCATATTGGCTCTGACCCTGTTTGTGTTCGTGATTCTTTACGCGCGTTTCCGCGGATTGAGCAAGAAACTCAACATAACTAACGAGGCGCTCAAGGCCGACCGCGCATCATTGCTTAACGCGCAGCAGAAACTCGTCGAGGCCCGCGATAAGGCCCGCCTGGCAGAAACGGAGAAGTCGCAGATAATAACGTATATAAGCAATGAGCTGATGGGCCCGGCAAATGCCGTTTCGGAATATGCCCACATGCTCATCGACAGTCTGCCGGCCGAGCAGAACGACATTATGCGCAAGTTTGTGGACGTTATTAGCGGCAATACCCGCATAATCCAGACTATAGCATTCGACGTGCAGGAATTTTCGACGATTGAGACGCACCGCCTGTCGACCATATGCGAGCCGGTAGATGCCAACCGCATGGCCGGAATGGCCGTGGAGAGCGTGCGCCCGGGAGTGAAGTCGGGCGTAAGCCTCGAGCTGATTCCTGTTGCCGACGGTTCGCCGGTAATCATCACCGATGCCCGCCGGGTAGAGGCAATTCTGTTGTCGCTGCTCTCGAATGCCATCAAGTTCACCGATGAAGGCTCGGTAACGTTGAAGGTGGAGATTGACCGCGATGCGGCGAAGGCGGTATTTTCAGTCACCGATACCGGCATAGGAGTGCCCGCCGATAAGGCTGAACAGATATTCGAGCGCTTCGAGCGGTTGAACAGCGAACGCATGGGTCTTGGGCTCGGCCTGTCGAACTGCCGCATGATTGCATCGGCTCTGAACGGCACGGTGAATCTCGACACCTCCTATACCGGCCCAGGCTCACGTTTCGTGCTGACCATTCCGATAAATTAACGACATGAAGATAGCCATAATAGTTGCTATGGATAAGGAGCTGCGTCTGCTGATGCCGCTCCTTGACCATGAGGAGACCTCGCTTGCCGACGGTTTTGAGTTGCATTCGGGCCGCATCGGCGAGGCGGAGGTATGTTTGATGAAATGCGGCATCGGCAAGGTGAATGCCGCCCTTGGATGCCGCGCCATGATTCAGGCGTTTGCTCCCGGACTGGTGATTAACAGCGGAGTGGCCGGTGGCACGGGAAGTGATGCCGGAGTGCTCGACGTGGTGGTGGCAAGCGGCGTGGGATATCACGACGTGTGGTGCGGCCCCGGAACAGAATGGGGCCGGGCGGCAGGCTGTCCGCCTTTGTTTCCCGGCGACCGGCGTGTGCTCGAGCTGCCGGCGTTGACCCGCAATCCGGCGGTGAAGTTCGGTGTGGTGGCTTCAGGCGACATCTTCGTCGATTCGGCTGAAACGGTTGCCCACGTGCTCCGTCTCTACCCCGATGCCGTGGGAGTTGATATGGAGAGCGGCGCTATCGCCCAGACCTGCCATCGCTTCGGAGTGCCGTTCATCTGCCTGCGCGTTATCTCCGACACTCCCGGAAAGGTGGCCGACAATGGCGCTCAGTATGAGAGCTTCTGGCAGTCGGCCCCGGAAAAAACGTTTGCAATAATCAAGGAAATTCTTGCCGTGCTATGAAGAAGATACCGTCGTTCACTATCGACCATCTGCGCCTGTTGCCGGGCATATACGTGAGCAGGCGGGATGTAACGCCGTCGGGCGACGTGCTGACAACGTTCGACATCCGCCTTACCCGCCCCAATGCCGAACCGGCCGCCTCGCCTCAGGCGCTCCACACCATAGAGCATCTGGCGGCCACCTATCTGCGCAATGACCCCGAGTGGCAGAGCCGCGTGGTTTATTGGGGACCGATGGGATGCTGCACGGGTTGCTATCTGATTCTGCAAGGAGAGCTTGATCCGATGGATATTGCTCCGCTGATGAAACGCATGTTTGCATTCATAGCTGATTTCGATGGCGAAATCCCCGGAGCCACGGCGCGCGATTGCGGCAACTACACGTTTAATGACCTGCCTGCCGCGCGCTCGCTTGCCGCGCGCTATCTGCACGATGTGCTGGCCAATCTTTCTCAGGCCACTACGTCATATCCGCTCTGATGCGTAATATTGCCGAAAAGTTCCGACTTTCCGAATTTTTCGTTAACTTTGCGCAATGGAACAGAGAAGCGACAAACTCCGCTATCCGGTTGGAATACAGTCTTTCGCCGAAATTCGAGGCGGGGGCTACGTCTACGTGGATAAGACGTCATTCATTCATCAGCTCATTTGCGAAGGAAAATATTACTTTCTGTCGCGTCCGCGGCGTTTCGGCAAGAGCCTGCTGCTGTCGACAATCGAGGCTTATTACAGCGGCCGTCGCGACCTGTTCAAGGGGCTTGCGCTCGATTCGCTGACCGACGACTGGGAGCCGCATCCGGTTCTGCATCTCGATTTGAACACGGATAAATTTGATACGTTGGAGTCGTTGGATATTGTGCTTGACTTGAAGCTGCGCGAGTGGGAGAATAAGTATGATGTGAGCGTGCAGCCCGGGGCTCCGTTGAGCTACAGGTTTGGCGCTATAGTAAGCCATGTCAGCCAGCTCACCGGGAAGAAGGTGGTCATTCTGGTAGATGAATACGACAAGCCGATTCTCAGCGCCATCGACAACGAACCGTTGGCCGATCGCTTCCGCGACACCCTGAAGGCCTTCTACGGTAACCTCAAGTCGATGGACCGCCATATAGAGTTCGCCATGCTCACCGGAGTTGCCCGATTCAGCAAGGTGTCGATTTTCTCCGACCTCAATAATCTGCGCGACATATCTTTCAGTCCGAAATATTCGGGAATCTGCGGCATAACGGAAGAGGAGACGGGCAAGTATTTCGGCGCGGGCATATGCAGCGTTGCCGCTCGTATGGGATGCAGTCCCGAGGAGGTGCGCCGTGAGCTCAAGCGGCGCTACGACGGCTATCACTTCGCCGAAGACCTGACCGACGTTTACAACCCGTTCAGTCTTGTCAACGTATTCGCCGACGAGCGCTTCGAGAACTACTGGTTTAACAGCGGCACGCCCTCATATGTAGTCAAGCTTCTGCGGCATCATCGCTGGCGTCTTGCCGATATCGAGAGCTACACGATTGATTCCACCGTGCTCGGCAGCGAGGGCATCATGTCGAAAGAGGCCGTTCCGACGCTGTATCAGTCGGGCTATCTGACAATCAAGTCGTTCGACCGCGAGTTTAACGAATATGAACTCGGCTACCCCAACGGGGAGGTTGAGGAAAGCTTCATAAAGTTCCTGCGGCCTGTTTTTCTCGGGGAAACGAGCCGTGATTCGGAATTCGACAACAGGCAGTTTGTCAGAGACGTACAGCGGGGAAATCCGCAGGCGTTCATGCAGCGCCTTGACAGCCTGCTGCGCGGAGTTCCGCATATCGGGTCGACCGAACCGCGCGAAAGCTACTTTCAGAATGCCATATATCTGGTGTTCAAGATGGTGGGGTTCTACACCCGTATGGAACACCACACGTCGAGCGGCCGCATCGACCTTACGGTTGAGACCGACAGCTACGTGTATGTGTTTGAATTCAAAGTCAACAAACCGGCCAGAGAAGCCATTGCGCAGATTCGCGAGAAGGGCTACTGGAAGCAATTCCAGGCCTCGGGCAAACAGATTTATCTAATCGGTGCGTGCTTCAGTCCGGCCGAGCGCGCCCTCAGCGACACCGTAATCGAACCCGTCTGAGCCCCGCGCACCCTGCAAAAATTTTTATTCCGACTGTGTAAAATCCAGCTTTTTATCGTACATTTGCGCAATGGAACAGAGAAGCGACAAACTCCGCTATCCGGTTGGAATACAGTCTTTCGCCGAAATTCGAGGCGGGGGCTACGTCTACGTGGATAAGACGTCATTCATTCATCAGCTCATTTGCGAAGGAAAATATTACTTTCTGTCGCGTCCGCGGCGTTTCGGCAAGAGCCTGCTGCTGTCGACAATCGAGGCTTATTACAGCGGCCGTCGCGACCTGTTCAAGGGGCTTGCGCTCGATTCGCTGACCGACGACTGGGAGCCGCATCCGGTTCTGCATCTCGATTTGAACACGGATAAATTTGATACGTTGGAGTCGTTGGATATTGTGCTTGACTTGAAGCTGCGCGAGTGGGAGAATAAGTATGATGTGAGCGTGCAGCCCGGGGCTCCGTTGAGCTACAGGTTTGGCGCTATAGTAAGCCATGTCAGCCAGCTCACCGGGAAGAAGGTGGTCATTCTGGTAGATGAATACGACAAGCCGATTCTCAGCGCCATCGACAACGAACCGTTGGCCGATCGCTTCCGCGACACCCTGAAGGCCTTCTACGGTAACCTCAAGTCGATGGACCGCCATATAGAGTTCGCCATGCTCACCGGAGTTGCCCGATTCAGCAAGGTGTCGATTTTCTCCGACCTCAATAATCTGCGCGACATATCTTTCAGTCCGAAATATTCGGGAATCTGCGGCATAACGGAAGAGGAGACGGGCAAGTATTTCGGCGCGGGCATATGCAGCGTTGCCGCTCGTATGGGATGCAGTCCCGAGGAGGTGCGCCGTGAGCTCAAGCGGCGCTACGACGGCTATCACTTCGCCGAAGACCTGACCGACGTTTACAACCCGTTCAGTCTTGTCAACGTATTCGCCGACGAGCGCTTCGAGAACTACTGGTTTAACAGCGGCACGCCCTCATATGTAGTCAAGCTTCTGCGGCATCATCGCTGGCGTCTTGCCGATATCGAGAGCTACACGATTGATTCCACCGTGCTCGGCAGCGAGGGCATCATGTCGAAAGAGGCCGTTCCGACGCTGTATCAGTCGGGCTATCTGACAATCAAGTCGTTCGACCGCGAGTTTAACGAATATGAACTCGGCTACCCCAACGGGGAGGTTGAGGAAAGCTTCATAAAGTTCCTGCGGCCTGTTTTTCTCGGGGAAACGAGCCGTGATTCGGAATTCGACAACAGGCAGTTTGTCAGAGACGTACAGCGGGGAAATCCGCAGGCGTTCATGCAGCGCCTTGACAGCCTGCTGCGCGGAGTTCCGCATATCGGGTCGACCGAACCGCGCGAAAGCTACTTTCAGAATGCCATATATCTGGTGTTCAAGATGGTGGGGTTCTACACCCGTATGGAACACCACACGTCGAGCGGCCGCATCGACCTTACGGTTGAGACCGACAGCTACGTGTATGTGTTTGAATTCAAAGTCAACAAACCGGCCAGAGAAGCCATTGCGCAGATTCGCGAGAAGGGCTACTGGAAGCAATTCCAGGCCTCGGGCAAACAGATTTATCTAATCGGTGCGTGCTTCAGTCCGGCCGAGCGCGCCCTCAGCGACACCGTAATCGAACCCGTCTGAGCCCCGCGCACCCTGCCGCTGCTTTTGGTGATTCCGAAAAAAATTGCTAATTTTGTGGCATATAAAGTTCTAACTAAATAAACCACTTATCCGTGAAACACAATCGCTTAGTTTTGATGCTGTTAGGCGCGGCAGCCGGCTTGTCGGCGTTGGCTGACCAGCCGTTCCGCGACCATCGCTATGACTCGTTTAAGGTAACGCCTACCGAGTCCGGGCAAATCGTTTTTGCCGGAAACTCCATAACCAACATGCACTCATGGTTCGAGGCATTCGGCTCTCATCAGGAGATTATCGGCCGTGGTAATTCGGGCGGTTTCGCCTATGAGCTGCTCGATAATCTCGAGAGCTATATCGATTCGAAGCCATCGAAATTCTTCGTCATGATCGGCACCAACGATATCTCGTCCGGACAGTCGGCCGACATAACCGCCCGCCGCATCGAAACGATAGTGCGCCGTGTGCGTCTTGAATCGCCCGAAACCGAAGTCTACGTGCAGAGTATTCTGCCCAGAAGCTCAAACCCCAAGCCCGACTATGAGGCCTGCAATACTCAGGTGCGCGAATGGGTGGAGGCTCAGAATGATGCCAAGGTGCACTTCATCAACCTGTCAGAGGTGTGCGCTCCTATTAACGGCAATGCCACGTGGAGCCACGACGGCCTGCATCCGCGCCCAATCGGCTATGCCGCATGGACCCGTTTCATCGAGCCGCAGGTGGGCTATCCTTCGGTCTATCCCGAAACCGTAAAGACTCAGAATAGCTGCAGCCTCAGCGGCTCCGATGCCGCCCGTGCCGAGCAGTTCCCTTATTTCCCGGTGATGGAGGGCGACGTGTTGTTCTATGGCGATGAACAGGTGCATGGCGCCGAGTGGCATGAGCTCTTCCGCTGCGGCAAGATTAAGGATCGCGGCATGAAGTGGGGGTGGGGCGGTATCGGCCTTTCCGCCGCCAATAGCGTTGTGCGCGTTTCGCTGAAAGACCAGGAGGTGAAGCCCGCCAAGATTTTCCTCTTCTACGGCATAGGAGAACAAAACGAAGCAGCCTACGCCAAGGTGGTTGACCAGGCACGCACTCAGGCTCCCGATGCCGGGATTTATCTCGTTTCGCTCAGCCCGAGCACCAATGCCGCCACCGACGCCACCCGCGTGAGCTTCAACAGCGTAATCAAGTCCGTTGCCGAAGCCAAGGGCGCCACCTATGTCGACGTGTATACGCCGCTGAAAGAGAATATCGCGGCCAATATCATGAACACCAACTATATCAGCGGACGCGGCTACATAGTAATGGCCAACGCCATCGCGCCCTATCTGGCCGAAGAGGGAGTGAATCCCGTCAGCATCGGGGAGGCCGACGCCGTTGTGGCTCGCCGCAATGCCCGCAAGGTCATAGGCGATGCGCTCACCTCGGCCATGATGCTCAATTATGGGCCTGCGCTCGGCCAAATCAGCGAGTCGGCCCGCGATGCTGTTGAGTCGCAGATTGCCGTTGCCGTTGCTGCCCTCAGTGACCCCGCTCTCACCGTTGAGTCGGCTCAGGAAGCCGTGGCGCCGCTCAGCCAGGCTGTGGCCGCCGCTCAGCAGGCTGTCAATCTGCCCGTGGCTTCGACCGAGGGCAATGAGGTATGGTACACGCTGCGCTCGGCCCGCGGCACGTCGTCATATGCCACTGCCGTTGCCGGCAAGCTCGTGGGTGCCGCCGCTCCCGGCGAGCGCACCGAGGGCGCGAACATATGGAAGTTTGTCCAGAAAGGCGAAGAGTCTTACTCGATTGTCAATGCCCTGGGGGAGTACATCTCGCCTGTGGCCTCATTCGACTCTCAGCTCTCGGTAACCACCGCCGAACCCGCCGCAGGCTGGCAGATCAGCAACTCCAACGCCGCCTCGGGCGCATTCGTAATCTATTCCTCATCCTGTCAGCTCAACCAGACCAACAAGACCGGTTTCCCCGTGTATAACTGGTATGCCTCGATGCCCGACCGTACCGACCAGGGTTGCGCCTACTATATCGCCCTCTACGACGGCGAAATCGGCGAACCTGAGCCCGTTGAGATTCCCGAGCCGGTGCTGACCCTCGTTGACCATAGCTTCGACGGCACGGCGCCCTATCGCGTGCCCGACGAACTGGCCGCACCTGTGCTGGCAACCGGGGTGGCAAGCGCCGCATTCAACGTGACCATCAGCCAGGGTGCCACGGTATTTTCGGCTTTTGCCGGCGCTACCAACACCGAGGATGAAACGAGCTTCTTCACCTGCGGTCAGATTAGCGGCGGCCGCGTAGGCCTGCGCTACATCGGCGAACAGGGTGCCGAGGGCTGGTACACCCGCGCCCACTCCGGCTCCACTGCCGAGCTGAAATTCGTGATGGTGGCCGACCCCGCAAGCGGATATGAGGTTTATGCCAATGGCGAGAACATCATGTTGTTCACACCCGACCAGGTAGGAGCCTACGGCATTAAGCACTATGGCAACGTGGTCGATGCCAATGCACTCTATCTCGGCGGCATCGTCACTGCCGACGATGATAACAAGTATCCATTGGTGGGCACCGTACATAGCGCCCGTTTCTGGGATTGTGCCCTCACTCCCGAACAGGTGGCCGCTCTGACCTACGATAATCTCACCGAAACCGAGTTTGATGCCATCAGCTCAGTCGAGGCTCCCGCCGGAGCACCTGACAGCGTCTACGACCTTCAGGGGCGCCGCGTGGTGGCTCCTGCCCATGGCCTCTATATCGTCAATGGCCGCAAGGTGGCTCTCTGAGCGATAGTTCATATCAATAAACGTAATTTCAAGGTGCTCACCGTAACCGTACTTTCATTCTCCTATCGCAAGGGGTTGCCCGAAGATCCGTCGGGCAATGGCGGCGGATTTGTGTTTGACTGCCGCGCCATTCATAACCCCGGGCGCTATGAACCCTACAAGATGCTCGACGGGCGCGACCTGCCCGTCAGACAGTTTCTTGAAGAAGATGGCGAGATTCTCACCTTCATGAACCATTGCTACGCCCTTGTCGACGCCGCAGTGGAGCGTTATGTCGGGCGCGGATTCACCGACCTGCAGGTGGCTTTTGGCTGCACCGGCGGTCAGCACCGTTCGGTTTATGGCGCCGAACACATGGCGGCCCACCTGCTCGAGCGTTTTGCCGGGCAGCCTGTGGCCGTGAATCTCTATCATCGCGAACGCCGATGAAAGCCATGATTTTCGCCGCAGGCGAGGGCACCCGCCTGCGTCCGCTCACGGCCCATCGCCCCAAGGCCCTCGTTGAGGTGGGCGGCCGCCCAATGTTGGCCCGGGTGCTCGAGGCCGTAAAGAGAGCCGGGATAACAGATGTGGTAGTCAACGTGCATTATCTTGCAGGGCAGATTACCGACTGGCTCGATAAGCATGATTTCGGGCTGAACATCACCGTTTCTGACGAGAGCGCCCGCCTGCTCGACACCGGCGGCGGCCTGCTCGCCGCCCGCCGCTGGCTCGACGGCTCAGAGCCGATTCTGCTTCATAATGCCGACATATGCACTGACCTGGACCTTGACCGCCTGTCGCTGCGCGGCGATGCGACGTTGCTGGTAAGCGACCGCAAGTCGTCGCGCCGGCTGGTATTCTCGCCCGATGATATGCGCCTGTGTGGTTGGGTCAACGAATCCGATGGCCGCACGAAAGGTCGGACCGACGGTCTGCGCCGGGCTTTTTCGGGCATCCATCTGGTCAGTCCGGCCATATTTCCCGCCCTCGAGCGATATGCGGCCGCTATAGGCTCCGACGTGTTCTCGTTGACGCCGTTCTACGTGGCCCGGGCTTCGTCGCTCCGCATCTACGGCACCGTGTTGACTGGCTATAGGTGGCATGACATAGGTGATATTGAAAAGCTCGCGGCGGCCAATGCCGACTTTGCCTGATGAGAAGATGTGTTGCCCTGTTGGTTATGGCGCTCGTAGTATCGGCGGCGTCTATTGCCGCCGACTTCCTCGGCCAGTTGCCCGGACTGTCGACCGTGTTGCCCGGATATGGCGCGGCCGATTCCGTTGAGGAGCGCTTGAGCCGGTTGCCCCTCTGCCCGGCTGAAGGCATGTGGCAGATGGCCGACGGGGGCGCGCTGTTCGTAATCGAGCGTGCCGACGATGACCCCGGCCTTGCTCCGGCCCGGCTGCGCATAGTCATGATTCGCTCCCCATGGCGCTCCATCCGCCCCGGCACCGTGCTGGGCCATGCCGTGCCCACTCCGAAACCTGGAGTCTACGAGGCCCGCATGTATAGCTCTATGGCGCAGCGCACCGGCCTCAACCTTCCGCGCAAGTTTCTGCTCACCCTCAATTCCGAGAGCAACCTGCTCACCATCGAGCCGTTCCGCTCGCCCGTTAAGCTCAACCTGTTGCGCCTGCTCCCCTACCTCTATCGCCGCATAGCCACTCTGCAAGACTCCCGCCCCCGGGGACTCGACGGCGCAGTGCGCGTATTTCCCGTAGAGGCGCGCCATCCCCTCTCGCCCGTTTATCTATGAAGCGCCTGCTGCCAATACTCGCTCTGCTGCTCATTGCCCTTGCCGCTGGTGCCCGCCGCCAGCGCACCGGCCCCTCGCAGCTGCGGCCGGAAAGCCTGCCGCAGGAGGAGGCCATTGTCGTCGACACCATAGCCGTTGATTCCGGCGCCATACGCCTGAGCGGCTACGATAAGCCCAATTCGGCCGCTTACGAAACTTTTTTCATCACCAATCTGATGCCCGACTCGCTTGCGGTAGGCGGCATAATAGTCACTCTGACTTACCTCGACATGTCGGGCCGGCAGCTTCATGAGCGCGTAGCCACGGTCATGACCGACATCCCTCCGGGGCAGACCCGTGCCGCCCGCATCCCCACCTGGGATCTTAACCGCGCCTTCCACTACTTCCGTTCCTCTCCCCCGCAGCGCCGCATTTCCACCCGCTACCAGGTCCGCGCCCGCGTCACCCACATCCTCCGCTAACGAAAATCGGGGTTGCGTGTTGACGCAACCCCGG
>CAYUFQ010000007.1:0-24479 GCA_964444045.1 uncultured Bacteroides sp.
GGTGATTTTCGGGATGATTTCGCGGCCTTTCTCCACGTAGAGCATATCGCCCTGATGGATCTTGAGCTTGCGAACGATGTCTTCGTTATGGAGCGACGCGCGCTTCACTATCGTGCCGCTCAGCAAAACGGGGTCCAGATTGGCCACCGGGGTGATTACTCCCATGCGCCCGACTTCGAAAGAAACTGACAGCAGTTTGGTCAGGGCGCGTTCGGCCGGAAACTTATAGGCTATGGCCCAGCGGGGCGACTTGGCCGTGTAGCCCAGATTGAGCTGCTGGCGCATGGAGTTGACCTTGAACACGAGGCCGTCGGTGGCCACGGGGAGCTTTTTGCGCTCCGAATCCCAGTAGGATATGAATTCGTCGATTTCTTCGATTGAATGAAGCCGCTTCAACACCGGGGTGATTTTGAAGCCCCAGCGGGCGGCTGCCTGCAGATTGTCGAAGTGGTTGTCGGCCGGCAGAGAATCCGACAGCACGTAGTAGAAGTAGGCATCGAGGCCGCGACCGGCCGCCTCGGCCGAATTCTGCAGTTTCAGGGTGCCCGAAGCGGCGTTGCGCGGGTTGGCAAACAGCGGCTCATCGTTGGCCTCGCGCTCGCGGTTAAGCCGGTCAAACGCCTTCCAGGGCAACAGAATCTCGCCGCGAATCTCAAAGTTGTCGGGGCGGCCGGTTTCGGCGGGTATTTCGAGCGGAATGCTGCGGATGGTCTTGACGTTTTCGGTCACCACGTCGCCGCGGGTGCCGTCGCCGCGCGTCACCGCCCTCACCAGGCGGCCGCCTTCATAGATGAGCGAGATTGAAGTGCCGTCGAATTTCATTTCGCCGTCGATGGCTATTTCCTCTCCCTCGAGCGAGTTGCGCACCGACGTCACCCACTTGTCAACCTCGTCGATGTTGTAGGTGTTTGCCAGCGACAGCATAGGCCTGACGTGCTCCACCTGCTCGAACGACTGCGACAGGTCGGACCCGACGCGGTGGGTCGGCGACAGGGGGTCGTCGAGCTCGGGATGAGTGCGCTCGATTTCCTCGAGTTCCTTGAGCATGAAGTCAAAGTCGCGGTCGGAAATCTCGGGCGCGTTCATTACGTAGTAGAGGTGGTTATGGCGGTTGAGCTCGCGTCTGAGCGTGGCTACCCGTTGCTGCAGTTCGTTCATGGAGTGTCGGTCGGGGGGAATCAGTAGGTGAATGATGAGCCGCCTATGAATTCGCGTATCAGCGAGGTGGATGGAATGAAATGCTCGTCGATGGGCGTGAAGTAGCTCAGGAATTTGCGCAGACGATGGGCTTCGGCGTATTCGGGAACGTCTTGCGGCACCCGGCGCAGCAGCTCCTCGCCGCGTTCTTTCAGCACTCCCAGCTCAAAGAGCAGCGACGAGTTGAACATCGCGTCGGCATTTTCCTGATAGGGGAAAATCCACTTCTCTTCGCCGCGGCGCACCGACGGCCAGCGCCTGATGGTTTCCATGGCGTTGACGCCGCGATATGAGCTATCGCGTATGATGCGGCGCAGCAGGCGGTTGTCGGTTGTCGGAACCCAGTTGTGGTTGTCGATGCTCAGTGTGGTCAGCGCGCTC
Organism: uncultured Bacteroides sp.; assembly: GCA_964444045.1. Lineage (GTDB taxonomy): Bacteria > Bacteroidota > Bacteroidia > Bacteroidales > Muribaculaceae > UBA3263. The sequence continues at coordinate 1,579 of CAYUFQ010000007.1, forward strand.
ACGTAGACCTTGAATTTCATCCGCTCCTCGATTTTCGCCGTCAGTTCGGGGTTCAGGCCGTGAATCCCCTCTATGAGCAGAATCGAGCGCCCGCGGAGGCGGATGCGGTTGCCGCGATATTCGCGTGTGCCGCTTTCGAAGTTATAATATGGCAGTTCCACTTCGCCGCCGTCGAGCAGCGTCTGCAGGTCGCGGTTAAAGGCGTCGAGGTCGAGGGCATAGAGCGATTCGAAGTCAAACTCGCCGTTTTCGTCGCGGGGCGTGATGTGGCGGTCAACGAAATAGTCGTCGAGCGAAATCATCTGCGGCTCCAGCAGGTTGGTCATCAGCTGAATGGCCAGGCGCTTGGTAAAGGTGGTCTTGCCCGACGACGAAGGGCCGGCCACGAGGACGATTTTCGCGTCGCCCCGGTCGTGGCGTGCGGTTATCTCGTCGGCTATGCGGGCAATCTTGTTGTTGTGAAGCGCCTCGGCCACGTTGATGAGCGAGCGGGCGTCACCTTTCTGCACCTCGCGGTTCATCTCGCCAACGTTGCTCACTCCGATAATGTTGTTGAAGGCCACATAGTCGGTGAAGGCCTTGAACATCTTATCCTGCCTGACCTGAGTGAGGTTGCGCCCCATCAGGATAAAGCCGTCGTGGTAAGGAATGATGTCGAAGCGGTCGATATAACCGGTAGAGGGAGCCAGGCAGCCGTAATAGCTGTCGGCCACTCCGTCAAGCCGGTAGTATTTTGTGTAGAGCTCGCGCACGGAATTGAGCAGCAACACCTTGTCGGTGAGCCCCTCGCGTTCGAAGATTGACGTCACGTCGGCAGTCAGCTGCTCCGAGAAGTCAAACGTTAGGGCCGCCTCGTGGAGCCGGCTCAGTTCGGCCTTTATGGCGGCGGCCATGTCGGGCGTAATCGCGCCGTTGGGGGTGAGCCGGCAGAACCAGCCGTTGCACAGCGGATGCTCGATTTTCAATGTCGCTCCGGGATACAGCCGGCTGACGGCAACGTAGAGCATCATGCACAGCGACCGGATATACACGCGGTTGCCGCACGGAGTGTCGGCGCCCATGAATTCAACCATCTTCGGCATATAAACCTTGAAGTGCAGCCCTTCGTTTTTGTTGTTGACGTGAGCGCATATCGGTTTGAACCCGAGCCTCGGGCCAATACGGTCAAGCACCTGCAGCAGCGATTCGCCGCCCTCAACCTCTACGTATTCACCGAGGTTGACGCAATATATTTTCAGTTTGTCGTCCATAGCAGTGCAAAGTTACGAAAAAATAACGTCGAATCGGCAAAATTCCGAAAATAATAGCGGGAATATGCTTGTATGTTGCGGATTATGCGTATATTTGCGCTTTAAATAATAATATGAAATCACATTTTTAACTATTTTCTTATTTATTTATGAGCTTTGTTTTAAGCAGGCATCCGCTTGTGGCCCTGTCGGTTGTGTCGGCCGTGGCGCTTACCGGATGCGTCGACGACGATTACGATTTGGCCAATATCGACGAGACGGTCAGAGTTGAAGTAAACGACCTTGTTGTGCCGGTAAACCTCAAGCCGGTGGAATTTAAGTCGGTAATTGAGCTGTCGGATAATGAATGTGTCGAAGAAACCGAGTCAGGCGAATACGTGCTGACCCAGGGCGGCGACCTTCATCAGGTGGTTGAGATAAAGAGCATCGAGTCCGACCCCACTATAGAGGAGGCGAACCATTCGCAGCGTGTGGCGCTGGCAAGCGGCGCAACGCTCAATCTGTCGGATGCATCGTTTCGCACGGCGTTTAAATTCAGCTACGCAGACAAAGAGGTCGACAAATATATTCTTGACCTCGAAAAGGCCGACGTTGAATTTGACATGGTTATAGTGGTGAGCCTGCGTCAGGGTGCTCAGCAGAGTTCGGCTGCCATTCCCAGCGGTCTGAAAGATTTCAGCATGGAGCTACCCACCGGACTCTACGGCTATTATGAGGATTGCAACGGCCGGCGCCACGACGTTAACCCGGGCGACCCCCATGTGGCTACGTTTACCGGCGAGGCCAGACTCAGCGCAAATAACGACTATCGCTTCGTTTATCACGTTACCCAGATTGACATGAAATCGTCGGCTGTGACTTTCAGCAACGGCACATTCGGCTATAACGGCATTGTAGGCATAACCGGCGGTATGCTGTCGGTGAAAAACACCTCGCGCAACGAGGGTTACCTCTGCATGACGCTCGAACTCGGTCATCTCAAGGTCAATAGCATCACCGGTACGGTGAACTATATCTTCACCGAGATTGAAAATGAGTATGTTTCGCTGATAGATCTGCCCGACGTGCTTCGTGACAAGCAGACCCGCATTATCCTCAATAATCCGCGTATATACGTCAAGCTCAATAATCCCATGGGCATATATGGAATGTCGGGCTCTACCGGCCTCAATATTAAGCAAGACCGTCCCGCCGGCGAACATGAGGAATCGGCCTCTCTTGACGGCCGCCTCAAAATCCACGCCACTACCGACATGCAGACTTATGTTCTTGCCGCCGACCCCTATAATCTGAAGCCCATAGCCGGCTATGAGGACGCTACTCCCGAGGTGTTTGCCGGCCTTGACCGCATAGTCTACGGCAACGGCCTGCCCGAGGGGCTCAACATAAACTTCGATAACCCGAGCCTCGACCGGGGCAGGGTGGTCGACTTCCCTCTGGGTTCGGTTATCGGTGAGGTCAACGGCGCGTATAAGTTTTATGCTCCGCTGAGCTTCGGCAAAGGCTCGCAGGTGATTTACAGCGACGATCAGAGCGGCTGGGATATAACGGGCGGCGACGATGAAGACTTTGAAATCACCAAGCTCGACATCACGGCCCACCTCAAGAGCGACCTGCCCGTTGACGTGGAACTCAGCGCCATTCCGCTCGATAAGGAGGGCAACGAGATTCTTCACGACGGCAAACCCGTGACCGTGAGCGTTGACCCCGCCGTGATTCCGGCCAATGCCGACCGCGACATAACCATACGCCTTTCCGGCTCCATAAAGGGCCTCGACGGAATGCGCTATACCGTGCGCCTCGCCGCCGAAGAAACCTCGGCAGTGCTTCGCTCCGACATGAATCTGAATCTGACCGATATCCGCGCTAAAATGAGCGGATTCTATCAGCGAAACGACGATAATGACTAACTATTAACCGGAACCACTTACAGCAATGAAAACTAATCTGAAACACATTATCTGTGCGGCTCTGGTCACATCTGCCGCAGCTTCGACGGCGCAGGCTCAGAACCGTTCGGCCTACTTTCTCGAAAATTACGCCTATAACTATCAGATGAACCCTGCTCTGGCCATCGACCGCAAGTGCGACATATCATTTCCCGCGCTGGGCAACTTCAACCTCGGCTTCATGGGCAACACCGGAGTGAAGAGTTTTATCTACAACACTCCCGACGGCCGCACCACCACCTTTCTCAACCCCGAGATTTCGGCATCGGAGGTGATGAGCAATATCAAGACCAACAATCGCCTCGGCCTTGCTTTGCGCGAGGGGATACTCAGCGTGGGCTTCCGCGGATTCGGCGGCTATAACCACGTAAGCATCAATGCGGTGGCCAACGCCCAGGTGCGCATACCCGGTGCGCTCGTGTCATTCCTCAAGGAGGGCATAAGCAACCGCACCTACGAGATAGGCCGCGTCGACGCCCATGCCGACGCATATGCCGAAATCGCCCTTAACCACTCACGCGAAATCAAGGCAGTGCCCGGTCTGCGCGTGGGTGCGTCGGTCAAGTTCCTCGTTGGTGTAGGCAACGTCGACATCAACCTCGACAAGGCCGACCTCGTTCTGGGCGAGAACAGCTGGAATGCCGTGACCAACGGCGTTGCCCGCGTCAACATGAAGGGCGTGCGCTGGCAGTATGACCACAACGATGCCGGCACCCCCTACGTGAGCGGCGTGGAAACCGACGACCTTTCCGCCCCCAACGGCTATGGCCTCGCTTTCGATCTGGGCGCCACCTATGAGCTCGGCACCGACTGGAAATTCGGTCTGGGCATCACCGACATGGGCTTCATCCATTGGAGCAATACGGCCCTGGCCACGAGCAACGGCGACCGCACCTTCCGCACCAACGACTACATCATCGACCCCGACGACTTCGATGCCTCGTGGGATGCTATGAAAGATGACCTGATGTCGCTCTATCAGTTCAGCGGCGAAGACGAGGCCGGTGCGCACACCCGCGCCCTGGCCGCAACCATGAGCCTCAGCGCCGAATACACGCTGCCCGTGTATCGCAAAGTAAGCTTCGGCCTGCTCAACACCACCCGCATGACCAGCCGTTTTGCCTGGACTGAATTCCGCCTGAGCGCCAACTACACTCCCGCCAAGTGGTTTGCCCTCGGCGTGAACTATGGCCTCGGCACCTTCGGCAACTCATTTGGCTGGATAATCAACATAGCCCCCAAGGGCTTCAACCTCTACCTGGGCATGGACCACACCATTGGCAAGCTGGCCAAGCAATACGTGCCTCTGAGCGGAAACGCCCAGCTGTCGTTCGGCATCAACCTGCCCTTCTGACCCGAGGGGACGGATACGCTCTGCAAAGCCGGCGATTGTGCAGTATATGCATAATCGCCGGCTTAACTATATGCCGTTTGTTGAAATTTTCGTAACTTTGCGCCTATGGATTTGAAACCGATTATACTGGCGCTGGCGGCTGCCGTGGGTGGCGCTGCCGGAGCGCAAATCAATTCACCGCAGAGCGGCGGATACTTGCAGCGTGCGGCCATGATGCTGGCCGACGGAAATTATCAGGGGTGTCTTGACCAGTGCAGGGTGGCTCTGGAACTGGGCGATACTAACCGCGAGCAGGCCGCATGGCTTTCGGCCGTGGCCGCGTTTCGTGGCGGACTGCCCGAGGCCGGGACTCTGCTGCGGCAGTTTGCCAGGCAGTTTCCGGTGAGCCCTCACATGCCGTCGGTGAGGCTGATGCTGGCCACCGAAGTGTTTTATGAGGGCGACTATCCGGCCGCCCTGGCCCTGTTCGGCCGGATCAACCCCGCGTCGCTTACGGATGCCGAGGCCGAAGACCTGGCCTACCGCACGGCCTTCTGCATGCTGAAGACCGGACAGGACGCCCCCGCCCGCGAGTTGTTCGAACGGCTTGAACCGACCCGGCGCTATGGAGCGGCCTCTGACTTCTATCTCGGATATATAGCCTACGGTCAGGGCCACTATGACTCCGCGCTGCAATACTTCGGCCGCTGCGACGTGTCGGTGGCTCCCGGCGATATGGTGGGCTATTACGAGGCTCAGATTTATTTTTCCCGGGGTGAGTATGCCGCGGCCATCAAGGCAATCAGGCCGATGCTTGCCCGCAAGGATATGCCTGAGGAGTTTGCCGATGAGGCCAGGCGCATCATGGGCGAATGTCTTTATGAGCTCGGCGATGACAATCATGCGATGGTGTATCTCAACGACTACATCAGGGCTCACGCCGATTCAGCGCCCCTGAGCACCCGCTACATAGTGGGCATGGAGCGATATCAGATGGGGCAGTACGACGACGCCGTGAGCCTGCTCTCGCCGGTGGGCGAACTCACCGACAGGATGGGGCAGAGCGCCCTGCTCACTATCGGTCAGAGCTATATGGCTATGGGCAAGAACAAGCCTGCCATTCTTGCATTCAACAAGGCTGCCGAACTGGGCATCGATCCGGCTATTACGGAGATGGCATATTATAATTACGCCGTGGCTCAGGTCGACGGCGGACGCGTGCCCTTCGGCAGCTCGGTGCGGACTCTCGAGGATTTCGTCACCCGCTATCCCGGCAGCCGCTATGCCAATCAGGTGCGCGAATATCTCATAAAGGGATATATGGCTACCGACGATTACGAAGGGGCCCTGCGTTCGCTCAATGCCTACACGGGCAAACCCTCCGACGATATTCTCGATGCGCGTCAGCTCGTCAACTTCATGCTCGGCACGCGTGCCGCCAATCCCGATGAGGCCGTCGCCCGGCTGGAGGAGGCTCTTAAATATGCCGGCCGCAATGCCGACATAGCCCGTCAGACGCGCCTGTGGCTCGGCGATGCCCGCTATGCCAAGGGCGACTATGTGGCTGCCCAGAAGCAATATCAGGCTTTTCTCGCCTCGGCTCCGTCGGCCGACGATAACCGCCCCGTGGCGCAATACAATCTGGCCTACTCGCTCTTCGGGCAGCGAAAGTACGACGAAGCCCGCACCCAATTCCGCAGCGCCGAGAGTTCGCGCCGCCTGCCGGCCGACGCGCGCATGGATTGCCTGAACCGAATCGGCGATACGTATTACTACGACAGCGACTTCGCCACGGCCGAGCGCACTTATGCCGACGCCGCCGCACTGAATCCGTCGGCCGCTGACTATTCGCTCTATCAGATTGCCATGATGCAGGGTCATCAGGGACGGAACAAGGAGAAAATCGAAACTATCATGCGGCTGGAGAGGGAGTTCCCGTCGTCGCCGCTCATTGCCGCAGCGCTGATTGAGAAGGCGATGACGCGCCAGGCTCTCGGCGACGTTGCCGGTGCCATAGCCGAATACGAACGGGTGGCCACGCACTATCCGTCGACCGCCCAGGGCCGCAACTCGTTGCTGCAGCTGGCTATAATCAATGCAAACGCGGGCAATGAGGCCCAGGCCGTTGAGTTTTACAGGCAGGTGATTTCGCGCCATCCGTCAAGCCCCGAGGCCTCGCTTGCCGTGCAGGACCTCAAGCGCATATATGGCGATGCCGGCCGGATTGAGGAGCTCAACGACTTCCTGATGCAGACCGAAGGAGCTCCGCAGCTCGATGCCGTTGAACGCAACGCCATTGCCGCGGCTTCGCTGCTGCGCACCGCCCGCAGCGGCGCGGCTCAGTCCGAGCGTCTGCAGGCCGCCCTGAAGCTGCTTGGCAGCTATCCCGACGCCGAAGGGGCCGAAGAGGCCCTGAGCATTGCCGCAGGCATTGAGTTCGAGCAGGGACAGGCCGACAAGGCCCTGGCTCACTACACCAGGCTCGAGCAGAGCGCCTCGACCGCCGCCATGCGCCACGATGCCCGCATGGGCATTATCCGCTCCGCCCGCGATATGGGCGACTACGACACGGTAATCAACGTGACCGACCGGATTCTTGCCAGCTCGGTAAGCGCCGGAGCCGATATGCCTGAAGTGAAGTTTATCCGTGCGTGCGCGTTTGCCGACAATGGCGACTCTTCGGCAGCCATATCGCTGTGGAGCGAGCTGGCGCAGACCCCCGCCAACGTCTATGGCACCCGCTCGGGCTTCGAACTGGCCGACTATTCCTTCCGCCGGGGCAATCTCGACGACGCCTCTGCCGCCGCCGAAGCGCTCATCGACGCCAATCCGCCCCATGCCTACTGGCTGGCCCGCACTTATATCCTCTACAGCGACATTCTGCGCGCTCATGGCGCCGAATATGAAGCCAATGAATATCTGCGCGCGCTCCAGTCGAATTATCCGGGCTCGGAAAACGACATTTTCCTTATGATTGAATCAAGACTTCCTCAGAAATGACCTCGAAACAGATATTCACTTGCATTTCGCTGCTGCTCGGCCAGGGCCTGGCATCGGCCCAGGGGCTCAACACCGACTTGAACGTCACTCACGAACTGGTGCCTGAAGAGCAGGCCGCCGTCAGGCTGCACATGCTGCCCAAGGTCACTCTGCCCGCTATCAGCCGCGGACGCCTCGCCCAGGTGTCGTCGCCGGGCATGGCACCCATAACTCCGTTTATCAATCAGCTCGAACCGGCCGCATGGCTCACTTCGCTCAGCCGCACACCATGGCGCGGATATGCTTCGCTGGCCTATGGCCCGGCATATAATCTCGCGGCGTCGGCCGGCTATCGCTTCATCGAGAGCGACAATCTGCTTCTCAACGGCTACATGCAGTTCGACGGCATGAGCTATAAGTCGCACTTTCCGCGCTTCGAACAGATTTATGCGCCGAAAGTGGGGCTGCACCGCAACACCGTCCTTGTCGGTGCCGACACGCGCTGGACTCCCGCCGGCAATCATGGTGCCCTCACCGCCTCGCTGTTCTATCAGCACTCGGGCTATAACTTCCCCATTCTCGACATCAGGTCGGCTCAGGTCGATGCCTACGACATCGCTGCCAACGCGATGAAGGCCGACGTGGCCTGGACCGGCCGCGCAAGCCGGATAGACTACTCCGTTGCAGCCGGATATAACATGATTCGCTTCGCTCCGCATGCCGGCGATTATACCGGCAGTTTCGACGGCAAACTGCTCTGGCATGCCTCGGCCAAATCGGCCTGGGGGCTCGACCTCGCCTACAATATAACCCGCTCGGCCACTTGCGAGGCAAACAAAGGCCTGTTTCACTCAAGGATTCACTACGACCTGTCGGCCTCGCGCTTCCGCGGCTCGCTCGGCCTGCTGCTCGACGTGTCGGCCGGAGGCATGACTAATGCGTTTTTTCCGAATCTGTTCCTGCCCGAACTCAAGGTGCAATGGCTTCCGAGCGATTTCTTCAATATCTGGGGGCAGTTCACCGGCCGTATCGTCGACAATAACCGCCTTGACCTCCATAATGAGCAGCCCTATCTGCTGCCTGATTTCGATGCCGGTGCCTCGAAGGTGATATCCGTTGATGCCGGCATGAACTTCGGCCCGTGGAAGGGAGCCACAATCGGCCTGTTCGGCGGCTATCTTGCTACGGATGGCTGGTATATGCCCGCCTATGTCACGGGGCGCATGATGCCGATGGACGTGCGCGGATGGCATGGCGGACTGACGTTCGGATATTCCTACCGGCAGTATATAGCGCTCGACGTCAAGGCCGAAATGGCACAGTCGCCGACCGACAATTTCGAAAGAGGCTATGCATACTGGCGCGACCATGCCGGATTCAATCTCATGGCCCGGGCATCGTCGCACCCGGTCGACGGCCTTGAGATAACGCTGGGCTACCATCTGCGCACCCATCGCTCTAAAATCACCGAGGCCGGCCATCTCAACCTGCTCTCAATCAGCAATCTTTCGGCCGGTGCCCGCTATAGCTTCACTCCGCAATGGAGTGCCTTCATCAATGGCGAGAACCTGCTCAACCGCCGGTGGTATCTCGGTCCGTCGGTGCCGTCGCAAGGCATTGTGTGCATGGTTGGCGCCGCTTATAAGTTCTGACAAATATTTAATCTGACCATATGAAAGTAATCAACTTCGCAGAGCATGACTCGCTGGTGAGTCAATACATGATGGAGCTACGCGATGTCAACGTGCATGGCGATATGCTCCGCTTCCGCCGCAACCTTGAGCGCATAGGCGAGATAATGGCATATGAAATTTCGCGTACCCTGCAGTTCAAGTCAACCGAAATCAACACTCCGCTTGCTCCGTGCATTTGCCGCGAACCGGCCGAAAAGGTTGTGCTCGCCACAATTTTCCGCGCCGGCCTGCCGTTCCATCAGGGCTTCCTGAGCTATTTCGACCATGCCGAAAACGCCTTTGTGTCGGCCTACCGGAAATACAAGGAAAAAGAGAATTTCGACGTGTTCATCGAGTATATCGCCTCGCCCGACCTCAATGGCAAGACCTTGATTCTATGTGATCCCATGCTTGCCACCGGCACCTCGATGGAGCTGAGCTATCGCGCCCTGCTCACCAAGGGCACTCCGGCCAAAATCCATGTGGCCTCGGTAATAGCTTCCGAAGCTGCCGTTGACTATGTGAAGCGGACATTCCCCGACGATAAGACCACCCTTTGGTGCGGAGCCATCGACCCCGTGATCAACGAGCATTCCTACATAGTGCCCGGTCTGGGCGATGCCGGCGACCTTGCCTACGGCGAGAAGCTCTGATTCGTTCCGCCTGCCCGTACCGGATTTAATGTCGGAAACAATATTGCCAAGTCTGCAGGAATGATGAGGCGTTAACGTAGGGTCGCCACTTGTGGCGACCCTACATTGTAGATGTATGTGATGGATTTTCGTTGAAACAGTCGCAGTCCCAGCGCGTTACGTTGGTTTTAATGTATTTTGCAATAAGGTTCCCGTCATGAGTGTTGCGTATTATATGGTCATGATATCGTGTCTGCCATTCGAACTCAATGCTGTTGTTTCTGGCAAATCGCGTGACACCTGATTTAATGGCGGAAACAATATTGCCAAGTCTGCATGAATGATGAGTCGTCAACGTAGGGTCGCCACTTGTGGCGACCGTAATTCTTGCCAATCGGTTTAATCTTCCTAAGTTGTCAGGCCGATTCGTTCCGGTCGCCACAAGTGGCGACCCTACAATGATAATCGCGTGAAAATGATTAGGCATGACTACAAAAAGAGGAATTTCCACGTCATTATAGTGCTTTCCGATGTTCAATAACTGATTATGAAGCGTTGCTCCAATTCCGGAAAGATACATTCGTCCGTTAAGGATATCGCCAAAATAATGCCGTCGGTTCTTCGTGCATGCGGTGACAAAATATATTCCGCCATTATAATCGTGAAACATTGCCCGTGGATATTTGCGGCAAGGATGAGAACCGGGCATGAATTACCGGGAGTATTTTTTGTAGGCGGCCTCCATGCGGGTGTCGTAGCCGCGTTTCTTGTAGCCGGGGCCGTTGTAGCGCAGCGAAAACTGTGCCCATTGCCGCTTTTTGATGTAGCCCACCAGGTTGCGGTTGCTGATAAAGGCGGCAAATAATTTCAGCTGCTCGTTTTCGGAATAGGCCATCTTTTCGGCAAAATCCTGCGCTGATGAGCAGCCGCAGGTCTTCCAGTTGAATCCGCCGATTTGAAACATTCCCCAGAATGTGCCCTCGAGAGCCGCTACGGTGTCGATTTCCATTGCCGCATGCAGGCGGGCATACTGTGCGGCCTGGATTGAGCCGTATTTCTTTTTGTCGAGGGCGTTGAACACCACCGCGTGGGTCGACTTATATTTTGTCAGGTCGATGCCCCGGCTCCTGGCCGCCTTTTTAAACATGTTGAGGTCGAAGTTAATCACCGGGGTGTGGTCGGCGTTGAATCCCTCGCATTTCGGGCCGGCCTCGATTTCGGCCACGGCGCGAATGGCGGCAACGGGGATGTCGAGCTCCTCGGCCACTTCGCGATAATCCTCGGGCGTAAGGGTAATGTAGCGCAGCGAGTCGCTCTTGGCCGGCGCAATGGTGTCGGCCGGTTCGGTGGCCGATATGGCCTCGGTTTCGGTAGCGTCAGGCCTGCCGGCTATGGCCGATGCCGCTATGGTCGCACCTGCAAGCGTCAATATGCCCGCAGGGAGGGCATATCGACGCTTGAAGTATGCAGACGCCTTTTTCATTTCTTTAGTTCGGAAACTTTCTTGAGAATCAACACGAGCTGATCCCAGAAGCGGGCCACTGTGGGTATGAGCATGCGCTCCGAGGGAGAGTGAACTCCGCGCAGGGTGGGGCCGAACGAGGCCATGTCGAGGTTGGGATACTTTTCAAGCAGCAGTCCGCACTCAAGGCCGGCATGGATGGCGGTGATGAGCGGTTTCTCGCCGTAGAGCTCCTCGTAGGCTTCGCCGATTATGTGCATGATGCGTGAGTTCATGTTGGGCTTCCAGCCGGGATAGCCTTCGCCATGCTTCACTTCGGCGCCGGCCAGCTGGAAGTGCGCTTCCACGCGGTTGGCAATATCCCACTTGCGCGAGTCGACCGACGAACGCTGCGACGTGGTCACCACTATCGTGTTGTCGCCGCCCATCTTCACGCTGGCAAGGTTGGTCGAGGTTTCAACGAGGCCCTCCAGTTCGCGGCTCATGGATATGACGCCGTGGGGGGCGGAGTAGACGCTGCGGATTACTGCGAGCGAGGTTTCGGCATCCACCGTCTTGGCGGGCGTTTCGGCCGATTCGATGTCGAGCCTGAGGGTGGTTTCCAGGCCTTCGTATTCGCCGGCAATGCGGGCGCAGTAGTCGTTGAAGTCGGTCATGAGCTGATGCTTGTGGTGGCCGGGAATGCCGAATACGGCATGGGCTGCGCGCGGAATGGCGTTGCGCAGGTTGCCGCCGTCGATTTCGGCCAGGCTCACCTCGTGCCGCTGGCTCTGTTCCCACAGGAAGCGGGTCAGCACCTTGTTGGCGTTGGCATGGCCCAGATGAATGTCGCCGCCGCTGTGGCCGCCGAGTCCGCCGCTGACGCTCATCTTGAAGTAGGTGTAGTCGGTCGGGGCCATCGACGGTTTGTAGGTGAAGGTGCACACGGTGTCGACACCGCCTGCGCAGCCGATGAAAATCTGGCCGTCGTCTTCAGAATCGAGATTAAGCAGTATGTCGCCTGAAATCATCCCTTCGCCAAGGTTGTTGGCGCCGGTCATGCCGGTTTCCTCATCCATGGTGAACAGGGCTTCGATGGGGCCGCACACCAGGTCGGGGTCAATGAGCAGGGCCAGCGATGCGGCCACGCCTATGCCGTTGTCGGCGCCCAGGGTTGTGCCGTCGGCCGTTACCCAGTCGCCGTCGATAATGGTGGTGATGGGGTTGTTTTCAAAGTCGAAGGGCTTGTTGCTCTCGCACACCATATCCATGTGGCCTTGCAGAATCACCGTGGGGGCGTCTTCATGGCCGGGAGTGGCCGGGCGGGTCATCACCACGTTGCCCACAGCGTCGGTCTTGACCGGGATATTGTGCTTGGCGGCGAAGTCAAGCAGATACTGTCTGATTTTCTCTTCCTTTTTCGAGGGGCGCGGCACTTTGGTGATTTCGTCGAAAATCTGCCATACCGATGCCGGTTTGAGGTCTCTGATTGTCATAATTTTTATAAAATTTGATTATGAGTGTTAAAATTGTTTTAATTCTGAGGTCTAAGTTACAAATTATTTCTGAATTATGCCAAATATTCAGGAAACTTTCTTACTTTTGCACTGAAAAATCAGAAATCTCAACAACAATAATAAATCATAAATGAGAAAAGTATCAATTTTTGCATCGGCTATTGCCTTGACTGTGGCGTTGGCCTCCTGTTCAAACAAAACTGACGGCGGCGATGCCGACAGCACCGAGGTTGCATCCGAATCGACGGCTCAGGCCGAGGTGAAGCTCAATTCACGCGAAACCACGCTGGCACAATATATCCGCTATATCGACACTCAGAAAATCTCCGCCAACTATGCTCCGGCGCTCGAAGTGGCCAAGGCCGACTCGGCCGCAAGCGTGAAGCTGGTGTCGTATCAGAATCAGCTTGCCGCCGATTTGCAGAAAAAGCAGAAGGCCATTGAAGACAAGCAGAGCCGCAACGGCTACCTGACCCAGGAGAGCTTCAATGCCGACCTGGCCGCCCTGCAGAAGGCCTCGCAAGACGCCGAAAACAAAATGATGCAGCGCCAGCGCGACTATGCCGTGGAGATAGCCAACAAGCAGGAGGCCGTGCTCGATTCAATCCACTCCGTAATCAATTTCCTCAGCGAGAAGTATCAGCTTGATGCCGTGATGGACAAGAGCGTGGGCTATTACTTCAACCCTGCCCTCGACATTACCGATGAGGTCATAGCCGAACTCAACCGTCGGCTCAACGCCGGTAAGTGAGCAAAAAACTCATTATAATACCAACCTATAACGAGAAGGAGAACATCCGCCTCATGATTGAGGCCGTGATGGGTCTCCCTCTTTGTGCTGACCTGTTGGTGGTCGACGATAATTCGCCCGACGGCACCGCCGGCATCGTCGAGGCCGCCCGGGCAGATTTCCCCGGTCGCATCCATCTTATCCGCCGGGCCGGAAAGCTCGGTCTGGGCACGGCCTATATCGACGGTTTCCGCTTTGCCCTGAAGCATGGCTATGACTATGTGTTCGAGATGGATTGCGATTTCAGCCACAATCCGCAGGATATAATGAAGCTCTATGCGGCATGCGCCGACGGCGGAGCCGACGTGGCCGTGGGGTCGCGCTATAAGTCGGGCGTCAACGTGGTTAACTGGCCTATGAGCCGTGTGCTCATGAGCTATTTCGCCTCGAAATATGTAAGGCTCATCACCCGGCTGCCGGTCAGTGACACCACGGCCGGATTCGTGTGCTACCGGGCGCGGGTGCTTCGTGCCATCGACCTCGACCGTATCCGCTTCAAGGGCTACGCCTTTCAGATTGAAATGAAGTTCACCGCCCATCAGCTCGGTTTCAAGGTGGTGGAGGTGCCCATTGTGTTTACAAACCGTGTGCTCGGCACCTCAAAGATGAACTCAGGCATTTTCGGCGAGGCATTTTTCGGAGTGATGAGCATGAAGATTCGTTCGCTTTTCAAGAAACCGCACCGATGCGATGACAACCCTGATTCATAACGCAGAACTGATTACCGGACTCGGAAGCCCTGTCAAGGGGGGATGGGTGATGATCGATGGCGACCGCATTGCCGCCACCGGCAAGGGGGCCGCGCCGCAGGCCGATGTGACGGTCAATGCCGGCGCCGACCTGATTATGCCGGGAATGATTGACACTCACGTGCACTTCCGCGAACCCGGACTGACTCATAAGGCCGACATCGCCTCCGAGAGCGCGGCCGCGGTGGCCGGCGGCGTCACGTCTTATTTCGACATGCCTAACGTGGTGCCCCCTACGGTTACTCTCGATGCCTGGCAGGCAAAGATGGATCTGGCCGAAGGCTGCAGCCATGCCAATTATGCCTTTTATATAGGCGCCACGAATTCCAATCTCGAGTCCGACCTGCTTCGAGCCGACTATACCCGCATTCCGGGGGTAAAGCTCTTTCTGGGCTCCTCGACCGGCAATCTGCTCGTCGACTCGGCCGAGGCGCTGACCCGCCTGTTTGCCGAGGTGAAGGCTCCGATAGCGGTCCATGCCGAAGATAATGCCCGGATTGCGGCCAATGCCGCCCTGGCGCGCGAAATTTTTGCCGACGGTGAGATTCCCGTTGAGTTTCATCCGGTAATCCGCGATGCCCGGGCATGCCTCGATGCCACGCTGGCCGCGATTCATATGGCCAGGCGGGGTGGGGCGCGTCTGCATCTGCTCCATGTGTCGACCGCGGCCGAGGCGCGTTTGCTGCGCATCGACAAGCCCGACTGGCTCACGGCCGAGACCTGCATTCAGTATCTCACCTTTTCCGATGCCGATTATGAGGCTCTGGGCGCCCGCATAAAGTGCAACCCGTCAATCAAGTCGGCCGCTGACCGCACGGCGCTGAGAAAGGCGCTGAAAGATGGCGTTATCGACGTGGTGGGTTCCGATCACGCCCCGCATCTTCTCGCCGAGAAGAGGGGTGATGCCCTGTCGGCGCCGAGCGGCATGCCCGGCATGCAGTTTCAGCTGCCGCTGCTGCTCGATATGTTCAGGCCGGCTGAAGTGGCGCGGTTCGCATCCGTGCGTCCTGCCCGTATTTTCGGCATAGAGGGCAGGGGATTCATTGCCCCCGGCATGTATGCCGACCTGGTGCGCGTGGCCCGCAGGGAGCATGTCATAACCGATGCCGATTCCCTGTCGAAGTGTGGCTGGACGCCGGCCGCCGGACTGACCACCCGGCATGCGGTTACCTCCACCTGGGTGAACGGCGTGCAGGTGTGGGACGGCGCTGAGGTGTTGCCGCAGATTGCTTCAAAACCATTAAAATTCAATAATCCGAAATGAAAACTAACATAGGCGTGTTTTTCGGCGGACGCTCCACCGAACACGAAATATCCGTAATCTCCGCATCGCAGGCCATGGCTGCCATCGACCGCGATAAATACGACGTCACCCCCGTCTACATCACCAAGCAGGGCCGCTGGTATACCGGCGATGCGCTTTTCGACATAAAGAACTACCGCAAGCCCTCGGAGCTGGTAGGGAAATGCACCGAGGTGTGCATGCGTCCGGTCTATGGCGACTATAACCTCTATAAGACCAAACGCTCGTTTATGGGCGGCGACGGCATCGTGAGCAAGCTCGACGTGGTCATTCCCGTGCTCCACGGTTCGAATGGCGAGGACGGCATATTCGAGGGGGTGCTTGAGAGCATCGGTATCCCCTTCGCCGGCTGCAACACGCTCGCGTCGGCCAACGGTATGGATAAGATTACCATGAAGATGATTCTTGCCTCCGAAGGAGTGCCCGTGGTCGACTATGTGTGGTTTACCGACAAGGAGTGGTTCATTAGGCGCGATGAGCTGGTTGAGCGCATCGAGTCGCGTCTGGGTTATCCCGTCATAATCAAGCCCGCCAATCTCGGCAGCTCGGTAGGCATCGGGTCGGCTCATTCGCGCGAGGAACTGATTGACCGCGTGGCCGATGCCTCGCGATATTCCACCCGCATCATCGTTGAGCACATGCTCAGCGACATGCAGGAGATAAATTGCTCCGTTTTGGGCGACTGCAACGAATATCGCACCTCGGTGCTCGAGGAGCCCATAAAGAGCGCCGACTTCCTCACCTATGAGGAGAAGTATGGCTCGGGGGGCGGCACCAAAGGGGGGAGCAAGAGCGTGGGCATGCAGCGCTCGCAGAAGCGCATTCCGGCCGAGCTGCCCGACGACGTGACCGGGCGCATCCAATTCCTGGCCGGCGAGACGTTCCGCATACTCGGCTGTCATGGCGTTAGCCGCGTCGACGTGATGATCGACAAGACCGACGGCCGGATTTACGTCAACGAAATCAACACCATACCCGGCTCGCTGAGCTTCTATCTGTGGGAGGCCACAGGCCTGCCCTTTGCAAAACTGATGGATACGCTGGTTGACCTGGCCGTGAAGCGCAAGCGCGAGCTTGAGCAGAAAACCGTGAGCTATGACCAGAATATCTTCGCCATGGGCGGAGGAGTAAAGGGCGGCATAAAGAAATGACGGCCCGTCGGCGCGTTGCGGATTTTGAGCAGCGTGTAGCGGCTTATATCGGGTCGGAGGGTCTGCTTGCGCCGGGTGCGAGAGTCATCGTCGGCCTGAGCGGCGGCGCCGACTCGACGGCATTGCTCGGAGTGCTCGGCCGGCTTGGCTATGAGTGCATCGCAGTGCATTGCAACTTCGGGTTGCGAGGTGAGGAGTCGGAGGCCGATATGCGCCACTCCCGGGCGCTTGCCGCCCGCTTCAATGCCAGGTTTGTATGCGTAAGGTTCAATGTTGAAGCATATATGCGCGAACATGGCTGCTCTACCGAGATGGCTTGCCGCGACCTGCGATATGACTTTTTCGAGAGCCGGCTGCGCGAGTTTAATGCCGAAGCGATTGCCGTGGGCCACCATATGGAGGATAATGTGGAGACATTCTTCCTCAACCTTTTCCGCGGCACCGGCATCCGCGGCTTGCGCGCCATGCTGCCCAGGCGCGGCCACGTGGTCAGGCCTCTGCTCGCCGAGTCGCGCGAGGAAATAGAGCATTATGTCGGAGCCCTTGGCGTGGACTACGTGACCGACTCCACCAACGCGCATAACGTGTTTAAGCGCAACAGAATCCGCAACGTGATTCTGCCGCTGCTCGAAGAGCAGTTTCCCGGAGCGGTCGATGCCGTGAACCGCACCATCGGCAATCTGCGCGCCGATGAGCGGATAATCGACTCGGCCATTCTTGCCGACGACACTCCGCTTGAGCTGACGTCGCCCGCGGTGTTGCGCTACCGGCTCTCGGCCATGGGCTTCAATGCCTCGCAGTGTGCCGACATTGTCCGGTCCGCACCCGGTGCCACCTTCCTTTCGCCAAGCCACCGCCTGTCGGTCCTGCCGGGCCGCAGATATGAGATAACCGGGGTCGACGCCACCCTTGACCGTCCTCGCCTCAGCGGCCGGGTATATCCGAAGCCTGAACGGTTCAGGCCGGAGCCCGGAGTGCTGTATATGGATGCCGAGGCGATGACCGATGCCGCCTGGCAGCTGCGTCCGTGGCAGCCGGGCGACCGCATCCGCCCATTCGGCATGAGGGGGTCAAAGCCCGTGAGCGACCTGCTTGCCGCCGACGGCGTTGCCGCCTCCTCGCGCCGCCAGCGCTATGTGCTGACGCGCAACAGCGACATAGTATGGGTGGTCGGCGTGCGGGCCTCAGCCCACTTTCCGATAACCGAAAATACGAAACAAATCATTGAGATACGCCATGAAAAAGATTGACATAACCGTTGCCGCCGAGCAACTCGACTTCTCTGAACTGACTCCGCAGGAGCTCGAACTGGTCGATGGCGCCCGCCGCTCGACCTATCGCAGCTATGCGCCCTACAGTCACTTCTGCGTAGGGGCTGCCGTGAGGCTCGACAACGGAGTGATTGTATGCGGCGCCAATCAGGAGAACGTGGCTTTTCCCTCGGGCCTCTGCGCCGAGCGCACTGCCGCGTTCTATGCCCATGCCGAACATCCCGACCAAAAGTTCGTCATGATTGCCATTGCCGCCCGCGGCCTTGACGGCGAGCCATTGCCAGAACCCATATCGCCTTGCGGAGCCTGCCGGCAGTCATTGCTGCAATATGAGCTGCTTGCCGGTTGCGAAGTGCCCGTGCTGCTCGTTGGCCGCGACTTCGTCTACCGCCTCCCCTCCGTCCGCTCCCTGCTCCCCTTCGCCTTCACCACCCTCTGACCCGATTCGGAGCCCCCTGAATATCTGATGATGAAAAATTTTTTCATTTCTTTGCTTTTACTGATCAGCCCTTTGGCAAATATTCCCCAGGCCAAGGCCGATACTGCATCCGAGGAGAGGGTTTATATCCTTTCAACGGTATGGAGAAACGTGAGAAACAACTTCGCGTTTCCGCAACATTTTGAGCAGGTGAATCCCGACAGTCTGTTTCATGCGTTCCTGCCTAAGGTGATGAATGTCGGAAGTGAACAGGAATTCTCCCGCTTAATGACCGAATTTCTCGCTAAGTTCGGTGACGGTCATACCCGCTTCTTTGCCGAAGCGCCTGCGGCAACCGTTCCTGTTAAATTCATCGGATTGGATAATAAAGTTTATGTCAAGAACATCGGGAAACAATTCGCCGGGCAGATACCTTTAGGCAGTCAGCTCGTTAAAATTGACGGCGAGCCGGTGATGGACTTCCTTGAAGCAAATATCTTTCCATATGTCGCTGCCCCCAACGATGACTGGAGGTTTCGTAAGTCGTTAGACTCTTTTCTGAATGGAGACGCCGGCACGGAAGTAAGTCTGGAATTCCTTACTCCTGAAAATAAGGTTGAGACACTTACTTTCAACCGCATGGATTCCAATAGTCCGGAGCCCTATGAATGGGCCGCTCCGATAGATGGCAGAGCTGCCTTTGTGGAAATGATGCCCGGAAATATCGCATATATGCGGATGGCTGATTTCACTAAGCCTGATGAGGTCAATAAGGTATTCAGCGGGAATTTGCCATCGTTTCGTAAGGCGAAGGGGGTAATTTTCGATATCCGGGGAAATCGAGGCGGCACCGATGAAAGCTGGAATCCCGCGGTATTTGATTATACAGCTCCGGCTGATAAAGACCAGAACACTGCTATCATATATAAATGCCGCATTGCCAACGCTGCTTTTCAGGAATATGGCGGCCAGGTTCCTCAGCTTAAAGATTTCGCCAATGAAACGGCTATGGAAATCGTAAGAACAGGCAACAGTTATTTCAGCCCAATCCCCGACTCCCTGAAAATAAAATGCCCGGTAGTCGTCTTAGTTGACGGATATACGGGTTCTGCGGCAGAAGATTTCGCCATAACAATGAAAAACCTGGAGTTAGCCACATTGGTAGGTACTCATACTATAGGAGTAATGTCACATCCCCGATATTTTGACTTACCCAACGGGTATAGTTACGGATTATCGACATGGGCTTATTTCAATCCTGATGGTACAGGCGTCATAGAAACGGGCATAATTCCCGACATAAGAGTTGACTACACCGTCGGTAACCTGATAGATGGCACAGACCCTCAACTCAACAAAGCTCTGGAGATATTGCGGCGATAAGTAATTGCCATTGAGCAGCGAGGCGTAGTATGGTCTGGGGGGGGCAATATGACGGTTGAGAAAAGGCGCTTATTGCAGATTTAACTCAATTGATTTTTGCACGAGCCTTTTCCCCATTTCAAAACATTCTTGCTCATCAATCGGGAATTGTGTAGTATGTTGATGCATTTTTTCTTCGGGGTCAAAGAAATTAGCATCCATTTTAGAATAATCCTTGAATTGCAGAGTATTATACGAATTATATTGCTCCGCATAACCAAGAATATATTCCAAGTTATTGCGAGTCATGCCAAGAGAGATATTATAACCTCCCAGTTTATAGTATTCTTCATTTGAGTTCATTGTAAAGATTATTCCGGCAGGCACAATTCGTTTGCCAAGAATCCTTACAAACTTGCCATTCTCTACCTGATAAGATGAAAGAGGATAAAGGAAGCGTTCAAGAAAAGAGCGAATCATGCCGGAGGGATAACCAAAGAAATTTGGAGAGCCGAGGATTATTACGTCTGCCTCACGCGCTTTTTCAAGGAGTGGGTGGAGATTGTCCCGAATCGCGCAAAGCCCTCCTGTTTTGTTGCCTTTTCGCTTACATGCGAAACATTCAAGACAGCCCTTAATAGGCTCTGCGTAAAGTTCTATAAGCTCGGTATCAGCACCAACCGATGCAGCTCCTTCAAGTGCTTTTTTGACGAGAGTGTCTGTGTTCCAATCCTTTCGGGCACTTCCATTTATTCCGATAACTTTCATATTAAGTTTTGTGTTTTTTATTATAACGAAATTAAGGGATTATTTGTTCTCGTCAGGACTCATAGGAATACTTCGAGGTGGTCGACGCGGAAGATGCGGCAGTCATATTTCTGTCAGATAAGTCAACGTTGATGCAAAAATAATAGTGACGCCGCGGGGCGTCACTATTATAATATCAGCTGCCGGTAAGGGGAGCGAATTGTTTTTGAGGGGGGGAAGTGTTTGTCAGAGGATTTCCATGGAGAGGATTTTCACGTCGTTTTTGGGGCGGTCGTTGGCGCCGGTTTCGGTCTTTTCGATTTTGGTCACCACGTCCATGCCCTTGATTACTTCGCCGAACACGGTGTACTGGTTGTCGAGGAACGGAGTGCCGCCTTCGGTGGTGTAGGCCTGACGCTGTTCGTCGGTGAGTTTCACGTCGGGGGTCTGCTGCTCGGCTATGGCAATGATTTCATCCTGGAGTTTCATCAGGCCGGCCTGGTCGCCTGCCTGCTGCAGTTTCATGATTTCGTCGCGGCGCTGATTGGCAATCTGATAGAACACGCCCTGCATGGCTCCTTGTTTCATCTGGGCCTCCAGCTGGTCGAGCTCGTTGGCCGAGTAGGTCTTGCCGGTGACGATATAGAACTGCGAGCCAGAGCTCTTGCGTTCGGGGTTAATCTGGTCGGAGGTGCGGGCGGCAGCGAGTGCTCCGCGTTTGTGGAAGTGTTTGGGATATACGAATTCGGCGTCAATCTGATAGCCGGGGCCGCCTTGGCCGAGGGCCTTGCCGGCGGGTGCGCCCTTGCTGTCGGGGTCGCCGGCCTGCACCATGAATTCGTTGATCACGCGGTGAAAGAGCGTGCCGTCATAATAGCCTTCCTTTACCAGCTTGATGAAGTTTTCCTGGTGTTTGGGGGTGTCGCCGTAGAGCAGAATCTCAATGTCGCCTTCGGTGGTTTTGATGAGAACCTTTACGTCGTCCTTGGGGGTAGCGGGGGTGGTGGTTTCTTGTGCCATGTTCTGTTCGTTTGAGTTTTCGGTTGATTCGGACTGGGCCACGTTGCCGTCGGCTTTGGCGCTGCATGAAGCCAGTGCCATTATCGACATGAGTCCGGTAAGTAGTTTCTTCATAGGATTGAGGTGGGATATAAGCGTTTGTAGATTCGGCGGAAGTTATTGTCGCAGCTCGATATTTCGGCGGCCCGCTCTTCGCAGTCGGGTCCGTAGATGCCGTGCATCAGGGCTGCAAGGTAGCGGTGTTCGCGGTCTTTGTCGATTGTAGCTTCGATGAGCCGGGCAATGTTGGTTGTGAAGCCACGGGGGTCGATGGCATGGAGGTAGCGGGCTGCCGAGCCGGTGAACTGGCCGTTTGAGTCGACCCGGATCAGGTTGTCGGTGAGCCAGTCGATGTCGAGCTCGGGGGTGCCTATGTTGTTGGCTATGTGTTCGTATGTGGCCAGACCGTCGGGGTCGGCGAGCAGTCGTTTTTTGTTGTCTTCGGTCATGACTTGTGGTTATACGAGCGAGGCTCCCAGTTCAATCGCCTCGCGGTTCATTGGGATGAGATGATGATGGCGCTCGGGCAGGGTCTTTTCCAGGCCTTTTATCACCGTTTCGGGGCTGACCATGGGGAAGAGTTTGAGCAGGGCTCCGAGCAGCAGCATGTTATACGTTTTCAGGTTGCCGGTAGAGAGCACGGCCTCGGTGGCCTTGACTTCGATTATGTTGATGTCGGTGCGTTCGGGCAGGCGGTGAATGCCGTAGGGGTCGTAGATGAGGGCGCCGCCGGGCTTCACGTGGCTTTCGAATTTGTCGAGGCTCTGCTGATTGAGAATCACGGCGATGTCGTATTTGTCGAGCACGGGCGATGAAATCGGTTCGTCGCTGAGAATCACGGTGACGTTGGCCGTGCCGCCTCGCTGTTCGGGCCCGTAGCTGGGCATCCACGATACTTCGAGATTGTCGAGCAGGCCGGCATATGCCAGAATCTTGCCCATTGACAGCACGCCCTGGCCGCCGAATCCGGTTATGATGATTTCCTGAGTCATTTTACTGTGTTCTTGATTTCGCCTGGACGATATTTTTCAAACATATTCTCTTCCATCCACTTGTTGGCCTTTTCGGGCGACATTTTCCAGCCGCTGTTGCAGGTCGACACGATTTCTATGAACGAGGTGCCCCGCTTTTCGCGTGTGTTGATGAAGGCCTGTCGGATGGCTGCCTTGCATTTGCGCACGGCTGCCGGGGTGTGGACCGACTCGCGGGTCACGTAGCAGGTGCCGTCGAGTTCCTTGACCAGGTTGGTGATGTTGAGCGGATAGCCGTTGAGGTCA
>CAYUFQ010000008.1:0-22916 GCA_964444045.1 uncultured Bacteroides sp.
GGAGGGTGGAGAGCGGTTATGGGTGGGCCTGTTCTCTCCTCTCTCCACTCTCCACTCTCCACTCTCCACTCTCCACTCTCCACCCTCCACTTCTCAGAACTTAAATCCAAGAGTGAAGACGAGGCGGTTATGGGTGTCGGTCAGCTGGGCGTGAGGACCATAGGCGGCATTTGTCGCAAGAGCATATTCAGCATCGCCATTGTTGGCGCGGGGCGAGGGCGAGAATGCATCCCACTCGTTGGTCTGCGTGGTGTGCACATAGGCTGCGTCGAGATATACCGAGCCGAAGTTGTAGCCCAGACCGAACGAGAAGTTCTGACGTTTGCCCGAAAACTCGTAAATCGACTGAGTGCCCGAGGTGTAGACGTAGTCATAGCCGTTGCGGGCATCGGGCTTGGCGGCCGTAGACTTATAGCCGTAGCCGGCACGCAGGCTGAAGCGAGGCGTCACGCGCACCTCCGCGCCCAGGCGCAGTTCGTTAGAGGCCTGATAGTATTGCTTTACGTCGCCGCTGATGTCGGCAAACGTGCCGGCATCGTCGCCCACGGTCATGTCGGGATATGCCTCGTAGACATAGTCGGCCGACAGGATGAACCGGCCGCCGACCACCCCTGCCGCCGACGCCATGAAGCGCCACGGGGTTTTGAGCTTGCGGCTCCAGTAGCCCTCGGTGGTGGTGGCATAGTCGTTTTTGTCGACCTGGCTGTCGTAGGTATAATAGCCGTCGCTCTCTATCCGGCCGATGCCATAGTCAACCCAGGCGTTGCTCGAGCAGTTGAGGTTATACCACGTAGGCGAATGAATGGCCAGACCGATACGGAACTCATTTACCGGTTTGAAAATAAGACCGAACTTCACGTTGAATCCGGTACCGCTCACGGTGCGGTAGTTTTCGATACCCCACTCGGCGGCGCCGTTGACCAGTCCGCTGTCATTGCCATTGGGCACCAGTGCGTCCGACACCTGCTCGTCGTAATAGCTCCATTGGATGAAGCTCAGGTCGGTAATGCCGAATCCGAGACCCCAGTAAACCGTGTTGGCGAAGTTGCCGCCGAAGTTGATTGAATATTCGTCGACGTAGCCCTTCTCGCGCACCTCAACCTGGGCGTCGGCGCTCGACCCTTCTTTATACAGGCCAACGTATTCCTGCATTGTGCCTTGCTGATAAGGGCTGGGGTTGATGAGCATCGTGTTGAAGGCCAAAGACGAAATCCAGGGCAGGTCGGAATCGAAGAAGGGGTCGTAGCTCTCCGTGCCGAGCAAACCGCCGTTATAAGGGCCGGACGCGCCGATGCCGGAGGGCAGACCGGTCGACAGATTGGCCACATAGTTGCTCCACGAAGTGTCGATCCGGGGGAAATATCCGCGATAATAGCGTTCGAATGAGTTCACGCGGTTGTAGGTCACGCCCCACTGAAAGAAAGGCATCAGGGCAGAGCCGGTCCTTACCGAGCCGACATAGCCGAAGTTATTGCAGGCTGCGCGGGTCTGGGTGTGGGTGTAGGGGTTGACACCGGTGTTGAGCGTGGTGCGCTGCATGTCAACGTCGAGCGTGGCGCCGATTTCGCTGCTGCGATACACTCCGATGCCGGCAGGATTCTGGTTAAGGGTGGATAAATCGCCGCCAAGGGCGCCGAAAGCGCCGCCCATGGCCAGATAGCGGGCAGTGCCACGCAGCTGGGTTTGCGAAAGCGAGAATGCATCGGTAGCGCCCTGACCCACGGCCGACGAAGCAGCACCGAGTGCGAGTATTGCCGTTAAAATAACGTGATTTTTCATTTTTTTGACTCAGAATGGTTGGTGAGAAGTGGAGGGTGGAGAGTGGAGGGTGGAGGGTGGAGAGAAGTCAGAGTAAAGAGGGAGAGAGGAGAATGAGCCTGGGATTTTTCAGTGACGGCCGCCGGTGCTTCTGCCACCGCCGCCACCGCCGCCTGAGCTGCGGCTGCTGCCGCCTCCCATGCTGCCGCGCGAACCCGACGAGCTGCTGCCGCCGGTGTTGAAGCTGCCGCGCGAGCTGCTGCTGTTGGTGCGGACCGACGATGACGAGCCCGAATTGTAGCCGCTGCGCGTGCCTGCTGAACCGGATGAACCGGAGGTAGAGGTGCTGCGGGTAGATGTGCGGGTGGTGCCGGTATTTACCCGGCCGGAGGTGGTCGATGTGCCCGAGCCGTAGTTGGTGCGCACTCCGCCGTAGCTGCCCGACTGGTTGACGGTAGTAGTGGTGGTCGAGGAGGCCCTGCGGGTGCCGCCGCGGCCGGTTGCGGTGCTTTCGGCGTTGACCGGACGAGTGGCATTGGCGGGGTTATATGAGCTGCCGGTATTGCCCGGACGGCGACCGGTTGAAGCGGCCGTTGACGAAGACGATACTCCCGACGGACGGCGCCCCGATGAGGTCACCACAGGGTGAGTGCCCGACGGGCGGGTGCCCGGACGCGTCACGTTGGTCAAAGGCCGGCCGGGGGTGCCGCTTGCGCCCACTCCCGCCATATGGCCCGGACGGTGATTCCACGAAGGCCAGGGTGCGGGATGCGGATGATGCCATCCGTGGTTCCAGCCCCATCCCCAGCTCCACGACGGGCCCCAGTTCCAGCCCCAGTTCCACGACGGACCCCAGTTCCAGTTCCAGCTCCACGACGGACCGTAGCCCCACGTGTAGTTATAGCTCCACCAGGGATTGTAATAAGCCGGGCGCCAGGCCCACGACCATGCCGACGGATAATAGTAGGGGCTCCAGAAGTTATCCCAGGGGTCGGAATTATCCACGTAAATATTTATGGTGGTGGGCGACGAATAGCCGTTCACGTCGGCCAGTTCATCGTTGGCATAGTTATAGTAGTAAATCAGGTCGTTATCGTTTGAGGCGACAACTATGTCGGGGTTATGAAACGCCTCGATGCGGCGGGTGTAGCTGAAGTTATCGCCCAGGTCGGCCGACTGCTCCTTCACCGGCTTGTAGCTGCCGCGGCGGTTATATTCGTCGACATTCCTGTCAGAGCCCGAATACGTTGTTGCGGCCACACTATATGTGGCTGTCGCGGCCGAATTGGCCGCGCGCTTCTCGGCTGCCTTCTTCGCCTCTTTCTTTGCGGCAGACTCGTCGAAGTAGATGTCGTCATCGTAATAGCTCTGCGCCCCGGCCGAGACTGAGAGCAGAGTGCAGGCGCCCAAAAGGAGAAACCGGCTGCGTAGATTCGTTGCTTTCATTGCTGTTGGCCTTTCTGTTTAGTTATAGTTCAGTAACAATTTGCATCATGCGGTTGTTTATATCTGACTCCGACATTATGCAAAAGTTTAATCTTTGCAGATTACAAAGATACAACAAAAAATTGATTTCGCTAACATTTTGTTCAAAATTTCTTCATTTTACACAGCAAGGTCATCAAACAACGAATCTAACGGATTCATAACAGATTTTGTTTTAGCTTTGTCAATCAGAATTTTTTTTATAACTTTGCTCATGAAAAACCAAAATAAAAATGCCAATGAAATAAAGGACCAAGTTTAGTTAAGCACCATAGAATAGGAAAAAGCGTTTTTGCAGAATCTGGTATCTGAAACTTCGACAATTTCAAACCATCCAGGAGTAAAGCGAAAATGCTCACGTCATAGGCGTGGGCTTTACTCGTTTATTTGGATGGTAGGTAGTCGAAGACCTCAGATACAGATAAACCGAGTTTGTCCGCGCTTTTTTTGTGTCTTAACATTAGCAGCTTCGACAAAATTAAACCATCACAATAACAGTTTTTTTGATAAACAATGTTCAAAGTAATAAAAAACTCCTGTCTAATATTTTGGTCATGCCTATGTCTAACCATAATTTATTCATGCTCAACAGACAATGATGACGAACCGTATGCACCATCTTCAAATAGCTCAAAACTCGCTCCTCCAACAAATGTTTCAGCAAGGATAGTCGCTTCTGGTGTGGAAATTTCTTGGACGCCTGTAAACGATGACTACGTTGACGGTTACATAATAAACCGGCGATCAAATGGAGTAGAAGTAAGTTTAGGGTATGTCGGAAATTCCGGAATTGTCACTGGCAACTCCGCAGTAGACAAATATCCCTCAAACGGTTATAATTATTACACAGTCAAGTCCATACATCGCACCTCACCCTCAAGCTATTATGCATCAGAAGCCTCTAAGGAAGTATCTGTTTCGTATAACTCCGGCGGAGGCAACGATAACCCAGACGGAGGCAACGACAACTCAGGTGGCAACGACAACTCAGGCGGTGGTAGCGGTAGTAGCTCACAGCAAAAGCCTTCAGCACCGACAGGCGTCCGCGTCTCAAATGAGGGCAACGCCTACATACCTGATGTCAGAGTTCGCTGGAACACAGTAAACAACGCAACTTCATACTATATCTACAAAAGCACCTCAGCAAATGGGAGTTATTCAAAAATTGGAGAAACTTCATATGCTCAATATGGATATAGCGATTCAAATGCTCCTACAAATGGAGCTTCTGCATACTATAAAGTTAAAGCAGTCAATAGCGCCGGAGAAAGTGCTTTTAGCGAATATGCAAAATACACATCAGCCAGCAACGATGAAGCCTTCTCTCCCGCATATACCTATGAAAGTTGCACAGTCAGCGGCAACACTATGACTTTACGTTGGAGGAACTCAAGCGGCTCTGGCTACGGCAAAGCGACAGAAATTGTATTACGAGTTTGGAATCCTTATGCTGAAGAGTGGCAAGACACTAAATTAAGTTCTACAGCAACATCCGCATCATTTAATTATTCTACCAAGATTGATAATAGCGGGTATGTAAAGGCCGGAATCGTTGTAAGTAACGCAAACGGGTCGTTTACTGCCGGTGCAAAAATTTATGACACCAAGGGCAAAAGATGGCTGAATTGATTTAGATTATTTCTAACAATAGTTCAAAGCAGCAATTCAGCAGCTAAGCATAGCGAATCGGCCATTTAGCTCGAGGCTAAATGGCCGATTCTTTAGGTCGTTTCGGAGAGTTATTCGGCGGCGCCGGCAGTGGGAGCCGGCTTCATGTCGTAGCTGCCCATGGCCAGGGTGAAGCCCCAGTAGATGAAGGCGAGCGAGGTGAGGAAGCTGACGTTGACCATGTTGGCCAGATAACCTGCCTCAAGGAAGAAGAAGCCGATGAGCAGGAGCAGGACACCGTTGATGAGCTGCAGCCACCAGTGCTTGCGGGCACGGGAATTGACGGAACCCACCAGTGCGCTTACACCCCAGAAAATGAATACAATCGCAATGAAGTAGGGGAAGACTGCCTCGGCAAGAGTGACGCTGCGAACCAGCATGAAACCGATGAACATGTCGATCACGCCGCCGGCAAGCCACCAGCCCCAGCCGCGAGGCCTGTGTTCACCCGCACTGATAACGAGCTGCACCACGCCGGCTGCAATCAGCATCCAGCCGAACAGCACCGAAGCAACGGCATAGCCGATTGCGGGGAAAAACCAATAAGCGAATCCTGCTATCACCATCAGGATACCGACAAGGAGCACTGCCCACCACGCGCGGGTCTGACCCCAGAATGAAGTTGTTGCGTTGTTAATCATAGTTGTTTGTACTTTTAAATAGTTTAACGTTTTGATAATATAACACCGCTGAGGCAGATTTTGTTTTCTTGAAATAATTTCGTAAATTTGCCGTCTGAATCATATATTTATATATAGCTTACGAACACCCGTCCATGAGCCAACCGAAAATGCTTTTCATATCGCAGGAAGTCACCCCGTACCTGCCTGACACTCCGCTGTCAACCCTGTCGAACGTGCTGCCGCGCAAGGCGCAGGAGGCAGGTTATGAGGTTCGCCTGTTTATGCCTAAATACGGCAACATAAACGAGCGGCGCAATCAGCTCCATGAGGTGATTCGTCTGTCGGGTATGAATATAGTCATCGACGATACCGACCATCCGCTCATAATCAAAGTGGCCACCATGCAGACCACCCGCATGCAGGTGTACTTTATCGACAACGACGACTACTTCGAACGCCATCCCCACCCCGAGGGGATACTCGAAACGGCCACCACCCCCGAGGAGAACGATGAGCGCGCCGTATTCTTCGTGCGCGGAGTGGCCGAAACCGTCAAGAAACTGCGCTGGGACCCGGTGATAATCCACTGCACGGGATGGCTCACGGCGATGATGCCGGTGTATCTGAAGCGGGTGTTTAACGACGACCCCGCATTCCGCAAGGCGAAAATCGTCTATACCCTCACCTCCGACGCCGACACCCTCGCAGCCCCCCTCAACCCCAAGGCCTACAAGCAGCTGCGCAGCGACGGCATAGCCGACCGCAACCTGTCGGCCATCAAAAACAAAGAGATAAACCATTTTGCCCTTAACCGCCTGGCAATAGACCATGCCGACGCAATCATTGCCGGCGACGACACCGTGAGCTCCGAGCTCATTGAATATGCCGAGAAGACCGGCAAGCCGTTCCTTGCCCATCCCGGCAGCTTCGAAGACCACGGCCCTGAGCTAACCGACTTCTACGCGTCAATTCTCACGCAAAAGAAATGAAACAGCTACTCATCTCTACCATTGCTGCCGCCGCACTGCTTGCGGGCACCACGGCATGCGATCAGGATACGGATCTGACCGAATTGCCGGGCGCATCGATGGTGTCAGACCGCTTCACGGTGGTAATCGACTCATCGTTCACAATCAGCGCCCGCTCGATTCTCAACCCCAAGGTGCAGTCGCGCACCACCACGCAGCTGCTCGGAGCCATACGCGCCCCCGAATACGGCACCCTGCGCGCCGACTACGTGGCCCAGCTGTTTCCGTCGAACGCCATCGACACCGTCGGCGTCACGCCCGAAACCATCGACTCGGTGAAGGTGCAGCTGGTGTTTGAAAAGGCCGGCTTCGTGGGCGACTCGCTCGCCCCGATAGGCTTCGACGTATTGCCGCTTACCCGTCAGCTCCCCTATCCCATCTACTCCGACTTCAACCCCGACGGCTATTTCAACGCCGAGGCACCGCTGGGCTCGGGAGTGTTTACCGCAGTGGGCGTGAGCGTCAACGACACCGTGGCGGCAAGCGCCTATCGCTTCGCCTACGCGGCGCTGCCCCGCCAGTTCGGCATCGACCTGTTCAATAAGTACAAGGCCGACCCCGAACTCTTCAACGACCCCAACGCCTTTGCCCAATACTTTCCGGGCATCTACGTGCGCCACTCCTACGGCAGCGGCCGGGTGACCCGCATCACCGACACCCGCATGATGATGTATTACCACAAGCATCAGCGTCTGGCCAACTCGCAAGGCGTGGAGGTGGATTCGACCACCTACCATTATGCGTATTATATGGCCACGGCGCCGGAAATGGTGGCCAACACCGACATATCGCTCGAAATATCCGACCGGATAACGGCCATGGCCGACGAGGGGCGCGCGGTGCTGCTCAGCCCGGCCGGGCGCGACATCGAGATGACATTCCCCATCAGCCAGATTATCGACTCCTATCATGCTACGACCGACGGAACTCTGTCGGTAATCAACACCATGACCTTTCAGCTCCCCTGCGACTCGATTGCCAACGGCCGGGGCATCAATCCGCCCGGCTACCTGCTGATGGTGCTGAGCAAGGATAAAGACAAGTTTTTCGCCGAGAATCAGCTGCCCGACAATGTCACGTCGTTCGTGGCCACCCTCGACTACCCCACGATGACCTACACTTTCGGCGACTTGCGCGCATATCTGATTGACGCCTTAGAGAAAGAAGAGCTTAAACCCGAGGACTATACCTTCACGCTCACTCCGGTGGCCATGGTTACCGAAAACACCTCGTCGTCATACTACTACGACTATTACTACGGCGGCTCGTCAACCCCCACCCTCAGCGGCATATCGCCCATGGTGGCCCTGCCGTCGATGGTGGAGATTCTGCCTGAAAAAGCAAAAATCAAGCTCACATATTCGAAGCAGCTGCTTCAATAAGCTTCACAAAATGAGTGAATTCGACAAAATAATCGACCGCTCCGGCACCGGCGCCATGGCAATTGAGCGCCTTGAACAATATTTCGGCGCCAACGACATAATGCCGTTCTGGATTGCCGACAACAGCTTCGCCACCCCCGACTTCATCATCGAAGCGATGCGCCGCCGGCTCGACCACCCCATATTCGGCTACACGGCCGAAAATCCCCGCTATCGCCAGACGCTCATCGACTGGGTGAGAAACCGCCACGGCTGGGAAGTGCGCCCCGAATGGCTCACCTACATTCCCGGCATAGTGAAAGGCATCGGCATGGCCATCAACGTATTCGTGGCCCCCGGCGAAAAGGTGATAATCCAGCCGCCGGTCTACCACCCGTTCCGCCTCACTCCGCTCGCCAACCACCGCGAGGTGGTGATGAACCCGCTGCGCGAGCTGCCCGACGGCACATACGCCATGGACTTCGACAATCTTGAAAAAGTTGCCGACCCGAAGTGCAAACTCCTGATTCTCTGCAATCCCCACAACCCCGCAGGCATCGTATGGCCGCGCGAAACCCTTGAACGGCTCGCCGACTTCTGCCACTCGCGCGGTATCCTGGTAATTTCCGACGAGATTCACTGCGACATGACCCTGTGGGGCCACAAACACATACCGTTCGCCACCGTATCCGACAAAGCGGCCAAATGCTCGATTACGTTCCAGGCCCCGTCGAAAACCTTCAACATAGCCGGCATAGTGAGCTCCTTCGCCATAGTGCCCGACGAAACCATCCGCAATAAATTCTACGGCTGGCTCGAAGCCAACGAGCTCAACGAGCCCGACATATTCGCCCCGATAGCCACCATGGCCGCCTTTACCGACGAGGGCGAGGCCTGGCGCAAGCAGATGGTGGCTTACGTTGAAGACAACGTGCGCTTCGTTGAAGACTATTGCCGGCAATACCTGCCGCAAATCCGCCCGGTGAGGCCGCAGGCATCGTTTCTGGTGTGGCTCGACTGCCGCGGGCTCGGACTGAAAACACAGCAGGAACTGGTCGACCTGTTCGTAAAAAAGGCCAAACTGGCGCTCAACGACGGCACGATGTTCGGCGCCGAAGGCTTCGGCCACATGAGGCTCAACGTGGGCTTCCCCCGCCCGGTGCTCAAGCAGGCGCTCGATCAACTCAACCAGGCCATCAATGGATAACTTCATCGTCACCATAGGACGCCAGATGGGCAGCGGCGGCCGCGAAATAGGCCGCAAACTCGCCGAACTGCTCGGAGTTGACTTCTACGACAAACGCCTGCTCACCGACGCCGCTAAAAAGTCGGGGCTGCTGCCCGAGATACTCGAACGCGACGATGAACGCTCGCCGTCGCTCTTCGGCGGCGCCATGCTGAGCTACAGCCTGCTCGGCATCGGGCAGATGAGCGGCTACATCGGCGACGACTCGGTTTATCGCGCCCAAAGCGACATGATTCGCGAGCTCGGAGCCACGAAGAGCTGCGTCATAGTGGGGCGCACGGCCGATTACGTGCTGCGCGAACACCCGCGCTGCATCAACATCTTCATCCATGCCCCCGAAGACCAGTGCGTCAGGCGTCTGCTCAGCCGCGGCGAACGCGCTTCGGAAAGCGAGGCACGCGCCCTGGTGCGCAAAATCAACAAACTCCGCGCCGGCTACTATAACTTCTACACCGACCGCGCATGGGGCGCCGCCACGACCTACGACCTCACCGTCAACTCCGCCATGATGTCGACCGACAACCTCGCCGCCCTGCTCGCCTCCTACGTCCGCCTACGCCTGTCGCTCTGACATGACCGCCCTCCCCCCGATTATTCCGGGATGGCACTTTCGTTCGTCAGTAGATATCGAAACGAAATAGTTGCCGCCGGAATAATCGTGAAACTTTGCGCGGTGAGAGGCTTTCGGCTGACGGGAATCAGAGCGACTCGAGGAGGGCACGCACGGCGGCTTCGAGCTGGTCGTCGATGCCGGCGGCAAGCCGCTCGGGAGTGTTGGCCACCTTGATGTCGGGCTCGAGCTGCGTATTTTCGAGATACGTGCCGTCGGGCAGTTCATAGCCGATTACGGGGATGCCGAAATACATGGTGGGGTCCTGGAGGTCCACCCAGTTAACCGACGTCATGGTGCCGGGCACGGGCATGCCCACGAGTTTGCCAAGCTTCCGGTGAGAATACACCCAGGGGGTGCCGTGGGCGTTTGAATAGTTGGCCTCGCATATGAGCATGATGCTCGGTTTGTTCCACCGGCGCGACGGCATGGTGGCGGTTACCTCGCCGCGCACCTTCTGTGTCAGGTATTTCTGGCCGGAGAAGAGCACTTCGATATCCTCATGCATGCGGCCGCCGCCATTCCAGCGGGTGTCGATAACGATGCCCTCGCGGTCGTTGTACTTGCCGAGCACGTCGGCATACATGGTGCGGAACGAAGGGTCGGCCATCGACTGGATGTGAACGTAGCCGAGGCGCCCGTTGCTCAGCGAATCCACCTTAGCTGCGTTGCGCTTGACCCAGCGGCTATAGAGCAGCGAATTCATGGAGCTTTGCGATATGGGCTTGACCACTTGCTCCACGTCGTCGTTTACCTTAATCAGCACGGGCTTGCCCACCATGCCGTTGAGCAGGGTGGAGAAGTCGGTACCGGCAGTTATCACGTCGCCGTTAATGGCCGTGATGACATCGCCGGGCTTCACGGCCGAGTCGGCGCGGTCGAGCGGACCGCCGCTCACCACCTCCGACACTTTCAGCCCCGGGCCGGCATACGTCAGGTCATATAGCAGGCCCAGATTGGCCGAAGCCTCGTCAACGCCACGGCCCGGGCGGTAGCCGCTGCCGGTATGGCTCACGTTGAGCTCGCCGAGAAGCTCGGAAAGCATCTCGGAGAAGTCGGCGTTATTATTGATGTGGGGCAGGAACTTGCGGTAGTGGTCAACCAGCGCGTTCCAGTCAACTCCGTGCATGGTTGGCGTGTAGAACCGTTCGCCCTCTTCGGTGCGCACGTATTCGAGCATATAGTCGCGCTCGGCCGCACGGTCGATTTTCTGGCGTCCGGAGTACGATATGTTTTTCATCTTCTCGCCGGCGAAGGCCATCGACTTCATTACCGACGGAGAGAGGATGAACAGATTGTCGCCGAGCGCAATGAGGTCGGCGGCGCTCTTGCCTATGTTGCCAACGGTCTTCACGTCGCCCTTGCGCAGGTCTTTGCTCCAGAGGTCATATCCGTTCTCGCCCGAGCTTACGTAGTAGAGCTTCTCGCCATCCTTGCTCACTGCGGCCGATGCCAGCGACGAGCTGTGGGGCGTGAGCCGGCGGATGCGGTCCTGCAGGCCGTCGCGCTCCACCTTCATCGGCTCTTTCGGCTGAGAGGCCGACTTGTCGTCAGTCTTTTTTTCGTCGGCCTTCTTGTCTTTGTCGGCCTTCTTGAAAAGGGCGAGCTCCTCTTCGGTCAGGCGCGCCTTATCGTGGGCCTCGCGGGTCAGATATGCCGCCATTACGTCATACTGAGTGCCCCACGAAGCATGGTTGCGCATGCCGTAGCGCTCGCTGAGCCATATGATTGCCGTGCCATCGGGGGTGAATACGGGAGCCTCCTCGAAGTAGCCGGTCTCGGTTACGTAAGTTATTTCGGGCGTGTTGCCGTCGGCATTTACCAAGGCTACGTCGTAATAGGGCGAATGATGATGAGGCACGCAGGTAAACGCAATCCAGTTATTGTCGGGGCTCCAGCTGAACTGAATGGCGTCGTCGCGCTCGGGATTGAGCTTGCCATCGGCCAGCCTGGTCACCTTTTTCGAGGTCAGGTCGAGCACCATCAGCTCGTTGCGGTTTTGAATGAACGCGAGCTTCGAGCCGTCGGGGCTGGTCTTCGCGCGGCTGCGCTCAACGCCCTTCTTGGCCGGGAGCACGCGGCTCTCCTTGAGGGCGTTGGCATGCACCATGTCGGGGTCGGCCTCGCGAGTCATTTCGGTCATATATAGGTCTTTATGACCATCGCGGTCGCTGACGTAATAGAGCGTGCGGCCGCCGTCGGCCCATGAAGGCGAACTCTCGGCCTGCGGTGTGTCGGTGATTTGCCGGGTGGTGTTATACTCCACAGAGGTCACGAATATGTCGCCGCGATGCACGAAGGCAATCTGCTTGCCGTCGGGCGAGGGCACGGCATCGCGTGCGCCCGAGCTGAAGCTGACAAAACCCGGTGCCTGATAGTCAGAGTCGATTATGTCGATGGCCACTTTTGCCGGCTTTCCGCCCGGCTGCATGGTGTATATCTCGCCGTCGAATCCAAAAGCCATCAGGCCGTTGGCTCCCTGCGAGAGGAAGCGGACCGGATGCCCCTTGAACGCCGTCAGGGCCTGAGGTTCCGCACCGGTATCGGCCATCGGCACCTTATACACGTTCATCGACCCGCCCGAGCGCTCGCTGAGAAACAGCAGGTCGGCTCCATCGGCCGACACCACGGGCCAGAGGTCTTCGCCGGCATGGTCGACGAGCGGCGTGTGCTTGCCCGACTTCAGGTCGTACTTCCACAGGCCGCGGGTCACCGACGAGGTGTGGTGCTTGCGCCATTCGTTTTCAAGGCCTTTCACGTCCTGATAAACGAAATAGGAGCCATCGGGGGCGAAGCTGACATTGCGGGCGGGAGTGGCCAGCACCTGATTCACCGCACCGCCGTCGGCCGGCACGGTGTATAGCTCGGTGAGCCGGCCCGAAGGCATAGCGGCGCTTGCGGCGGGGTCCTGTATGGCGGCCGAGAAATATATCAGCTTACCGTCGGGGCTGAACGCCTCGGGAATCTCATCCTGCGAGAATGAGGTGAGGCGCCTGAGGCCCGAACCGTCGGCATTGACCGTGAATACATCGTTAGAGCCATGATGGGTGCTTGCAAAGGCCAGCCGCTTGCCGTCGGGGCTCCACACGGGCGACGTTTCGATGTCGGATGGAGTGGAAGTGAGGCGCGTGGCGCGGCCGCCGGTGGCCGGCACCACGTAAACGTCGCCTTTATACGTAAAGGCAATCTCAGTGCCCGAGGGCGAAATCTTCACGTCGCGAAGCCACAAGGGAGCGTCTGCGGCCGAGGCGCCTGAGGCGGCAGCCAGCGCAAGGGCAAGGTAGATGGAGGTTTTCATTGCTTTTTGTCAGTATCTATGTTCGGGTTTGAAACGGGGGGATGAAGCGGAATGGTGTAGACGAGCGAGAGCTGCACTCCCAGACTGCTCTGACGGGTGCCGTAGCCGGGAATGGCCCACGGCTCGCCGTAGGTCTCGGCACTGCGGTGCAGCACCCTGTGATAACGGATATTCCATCCGGCGGAAAGCGGCCCGGTCAGATGCACGAGTATGCCGGCACCGAGCTCAAGATATCCGGTGGTGGTCGTCTGTCGCGGCAGGTCAACCGTTTCGTGGTCCTGCCAATAACCGTTGCCCAGCGTGGCATCGGTCACATCATACGAAAACCGGGTTATCCCGTAGCGCAGCAAAGCATATATCTGATAGTTCGGATTGCTGTTATAGAAGAAGTTATAGTCAATGCCCACCTTGAAATAAGGCGCAAGCTTCTGGCGATAGGTGAAATTCATGCCCGAGGGGGTGGTGGCGGCGGAACTGACTCCGGCTTCGACCGTAGGGAAGTAGCGGTTGTGGAGGCTGAGCCGGCACCACAGGCCGCCGATGCCCTGCTTCTGGCCGAGCGCGCGCCCTAAGGCCGGCCAAAGGTCAACGCCGGCGCTCACGGCATCCCAGAGGGGATATACGTTGCCTATCACCTTAGGCTGCGCCAGGGCGATGGAGTCGACCCACTCGTTGCCGCTGATTGTGTCGAGGAAAAGGCTGTTGCCAAGGTCGTCGGTCATCTCCACCACCGACTCAGGGCGCGTAGAGTGCTTCAGCTCCCCGGGGTTCTGCTGCTTTTTCTGCCTGACGGCAGGCTGAGGGCGCGACGTGACGGGCACCACCGGCGTGACCCTGCGGTTCTGGGCCAACATGCCGGCCACCACCATGGCCGATAGAATCAATATGCCTAACAAGCGCCTCATATCAGTCGTCGGGGTCGGTTTCGGGCAGCGTCATGAATATCATTATGCGTTCACGCTCAATATTGGTTATGACCGGGTCGGTAATCTTCACCGAGTCGATGAACTGACCCGAACAGGTGGCGTCGGTGATGACGTAGCGCCACATGGCACCGCAGTCCTCGCCCTCGAAGTAGGGGTAGGAGTCGTAGTGAAACGTCACCACGTCGGACACGGTGCCCGACGTGAAGCGGAACGCCGTTTCATCCCTGGTGCCGCGAAACGGCAGCCACACCTGGTGGGCATTATTGCCCGGAGAGAGCAGCAGCGAGTCGTTAGGAGCGTCGACCCCGCTCACGCTCAGGCCGGTGATGGTCAGGGGGTCGCCGGTGGCCGAGTCGTAAAATCCGGCCATGGGTATGGCGTTCTGATTGTTGGTGCAGCCGTCGGACGAGCACCCGCCCGCCATGGCCGCCGCCACTATTGCACAAACCACCTCAGCCGCCCGCCTCATATACGTTCGGAAATCTCATATTCATTACGCCGCGGAGAGTTGCGCGCCACGAGTTCGCCCACAAACCCCGCCAGAAAGAACTGGCTGCCGAGAATCATCATGGTCAGCGCCAGATAGAAGTATGGCGAGTCGGTCACCAACGTGTATGGCAGCCCATGGTGCATCTTCCACAGCTTCCAGGCCCCCACCCCGACAGCCGACAACAAACCGAGCAGAAACATCAGCGACCCGCCGAGGCCGAAAAAGTGCATCGGCTTCCCGCCGAACTTCGACGTGAACCATAGCGTAATCAGGTCGAGATAGCCATTGACAAAGCGGTCGAGCCCGAACTTCGTCGAGCCATACTTGCGCGCCTGGTGCTTCACCACCTTCTCGCCAATCTTCACGAATCCGGCATTCTTGGCCAGATAGGGAATATAGCGGTGCATGTCGCCATAAACCTCTATGTGCTTCACCACCTCGTTGCGATAAGCCTTGAGGCCGCAGTTGAAGTCATGAAGATTCTTAATGCCGCTGACCCGGCGCGCCGTGGCGTTGAAGAGCTTTGTCGGAATGGTTTTGCTCAGCGGGTCGTAGCGCTTGCGCTTCCAGCCGCTCACCAGATCATAGCCATCGTTGACAATCATGCCGTAGAGCTCGGGAATCTCGTCGGGCGAGTCCTGCAGGTCGGCATCCATAGTGATTACCACGCGCCCCTTCGCGGCCTTGAAGCCCTCGTAGAGAGCCGGGCTCTTGCCATAGTTGCGTCTGAACGAAATGCCGCTTATGCAGGGGTTGGTCTGCGCCAGCCGCTTGATTTCGGCCCACGAGGAATCGGTCGAACCGTCGTTGACGAAAATCACCTCATAGCTGAAGTCGTTTGCGCGCATAACCCGCTCAATCCACTCTGCGAGCTCGGGCAGCGACTCCGCCTCGTTATAGAGCGGAACCACCACCGAAATATCGGGAACAGGAGTCTGATTACTATCCATCACGTTGCAAAGTTAACACTTACTGACGAATTTTCCCCAATTTTCGCCCGACAAAATCACTTCCCACCCCAAATTTTCCCTCCTTCACACCTATTTTCATGATAATACAGCAGACTCTGCAAAAAATTTATGGAGCGGAACGTTCTCGGCCGGGGTTGCACGATTGGAGGAATTTGCGTAAATTTGCGAAAATATTTGCACAGCAATGAAAACAGTAACATACAACGGGCTGACTTTTAAGCCATTCATCACCTCAGAGCAAATCTCGGAGCGAGTCAAGGCTATCGCAAAAGAGGTTTCGGAGGAATATAAGGACAGGAACCCTCTGATTGTGTGCGTGCTCAACGGCGCATTTCCTTTTGCATCAGAGCTGTTCATGAACCTCGACACCGACGCGCAGATTGCATTCGTGCGCCTGCAGAGCTACAGCGGCACGGAGTCCACG
The DNA here is from genome assembly GCA_964444045.1 of uncultured Bacteroides sp. Classification (GTDB taxonomy): domain Bacteria; phylum Bacteroidota; class Bacteroidia; order Bacteroidales; family Muribaculaceae; genus UBA3263. Next base: position 15,889 of record CAYUFQ010000008.1, read on the forward strand.
GGCACCGTGCGCCAGGTAGTGGGGCTTACCGAACCGGTCAAGGGCCGTCACGTGATTGTGGTGGAAGATATCATCGACACCGGCCGCACCATGGCCCACTTTCTCGAAGACCTCAAGGGGATGGAGCCGGCCGAGGTGAAGGTGGCAACCCTGCTGTTCAAGCCCGACGCGTTGCAGATTCCGCTCAGCCCCGATTATGTGGGCTTTACCATTCCGTCGAAGTTCATCATCGGTTATGGACTCGACATCGACGGCATGGCCCGCAATCTCAAGGATATCTACGTGCTCAGCACCGAGGCTGAATAAACTGCATTGATTAACGATTAAACAAACATATAGCCATGAATATCGTGATTTTCGGAGCGCCCGGAAGCGGCAAGGGCACTCAGAGCGAACGGCTGATTGACCGCTACGGGCTGCACCATATCTCAACCGGCGAACTGCTCCGCGACCACATCACACGCGGCACCGAACTGGGCCGGGTGGCCGACAGTTTCATCTCAAAAGGGAATCTGATTCCCGACGAACTGATGCTCGACATACTCGAACACGAGCTCGATGCCCATCCCGAGGCCAAAGGAGTGATATTCGACGGATTTCCCCGCACCATTCCGCAGGCCGAGGCGCTCAACAAGATTCTTGAGAAGCGCGGCACCCGGGTGCATGGCGTAGTGGGGCTTGAAGTGCCCGAAGAAGAGCTGACCGACCGCCTGATAAAGCGGGGCATAGCCAGCGGCCGCTCCGACGACAATGCCGCCACCATTGCAAAGCGCCTTGAGGTATATCGCCGTCAGACCGAACCGCTGAAGGCCTACTACAGCGAGCGCAACGCATATCATCCGGTAAAGGGCTCAGGCTCGGTCGACGATATTTTCAACGACATCACGGCTATAGTTGACACATTAGACTGATGGCTACGGCTCGCCAGGCTGAGATTCTTGAAATTCCCCGCCGGGAAGACCCGAGAGGGAATCTTTCGTTCATTCAGAACGGCGCTGACTGCTGCCCGTTTGAGATAGCACGCGCATATTGGATCTACGACGTGCCGGGTGGAAAACTGCGCCACGGCCATGCCTTCCGCCGGGCCGAGGAGCTGATAGTGGCGCTCAGCGGCAGCTTCGACGTGATTACGGCCGCCCCCGACGGCACACGGTCAACCTACCATATGAGCCGCAGCTACTACGGGCTGCACGTGCCCCCCGGCACATGGCGCTCGCTCGAGAATTTCAGCACCAATTCCGTTGCCATGATACTGAGCTCCACGCTCTACGACCCCACGGACTATATAGAAGACTTTCAGGACTATGCACGGGAGTTTGGCTCATAAGCGTTCGCGCCTGGAGCAGTGTCGCATCATCGAGCTGCCCCGCCATCGCCACGAAAACGGCTCGCTGACGGTGGTTGAAAACAGCGGCGGGGCGCTGTTTCAGGTCAGGCGCGTGTTTTACCTCTACGACGTGCCGGGCGACAGCGAGCGCGGAGGCCACAGCCACCATCTGGCCCAGGAGCTGATAGTGGCGGCCAGCGGCGCCTTCGACGTGGTGCTCGATGACGGAGCGGAACGCCGCACGTTCACGCTCAACCGCCCCTACAAGGCCCTTTACATACCGGCCGGAATATGGCGCGAGCTCAACAACTTCTCGTCGGGCTCGGTCAGCCTGGTGCTCACATCCGAGCCCTATTCCGAAGAAGATTACGTGCGGAGCTATGATACGTTCAAACAACTCACTCAGGATAAGATATGAGCGGCAAGGTGCGCTATCCGTTTCTTGACCTGCAGACGGTCAACGCTCCGCTTATGCCGCAGCTCACCGAGGCCGCGCAACGCATCATCACCGCCGGCCGCTACATAGGCGGCGAGGAGGTTGAAGCCTTTGAGCGCGAACTTGCCGAAGCCACAGGCACCCGTCACGCCATCGGGGTGAGCAACGGGCTTGACGCCCTGCGGCTCATATTCAGGGCACTGATTGAACTCGGCAGGCTCCGCGAGGGCGACGAGGTAATCGTGCCGTCAAACACGTATATAGCCTCCGTGCTGGCCGTTACCGACAACCGTCTGCGCCCGGTATTCGTGGAGCCCGACCTCACCACACTCAATCTCGACCCCGCGGGAATCGAGGCAGCCCTGACACGACGTACCCGCGCCATTCTGCCCGTCCACCTCTATGGGCGAGCCTTTGTGCTCCCCCCGGAGCTGAAGGAGCGATTCATCATAGTTGAAGATAATGCCCAGGCCATCGGCGCCTCGGCCGGCGGCACGCACACCGGCGCACTGGGCCATGCCGGCGCCTTCAGCTTCTATCCCACCAAAAACATCGGGGCCCTGGGCGATGCCGGAGCTGTGACCACCGACGACTCCGACCTGGCCCGCACCATCGCCGCCCTGCGCAATTACGGCTCAGACCGCCGTTACCACAACATCTACTCCGGGCTTAACTGCCGCCTCGACACCCTGCAGGCCGCTCTGCTCAGAGTTAAACTGCCGGGACTCGACGCCGAGAGCCAACGCCGCCGCACCCTGGCCCGAATCTATAACGACGCCATCAGCAATCAGCTGATAATAAAGCCCGAAATTCCGGCCGACGAGCTCGAACACGTGTGGCATCAATACGTGCTGCGCATACCCGGAGGCCACCGCGACGCTTTTCGGGAATACATGCTGCGCGAGGGTGTGGCCACCGACGTGCTCTACCCCACTCCCCCCCACCTGCAGCCATGCTATGCTCCGGAATATGGCCATCTGCACCTGCCTTTGGCTTGCCGCATAGCGGAAGAGGTGGTGTCGCTGCCTATCAGCAGCTGCACCACCCCCGACGATGCGCGGGCCATTGCCCGCATCACATCCGGCTTCAGAGTTTCTTGAATTCCGCGTAAACTTATTTTTTACCTCTAACGGCAATACCCTTGCGTAATTCGTTATAATATTGTAACTTTGTATTCTAATTAGAATCTGATATGGCAATGACAATCAACTCTTCACCCGTGCTTACAGGCGAATCGGCAAGAGCCTTCGTTGAGGAAGCTGAGCGTAACGGCAAACTCCCTACGCCCGGTCTGTCACCCGAACGCGAAGCGCAGATAGCTGAATTTTTAAGAAAATCGCGCGAGTTTATTTTCCCGCCTAAGGGCAAGAATAAATGACCTCTGACAATAGGTTTATACTTGAGCGCGACGCTGTGATGCAACCATATACGGCTGACATCGCAGCATACTGTGAGCCTTTTGCATGCGAAGACAATGACCTCGACGAGTTCTTTTCGAACGACGCCTTTCTTTATGAAACCGAACTACTCGGAAAGACTTATGCCTGGATTAACACGGCCGACCCATCAAAGATTCTGGGATTGATTACGTTGGCTAACGACAGCGTCAAAGCGCAGTTTATTACCAATTCAGCCCGAAACCGTCTGCAAAGAAGCATTACCAACGCCAAACGCGGAATGAATTATCCGGCTGTACTTATCGGACGCTTAGGCGTTGCCTCCGAATACCGAGGAAAAGGGCTTAACATTGGCAGTCAGATTCTTGATTTTCTCAAAGGTTGGTTTCGTTCACTCGACAACAAAACCGGATGCCGCTTTATTGTTGTCGATGCTTACAACAACGAACGAACCCTGCATTTTTATGAAAAAAACGGGTTCAAACCGCTTTACAAAACCGAGCAGGAAGAACGTGATTTCCTTGAGCTGGCAAATAATGAGCCATTGGAAACCCGTTTTATGTTCTTCGACCTGAAAACAAAATAATAGGCTTGCAGCATAGCGGAAGAGGTGGTGTCGCTGCCTATCAGCAGCTGCACCACCCCCGACGATGCGCGGGCCATTGCCCGCATCACATCCGGTTTCAGAGTTTCTTGAATTCTTCTTTTGCCTTGTCGGTAAGCTCCTTGGCTTTATCTACTGTGGCATTTTTCACTTCCTTGGCCTTGTCGACGGTGGCCTCGGTTATCTCCTTGGCTTTGTCAACGGTGGCATCTTTCACCTCCCTGGCTTTGTCGACGGTGGCCTCGGTTATCTCCTTGGCTTTGTCAACGGCAGCGTCGGCAGCCTCTTCGACTTTATCTTTTGCCTTATCTATCACCGATTCGGTGGCATCTCCGGCCTGCGCGGCCGCATCATCGGCTGCATCACCGGCAGTATAGGTCACTTCTTCGATTTCGGTAACGACGGGTGCATCCTGCGTGTCACCCTGCTGCTGTTCTTTCTGCTGTCCGCCACACGAAGCGAGGGCCATGGCAAGGGCCGAGGCGGCAAAAACCTTCACGATTTTCATTCTTCTTCTGTTGATGTTTGTTAGTAATTTTTCGTTAATCTCGATAATATCAACACTCAATGCGCTCAAAAAGTTTGCATCATTGCTGCTTTGCCTTTTGCGGAGCGTGCAGGTTAGAAGTCAGGGCAGAGGTGATGTAGACCGTAAATACCGGAAACAGAATCAGGCCCTCGGCGGCAAGCACCACGCCGATAATCTGCCCCGTAGGGGTAAACTCCGATATAGAGCTTCCGCAGGTAGTCATATCCATAATGGCCCACCAGAGAGCGCTCCAAAAGGTGTGTACGCCCGGATTAACCGGCAGTTCGGCCACAAAAAACATAAGCGACCCGAAATAGAGCGTAGCCACGAGAATGGTCATGTAAGTGGCGAAAAGAGTGGTCATTTTGTTGCGCGAAAAAGCACCCACAAGCATACCTATCACAAAAGCCACCCTGATCATGGGCACGAAACGCAACACGAACATCACCGGCCCGGGCAGATTCCATCCGAAATGCTGAATCAAAGAGGCATACGGAATGGATATGATGATAAAAAACACATTGCTGAGCAGATAGTGGAGCTTGCGCGGCGACAGCCACCACTCAACCACTATGTCGAACAGGAAGAAATAACATATCCACTTTTGCAACCTCACGTAAGAAGGGTCGGCCACAAACGACATATTCATGAACGCATCGCGGGTGATTACGAGCACGAGCACCACAGCAGCCGCAAGCACAAGCAGCCGCAAGATGAATATTATCCTCGTCCTGATATGTTCGGAAACCTTCATACAAAAACAACCTCCGCCGCCCTCAAAAAGTTCTCGATGGCAGAGAGAGCAATCAGTAATTAAGACCGAATTGCCACAACGGCACATAGCGGGCATGGCCATACTCTATGTCATCGCGCACCACCATACCGTTCAGGTCACCCTCAAGTTGCTTCACGCCCTTATTGGCACCGCCCACCTCAAATATGCGGTCGCCTATTCGAAAATCGGTAACCTTTGAAGCAACCACATCATTATTGACCCGCATTTGATTATAAAAGAAAGTTTCACGAATGCTGCCTTTATTAGTCTGGTCATGCCCCAGCGCATACATCAGATTCGTATTGTCAATGAATACTTTCTCAACCTTTCCAAGCCCCCTGAGTCCACCCGTTTCGTCACGCAACTGCCCGATAAGGCCAGCCTTTTCGAGATATAAAAGATACACCGGCAAATCATTCTTGCTGACGCCGAGTTCGACGCTTAGATTAGACATATTCGGCTTACAGGGAGCCGACTGCGACAATATTGCCAGCAAACGGCGCAACTTACGCGAAGTGGCGACATTCATGCCGGCATATTGCGGGATATCAACTTCGAGAGTTTGATTCACGACCTGCTGCAACCGGATTTCATATCCGGGCAGATTGCTGAACGGGAAATACCCATTGCGCAGATATTCACGAAAAAGAGGAATAGGATGAAAATCGCGAAGCGGTTCTACCTTGTGAGCCACAATGTCGGCAAGAGAATATTGCGGCATGTCGATATCGTGTGCGAGTGCAAGATACTCCCTGAACGATAGTCCTTGCATTGAGAAGATGAGCGCACGCCTGCTCAGATCGGCAGCTCCTTGATGAATGTCAAGAATCGAACTTCCGGTAAATATAATCTGCAAAGAGGGAAGAGTGTCGTAAATCTGCTTCAAGTCGTTTGACCAACCGTGATATTTATGAATCTCATCTATCACAAGATGTTTTCCTCCTTCCATAACCCACTCTTCGGCGAGTCCGGCTATTGAACGATTGGCAAAATACGAATGGTCAGCCGACACATACAGCCATTTATCACGGTCAGGCTGCATCAACATGCGCTGTTTCACCATAGTAGACTTGCCTACACCACGAGGGCCCACGATGCCAATCATGCGGTCATCCCAAAGAATACGCGAATACATATAGCGAAAAAACTTCACGGGCGTGCGTCGCAGCTCGTCCTCCATGTAGGTAACCAGATTATGTTCTATCATAATAATGAATTTTGCTGCAAATATAGCAACTTTCCCCTTAAAGAGGAAAGTTTTTCGCAAAAATGTCACCTCAAAGGGGAAACTTTTGCCAATACAAACCATCTAAGCACGCGAATTACTTTGACGGATTTGACAGCAAATTCGACGCCCATGCTTCATTTAACTCTTTTTAACGATTGGGGGGGGTAGTTTGCAGGCTTTTGCGTACCTTTGCCGCGAAATTAAATTATTTGTTAAATTAACCGATTCACAACATGTCCTCTAAAAAATTCATTATCCTTGCCATTATCGGCTGCCTGCTCACATTTGGTATTTATGTAGTTATGATGGGCTTCCCATTGAAATCTATTTCAATATTCAATAAATCCACGAATATTATTCTCGCCCAATTATCTGACAATGGAGCTATGAATGCCGGACTCTACATCGGAGAGCTTCTCATCATGCTGTCATACATCGCCACGGCAGTTATGCTGTTCCTCAAAAAAGCAAAAGCATATATCGCGCAGTGCTGCAGCATACTCGGAGCCATTGTGCTTGAAATTTCGTTACCCTCAGTTCCTGACGGCGCAGCATCATCTATCGGCTTCGGCTTCTGGATTCTCCTGTTCGTTTCGGCTGCATGGACCGCCGCCTTGTACTATGCAAGCCGCCCGAAGCCCGCAAGCAAATAAACACCCGCCTACCAAGACATTTACCCGGGGTTGCGTCAACACGCAACCCCGATTTTCGTTAGCGGAGGATGTGGGTGAC
>CAYUFQ010000009.1:0-22153 GCA_964444045.1 uncultured Bacteroides sp.
CCCTCCCCCCCCCCCCCTCCACTCTCCACCCTCCACTCTCCACCCTCCACTCTCCACTTTACACTTTCCACTAACCATGAACCCGTTTGAAACCCGACCGCTATATGTGATGGCCAAGCCGGTAGGCTCGACCTGCAACCTGGCATGCAGCTATTGCTATTATCTCGACAAGCAGCGCTTCTACGCGCCTGACGAAACCAAGTTTCTGATGAGCGACGAAATGCTCGAGCTCTACGTGAAACGCTATTTTGAAGCGCAGACCGCCAACGACGTGAACTTTACGTGGCACGGCGGCGAGGCGCTTATCCGCCCCCTGAGCTTCTACCGTAAGGCACAGGAACTGCAAAAAAAGTATGGTGGCGGCCGCCGTGTGCTCAACTGCCTGCAAACCAACGGCACGCTGCTCACCGAGGAGTGGTGTCGCTTCCTGCGCGACAACGACTGGCTCGTAGGGCTCAGTATAGACGGCCCTCAGCAGTTTCACGACGAATACCGGCGCTCGCGCGACGGCAAGCCGTCGTTTATCCGCGTGATGAAGGCCGTGCAGATGCTCAATGCCCACGGCGTGCAATGGAACGCCATGGCCGTTATCAACGACTACAACGCCGACCACCCCGAGGAGTTCTATGAGTTCTTCAAGTCAATCAACTGCAAATACATACAGTTCGCACCCATAGTAGAGCGGCTTACCGCCGACGATGACATTGCCTCGCCCATCGAGCGCGGCAAGCTCGCCGACTTCACCGTGAGCCCCGAGCAGTGGGGCGAGTTTCTGTGCCGGCTGTTCGACCTGTGGATTAAGGAAGACGTGGGCAAGGTGTTCATTCAGCTCTTTGATTCCACGCTGGCCAACTGGTGCGGAGTGACGCCCGGAGTGTGCACGCTCGACAAAGAGTGCGGCCATGCGGCCGTGATGGAGCATGACGGCAACGTTTATTGCTGCGACCACTTCGTGTTTCCGGAATATCTTCTCGGCAACTTGCGCGACAAGTCGTTTATCGACATGATGACTTCGCCCAAACAGCTTGCCTTCGGCGCCGCCAAGCGCCTGACCCTCTCCGAGCAGTGCAAGGCGTGCAAATGGCTCTTTGCATGCAACGGCGAGTGCCCGAAAAACCGCATAGCCCGCACTCCGAAAGGGGAGCCTATCAACTATCTGTGCGAGGGCTACAGACGCTTCTTTGCCCACGCTGAGCCGGCAATGAACTTCATGCGCGACCAGCTGCGCGCCGGTTTGCCCCCGGCTGCGGTGATGACGGCCGACCTGACGCGCGGCAAAAGCTGACTGAAGCGGCCTCAGAATCGGCAGCCCACGATGACCGAGGCAGTTTCGGTCGACGAGAAGAAGGAATAGCCTGAATTGAACACGAAGCCGCCGATTATCCGGGCCGATGCGCTTGCAAAGAGTGCCCTGTGGTTGTAGGTCAGGCCTATGCGGCCGTCGATGCTCGCCGATATGAGCTCGGAAATGTCGCGCTCGCCCGGCACGAGCCATCGCTTATAGCCCACGCCCGGCAGGACCGTGATGTTGAACGTCCAGTTGTGGGGCATGACGGCATTATAGGAATAGCCGCCTACGATGTCGAAATCGTGGAAATTGAAGTTGCAGTGCAAATCCAGCTGTTCGGGCTTGAACTTCAGCACCTCGGGCGGTAGGTCGCTGAAATCCATCGATATATCTTGTTGCGAATAGCTCGCGCCGATCATCCATGAGCCGCTGCTGCGCTTCTGATATTTCGAAAACTTATAGACGGCGGCCTGCGAGAAGCGCCTGTGGTTGAAGAAGTAATAGGCGCTGATTGAAAAGAGGTCGGTGTGGATATTGTCGAGCGGAATGTTGACGTTGTGGCCGTCGTTATACAGCCCCCAGCGCTCAATCACGGTGTTGCCCGACGTTGACTGCTTGCGCAGTTCGGCGGCAAACAGCGCGCACGAAAAGGCGAAGTCGAAGGTTGAGCGCGGGGCAACGTGGAGGTTGGCCAGGCGATTGATATTCCATGTATAGCCGATGCTCACGGCCATGAACGAGAGCGACACGCCGAAGTCGTAGTTCTGATTGCTGCGCATCACTATGCGGTTCTCCCATGCGTTGCGGTTCTCGATGTTGAAGAGATAGCCGTAGCTCTGCATCCACATTGTGCCGGTGGCGCTCGCCTTCCAGTTCTTTCCGGTGCCGACAACGTAGTCGGTGTCGTAGGTGTTGAACGTGTCGTTGCCCCAGTTATAGACCTTGCGGCAGAAGTTTGCGAACCTGGGGTAGCGGATGCGCGGGTCGTTGATGTGGAAGTTGGTCTGAATCAGCTGCTGCACCCAGTTGCCGTGGAGCGGTGGCAGCGAGTCGGCCGGCTCGTTGGCCCGCACGGCCGATGCGAGGCCTGTTGCGACGGCAAGCGATAGTGTTATGGCTCTGAGCGGTTTCATCGTGCGAGTTCGAGTGCCCGGTCCAGGAAGTCGGGAGCGTCGAAGGCCAGCCAGTGAATCCTGTGGCCGCGCCGTTCCATGCCTCTGAACCAGGTCATCTGCCGTTTTGCAAACTGGTGAATGGCCGTTTCAAGTCCGCTCTCCATCTCCTGGCGGCTAAGCCGGCCGGTAACGTAAAGGGTAAGATATTTATATTCCAGCCCGTAGTAAATAAGGTCGTCGGGCGCTATGCCCGATGCGAGCAGGCGCTCCACCTCCTCCACCATGCCTGCGCGCAGGCGCTCGTGAAGCCGCAGGGATATGCGGCGCCGGCGCTCGTCGCGGTTTATGTCGAGGGCTATTATCACGTTGTCGGGCCTCGGATGCGGCTCGGTGTGACGGGCGGCTTCGGGGTGAGCCTGATAATACGTCTGAATCTCTATGGCGCGTATGGCTCTGGCGGGGGTGTCGACGTCGGTGGTGTTGTGCAGCGGCTTCATGGCCGCCAGGCGCCGGGTCAGCTCCTCGAGTCCGAGTCCGTGCAGCGATGCGCGCAGCCCGGGGTTCTGCGGCACCTGGGGCAACTGCAGGCCGTTGGCGAGCGATTCTACGTAGAGCCCCGTGCCGCCACACACCAGCGCCCTCTTTCCTCTGCTGCCGATTGAGTCGATGGCGGCATTGGCATCGCGCAGGTATTCAAACAGGTTGTATTTGCTTCCGGCATCGCACACGTCGATGAGATGAAACGGCACGGAGCCATATTCGTCGAGGTCTTTGCCGGTGCCGAGGTCCATTCCGCGATATACCTGACGGGAGTCGGCGCTGACAATCTCAGTGTTGCCGAGCGCCGAAGCCAATTCCACTGCCCGGCGCGTCTTGCCGCAGGCTGTGGGGCCGGTGAGAAATATCAGTTTGTCAGTCAAGATGCTGCTTGAAGAACTGAAGCATGCGGGCATACACTACCGCACGGGTGTTGCAGCCATAAATCGAGTGGTTCATGTTGGGGAATAGCAGCAGTTCGGGCCAGCGGTTGGCGGCAATCATGCGCGAAAGCAGCTCTATTGTGTTGCTCATGTGCACGTTGTCGTCGGCCGTGCCGCTCATCATCAGCAGTGGGCATTTGAGCCGGTCGGCGCGGGTGATGGGGGCGCTGCGGTCGTATCCCTCGGCATTGGCCTGGGGCGTGGACATGTAGCGTTCGGCATAAATCGTGTCGTAGTAGCGCCATGAGGTAACGGGTGCCACGGCAACCGCCGCCGCATATGGTGCGCCGCTGCTTGCGGCCATCAGGGACTCGTAGCCGCCGAAGCTCCAGCCGTATATGCCAATCTTGTCGGGGTTGACGTAGGGCAGGGAGCGGAGATGCCCGAGCAGCGCGTTCTGGTCGAGAGTTTCGTAATAGCCCAGGTTTTTGTAGACGCACTGCTCGAACTCGCGGCCGCGTCCTCCGGTGCCGCGCCCGTCGACGCAGGCCACCACATAGCCCTGAAGGGCGTAATATTGCATCCAGTCGATGCTCCAGCGGTTTGTCACTTCCTGCGAGCCCGGCCCGCTGTATTGGCTGATGATTACCGGATAGCGCCGGGCCGGATTGAAGTCGGCTGGCTTGACCATCCAGCCGTTGAGCTCTATGCCCGAGGCGTTTGTCATGGTGAAAAACTCGCGCTTCGGGGCGGAGGCAAAGCGCGCTTCAACATCGGAATTCTCCTTGAGCAGGCGTTTCTGCTCATCTTTGGCCGTAGACATCAGTTCGAATCGCGGAGCCGACGTGACGCTCGAGTAGCTGAGCACGTAGTAGTTGCCTGCGGGCGAGAACGTGGCCGAGGCCCAGCCTTCGGCCGGAGTGACGGTCTTTTCGGGGTTTTTGCGCGGGTTGGCTTTGGTTATCACGCGGTTTATGGCGCCGTTGCGCGTGCTCTGATAGTAATATGTGCCGTCGGCGAGGGTGCCGTAGAAGGCGGTCACGTCAAAATCGCCCGAGGTCAGCGCCCCGAGGTCGTTGCCGTTATAGTCAAGCCGGTAGAGGTGGCTCCATCCGGTGCGGTCGCTGTAGATCACCATCGAGTTATCCTCGTAGGCCACCGTTTCGTAGCTCTGCGGTCGCACCCACGTGTTGCTCGTTTCGCGGTGTATGAGCTTGGCCACGGTGCTCCGCGGATTCACTGAGTAGAAATCGAGCCTGTTTTGCTCGCGGTTCAGGGTCAGCACAATCAGCTTGTCGGCCGTCGGACCGAAATGTATGCGCGGAATGTATTCGATGTCGGCCGCAGGCAGCTCGATGCTTTTGGTCTTGCGGGTGTCGACGTCGTAGCTATGGAGCGTCACTGCCGAATTGGGCTCTCCGGCCACCGGATATTTGTAGGTGAACTCGCCGGGATAGAGCGCATATTGCGTCATGGGGTCGCAGGCGCCCTCATACATGGCGAAACTGAATGCCGGCACCTTGCTCTCGTCGTATTTCAGATAGCAGAGCATAGTGTTGTCGGGCGCCCATTCCATTGAACGCGAGGTGGTGAACTCCTCCTCGTAGGTCCAGTCGGGCACTCCGTTTATAATCCCGTTCACGCGGCCGTCGGTGGTCACGGCCACTTCCGTGCCGTAGTCGAGCTTATGGATATATATGTTGTTGTCTTCGGCCATGAAGGCGATCATGCGGCCGTCGGGGCTCACCACCGGAGCCTGCTGCATGCCGTGTTCGACCGACAGCGGCTTGAGCGTGTTGCGCTTGATGTCATAAATATGGTAGGCGGCGCGATAGGTGCGGCGATAAATCTGCTGCTTCTTCTCAAATACCAGCAGCTTCGTGCCGTCGGGGCTTATCGTGTAGCCGGCAATCTTGTCGAGCTTGATGTCGCCCCGCGTGGTGGCCACGTCCATCAGTGTGCCGGCGAGTTTGCCGGTGGCTACGTCGTATTGCTCGATTTTCCGGTTGTCGTCGCTCAGTTGCAGATAGGTCAGGCCGTCGGGCATGAAGTTGAGCGAGGCGGATGCCGTGCCGTTGTTGGGATATACGTATCGCGCCAGCTCGCCGACGTTCACGTCGGCAGCCGGCGCTGCGGCCAGCGATAACACTCCGGTAATCAAACCGGCAATGGTCAGGAGAATCTTGTTCATGTAAATTTTTTTCTCAGAAAAGCGTAAGTTGGGCGTCTGAATCGGGCTGCGGAGCCTGCTTGGGGGGCTGGTAGCCGAAGTCGGGGTCGGGGCCTGCGGGCGTGTGGCCTGCCGGAGCGCCTCCGGGCAGCAGCCAGTCAACGCTCTCAAGGTCGGCCGTTGAATCATCGGCAGCCGAATAATCCGTGCGGGGCTTGCGTCCGCGTCCGCGCTTCTTCTTTGGGGCGCTTGCGGGGTCGGGGGCCTGGGCCGTTGAGTCGGCCGATGCGTCGCGCCGCTGTCCGAGCGCCGCTTCGAGCGCTGCCGGCGCCTCGGCCTCGGCAATGCGTTCGGCCATGGCTGCAAGCTCTTTGTCTTTGGCGGCAATCGTTTCGTCCTTGGCCGCTATGTCGGCTTTTAGGATCGCTATTTCCTCGCGCAGCGCTGCCGAGTCGCCCTCGGCCACTTCGGCCACCCTCATTTTGTTCATCAGCGAGGAGATGGTCAGCTTATGTTGCTCGATTTCGCTGTCGAGCTCGGCGATTTTTGCCTCGAGGTCGTGGTTGCGTTCATTGAGCGCTCGCCGCTGACGCTGTTCGCTCAGCAGGGCGGCTTTCTGCTCCTCGCGTTTGCTGGTCACGTCGTTGCGCTCGGCCCTCAGCTTCTCGAGTTCCTGTTGCATCTCCTTGCGGTTGCCGGTAAGCTCGCTCAGGGCCTTCTGCTTGAGCTGCCTGCTGTATGCCTGCAGCGGGGCGCCGAGCGCGTCGGCCAGATAGCGCAGCTGCGCGTTGCGGTCAATGCACTGCGATGCAATCGGAGGCAGCTGGGCGTTGATTATGGCCAATATGGCATCGAGCAGGTCTTCGGGCAGTTCGTCGGGTGCGGCCTCGGCTCCGGGCTCTGCTGCACTGCCGGGTGCGGCCGCAGGTGAAACCACCGGACGGTCAACATCGTCAAAATCCTCGACCTCATCCACGTCGGATACGCCGAACATCTTGCGAAAAAATTTTGATACAGACATCTGTGTGATATATAAGCGCTTGGTTATTGACTGCAAATTTATCAAAATTCCACGACATATGAATTGCTGATTTGTGAAAATTTGTTAATGAATTAAACTTTCGTCCGCAGGGCGAGTCATAGAAGCGTAAACATTAAGAAAACATTTAAAAAATTACGACAGAAAAATGAAGAAATTGTTTGTAGCTGTAGTAGCTGTTATGATGACCGCAGGCATTGCCGCCAATGCCCAGGATGCAAAGAAGTGCAACAAGGCCGAGTGCAATAAAGAGCAGTGCAAGGAACAGTGTGCCGCCGGTGAGTGCAAGCGCGCCTGCCCCTTCGAAGACCTGAACCTGACCGATGCCCAGAAGGAGAAAATCAAGGAGCTGAACGCTCAGAAATGCCAGGACAGGGCTGCTGCCAAGGCCGATAAGAAGGCCGACAAAAAAGCCGACCGCCAGGCACGCAGGGAAGCTGCCAAGCAGGCCCGCCTCGATTATCTGGCTCAGCTCAAGACCATTCTGACCCCCGAGCAGTATGCCAAGTATCTTGAAAACGAGTATGCAGCCGGTGGCAACCACGGAAAGGATATGCAGCGCGGCCACGCCGGCAAAGAGATGAAGGCCCGTCAGGGCAAAGCCGGCAAAAAGTGCGCCGGCGCCGACTGCAACAACAATAAATAACCCCCGCTATACAATTTTATTTTTAACCAATTATCTATAAATCAAAAACGCGCCCGGACAAGGTCTCACACAGGCCAAGTCCGGGCTTTTCATGTTCCTGACTTGTGCCCTGACTCGCATTTTTGACAATTTTCAGGGCAAGAGTGTTCCTGTTTTAGATATAATCACTATATTTGCACGTAGATATGAAACTGATTGAGCACAACCTGCATCGCATCATTGACCTTTGCCGTCGACATAAGGTCAAGTCGCTTGCTGTCTTTGGCTCTATCCTGACAGATAGATTCAATGACCGGAGCGATGTGGATTTGCTTGTGGATTTTGAGCCAACCGACCCCGATAAGTTCGATTACGTCACCAACTTCTTCGATTTGCAGGATTCGCTGGAATCACTTCTGAAAAGAAAAGTGGATTTGGTGGTTGGTAGCGGATTGAGAAACAAATACTTTATCAATAACGTGAACCGCACAAAACAAGTGATATATGGATGAAAACATTCTGAAATATCTTGAGGATGTGCGGCTGGCGTGTGAGGATGTTGAACAGTTCCTTGCCAATTATCCCAACCGCTTTGACGTGTTTTCTAATGACCGTCTGATGATTCGTGCAATTGAACGTTCAGTTGAGATAATGGGTGAAGCTATAAACCGAATATTGAAAAGAGAACCGGATTTCAATTTGCCGAACGCAAGAGCGATAGTGCAGACTCGCAATAGGGTGATTCACTCATACGAAAAGGTTGAGAATGAATTTCTGTGGGGTTTGGTGAAACGCCATATTCCCGAACTTAAAAAAGACGTTGAACGCATCCTGGCTGAATACGAGGAACAATACAGTCGTGACAACAATACGGATTTTGCTTGCAAATAACCAATCCGTGGGGAAACGGCGGTAATTATTTTGAAAAAGGTGTAGAGGGATTTTTGTATGTTGGGGGAATTGCTTAAATTTGCAGGCAAAACAACATAACCAACACAACTGCTTAAATATTTCACCAATCATGATTAAAGGTATTCTTAGCATAGCCGGACGTCCCGGACTTTACAAACTCCTGCAGTCGGGCCGCGGCTCGCTCATCGTTGAACAGCTCGGCACCGGCAAGCGTCTGCCCGTGCAGCAGCGCGACCGTGTGATTTCGCTGGCCGACGTGGCAATGTATACCGACGGCGAGGATGTGCCTCTGGCCCAGGTGCTCGACTCGCTGGCCAAGGTGGCCCAGGGCAAGGAAGTGGACACGAAGGAGCTCGAAGATGGCGACCTGCGCGAGTTTTTCGCCAAGGTGCTGCCCGATTTTGACCGCGAGCGCGTGCATCTGAGCGATATCCGCAAGCTCGTCAGCTGGTACAATCAGCTCATCGCCGCCGGAATAACCGAATTCGTAGAACCTGAGGAGCAGCCCGCTGCCGAAGAAGAGGCTAAATAACGCTATTTCCCCCCTGAAATTCCGAGATGAAGCGCATCTTTTCATTTCTGCTGCCCGCGGTGGTGGCAATCGGTTCACTGAATCTTCACGCTCAGCCCAGGGTTAATGGCGGAGCGCAGTATCGCGTTTATGGCGTGGCGTTCTATAACCTTGAAAACCTTTTCGACACAATCAACACTAACGGCACCTACGACCTTGAGTACTCGCCGAAAGGCGCGAAGCAATGGGATGGAGCAAAATACTGGAGCAAAATCCACAATATGGCCTACGCCATTTCAAACCTGACGTCGAAAACCACCCCCAAGGGGCCGGCCATAATCGGCGTGAGCGAGATTGAAAACAAGAGCGTGCTCGATGATCTGGTCAACGACCCGCAGATACGCGCCTGGGGGCTTCAGGTGGTTCACCACGACTCGCCCGACCGTCGCGGCGTCGACGTTGGCCTGCTCTATAATCCGCGCTTCTTCCGCTTTGAGAGCGTTGAGAACCACCGGCTGAAAATCGAGGGCTATGAGTCATTCCGCACGCGCGACCAGATGTGTGTGTCGGGCACTCTCGGCAATAAGAAGGTGTCGGTAATCGTCAACCACTGGCCTTCGCGTCTTGGCGGCCAGGAGCAGAGCAGCTATCTGCGCGAGGCCGCAGCCGCACTGAGCAAGCACATAGCCGACTCAATCTGGGCCGTTGACCCCGACCGCGGCATCATAGTGATGGGCGACCTCAACGACGACCCCGACGATAAGAGCGTGGCCGAAGTGCTCGGCGCAAAGAAGAAAAGCGGCGATGTGGCTCCCCATGGATTCTTCAATCCCTGGTGGTCGGTGCTCCGCGACAAGGGCGTGGGCACCCTGGCCTACAAAGGCAGCTGGAATCTATTTGACCAGATAGTGATTTCCGGAAATCTGCTTCAGGAGAACGCCGCCGATGACGACCTGCAGTTCTTCAAGCAGCAGGTGCATAACCACGATTTCCTCATCGACCCCAACGGCACCCGTCAGGGCTATCCGCTGCGCACTTTTGCCAGCGGCTCGTGGCTCAACGGCTATTCCGACCATTTCCCCACCGAGATTTTCCTGAAGCAGGTGGTAAAAAAATAAACTGATGCTTAAGGTAAAGATAGTGAACCGGAGCGGTTTCCCGCTGCCCGCCTACGAGAGTTTCGAGGCAGCCGGCATGGACGTGCGCGCCGCCCTGGAGCAGCCCGTCACTCTCGGGCCCGGACAGCGCACCCTGGTGCCGACCGGACTGCGAATGCAGCTGCCGTCGGGCTATGAGTGTCAGGTGCGTCCGCGCAGCGGCCTGGCGCTGAAAAAGGGAATTACCGTGCTCAATACTCCCGGCACGGTCGATGCCGACTATCGCGGCGAAATCGGCGTGATACTCATAAACTTATCGCAAGAACCGTTTGTCATCAGTCCGGGCGAGCGCATTGCCCAGCTGGTGGTGAAGCAATATACCCGAATCGAGTGGGAGCCGGTGGAGAGTCTCGACGAGACCAAACGCGGTGACGGCGGGTTCGGCCACACCGGAACAAATTGACAGGACTAATCAGAAACATATTGTCGCTGCTCTTGCCGACGGTGCTTTGCGCGCTGCCGGCATCGGCACGTTACGACGCCGAGGCGGCCGAGCGAAAGGCCGACTACCTTTTTCTCGAGGCGCAGCGACAGAAGGCGCTTGAACACACCGACCTGGCGTATGCCCTGCTGGGGCGCGCCCTTGAGCTCATGCCCGACAAAACCGGCCGCGAAGCCTACGAGCGCGGCATGAACGACCTGCTGCTCGCCGTAATGCGCCGTGATTCGGTTGGGGTGATGCGCAGCCTTGAGCTGTGTGAGGGCTACTTCAACGCGCATCCCGACGATATTTATGCCGGAGCAAGCATTGCGGGGATTCATGCCAAAAACAATCGCCTTGACCGCGCATTGGCCATATATGACATAATCGAGCGCGAGAAGCCCGACGACGTTGAGATCATAGGCAACCATGCCGACCTGCTGATGCATGCCAACCGGCTCGACGAGGCCGTGGGGCTCTATCGCAAGCTCGAGAAGCGGATGGGGCGCAACCCGGAAATTACGCAGCGGGTGGCCAACATACGCATGTGGCAGGGCGACACCGTGGCCGCCATGGCCGAAATCGACGACCTTATCGGCGCGCTGCCGCGCAGCGTCGATGCCCTGCAGCTCGGCGCATCGGCGGCGCTGGCCTTCGAGATGCCGGCCCGTGCTCTTGACTACGTGGACCGTGCGCTGCAACTCGACCCCTCGAGCGGCATGTCGTATTATCTTGCGGCCAACGCCTATCAGCAACTCGACCGACACGACGACTATGACCGCGCCATTCGCGGAGCCCTTATGGGCGACGACCTTGAGCGCGACACCAAGGTGGAGCTGCTGCGCTACATGCTGTCGGAGGGCGGCGACCTTCACGACGGCGAATTCATTGCCAGAATCACTCCGGTAATGGACTCGCTGGCGGCACAGTATCCCCACGACCGCGAAATCATTCTCATCTACATGTCGTTTCTCATATGGCAGGAAAAATGGGCCGACGCCGCCGAACAGATGGAGCGGGCCATCGACATCGACCCCTCCGATGTAAATGACCACGTGATGCTCGCCAAGATTCATGCGAGCAATGACGATAAGGCGGCCGCCGTGCGTACGCTCGCCGCGGCTCAGGAGCGGTTTCCCGACAGCGTGGAGCTCTATACGCTCGAAGCCGCCGTGAGGCAGTCGGATGCCGAATATGCCGCGGCGGCCGACGCGCTCAACCGGGCCCTGACCATCGCCGACCTGACCGACTCTGACCGCAGCTCCATATATCAGAGTCTTGCCGACCTGGCTCAGAACAGCCCGGAGGTGGGTTCGCCGGTTGAGCTATATGAAAAGGCCCTCCAGCTGAGCCCGGCCAACGACCTGGCCATGAACAACTATGCCTACTATCTCGCGAAAACGGGCACCAGTCTGACCAAGGCCCGCGACATGATTGCCCGCGCCGTGCTCTACAATCCGGGCTCGCCGACGTATTACGACACTTATGCCTGGGTGCTGTTCAAGCTCGGGGAGTTCGACGAGGCCAGGCGCTACATCGACATGGCGCTTCAGGCCGAGGGCGATGAGATAAGCGCCGACGGAGGCCCGATGGCCGAGGTGCTCCAGCATGCCGGCGACATTTATTCACGTCTTGGCCTGACCGACAAGGCCAAGGAATACTGGGAGCGTGCCCGCCGCATCGACCCCGACATCAAGTCGGAATAACAGCCATGAAGAAGTCGTCATTTCTCCTTTTAATCTCTCTGATTTGCCTGCTTCCGCTGCTCCTCGACTCCTGCCGTTCGGGCCGCGAGGCGGCGGTAAAGCCTGACACCGGCGCCGGGCAGCCGGCATGGGTCAACGTCACCGTGCCCGTCAAGGTGTCGATAGTAAAGCCCCAGCGGTTTTCGTTCAGCGGCACGGCCACTCTTGTGCGCGATGAATACGTGCTGGTTTCCCTGCGGTTTCTCGGCTTTGAGGTGGGGCAGATTTACGTCACGCCCCAAACGGCCGACGTTGTGATAAAGCAGCCGTCGAAAATATGGATGCAGACCGACGTTGCCGGCCGCCTGCGCGCCTCGGGCCTCACGTTCGCGGGGCTTCAGGAGGTGCTGATGGGCAACCGCGAGTTTGCCGACAGGCTGCCCGCCGGGCTCGAGGTGACCTTCGGCGGCACCGAGAGCAATCCTGAGGTAATGCTGACCGGCTCGGTCAAGGGCAAACCCGTGGAGGCCTCGCTGAGCTGGAATCTCGATAATGCCAAGTGGAATTCCGACTCGCCGCGCACCTTCTCGCCGCCCGGTTCATCGTACCGCCAGACCTCGCTCGAGGCGCTGCTGAAGTCGGTGTCGACGTATTAACTTCACATAAACGCCAATTTTCCCACCGGAGTAATCTTGCATCGCGCGCTGATATACATATTGTTGGTTGTTCTTCTCCCGGTTGCCGCCGGGGGCAAAAAGCCGCGCACCAGCTCCGACGCGATGCGCCAGAAGCAGCAGACCGAACGCCAGCAGGCCCGCACGGCCGGCGAGCTCAAGGCCACCGAGGCCGAGCTGACGGCTCAGCTGCGGCGCGTCACTGCGCTCGAAACTCAGATTGCCGAAACCTCGGGCCGCATCGATTCGCTCAATTGCCGTCTGGATTCAATTCAGACGCAGTCGGCCGCCGTGGCCGACTCGATTGCGGCCAATGAGGCTGAACTCAACCGCCTCAGGCAGCTGTATATCACCGCCGTGCGCTCGGCACGCAAAAATCGCCGGCAGACCAACCCGCTCACCTTCATCTTTGCGTCGCGCAACTTCCGCCAGGCCTTTCGCCGAATGCGTTATCTCGATGAAATTTCGACCTGGCGCTCAAACAAGGCCAGGCAAATCAACGAGATAAACGATGCACTCGACCATGAGCGCCGGCAGCTCGAACTGATGGGCCGGCAAACGTCGGCCCTCCGCTCGCAGGCGCTCGACGAGGCTCGCCGCCTGAAGGCCGACCGCGCCGAGCTGCAGTCGACCGTCAGCGCCCTGAAGGGCAAGCAGAAGCAGCTCGACGCCATGCTGCGCAAACAGCAAAAGACCCTCAACGACCTCGACCGCGAAATCGACCGGCTCATCGAGCAGGAGGCTGCCGAACAGCGCCGCCGCGAGGCCGCCGAACGCAAAAAGAGGGAAGAAGAGGCCCGGAAACGCGAAAACAGCCGGAAAACGGGCTCCGCGGCCACCTCTCCGGCCAATCCGGGATTCAAACCTCAGCCCGGCGGAAACTCCGGCGGCGGGCAGGTTGCAGG
This sequence comes from uncultured Bacteroides sp., assembly GCA_964444045.1. GTDB lineage: Bacteria > Bacteroidota > Bacteroidia > Bacteroidales > Muribaculaceae > UBA3263. The sequence continues at coordinate 13,423 of CAYUFQ010000009.1, forward strand.
CGGGTTTGCCGACCAGAAGGGGCAGTTGCCGTCGCCGCTGAGCCACACCTACGTAGTTGCGCAAGGCTTCGGAGTTCAGAGCCACCGGTCGGTAAAGACTCTGCAAATCAAAAACTCGGGCATCGACCTCGAAACGGCCCGCAATGCCACTGCCCGCGCCGTGTATCCCGGCGAAGTCACCGGCGTGTTCATGCAGTCGGGGCTCAACTACGTGGTGCTGATACGCCATGGCGAGTATATAACCGTCTATGCCAATCTCGAGTCGATTTCAGTTCACAAGGGCTCGAAAGTGAAGGCCGGCGACGTTATCGGCAATCTGGCCCCCTCGCCCGTATCGCCTGAGCGCGGTCAGCTCCACTTCGAGATACGCCATGAGCGCAGCAAACTCGACCCGACCATGTGGCTCAAACGGTAAGAGCCTGCCGGCGGCACGCGATAGCGCTGTGTGTGCGGCAGACTCTGAAGGTCCGATACAAATCACTTAATTTTCCAACTGCAAATTTACGCCCGAAGTTTCGTCCGCGAAATACCCCCGAGGCGGTAAAAATGCTCCCCGCGCCTCCCCGCAATGCGGTAAGCGCATTGTCACCAGTCAGTCCATCGGTCGCATGAATGCTTCAGCTGTCGGGCAATATCGGTGTTGGCATAATGATGCTTTACGGTACGGTAATAGCCTATTCTCCGATAAAAATCGGCTGCTTCCTCGTCGTCCATCTTTGCTATTTGGTTCCGGAGTATTTTCCCCGCTTCTTTCCTGAGGGCTTTTAATCGCTGACGGCTTCTGGCGAAGTCGGTCGCAGGGTATTCATTGCAAAAGAAGTCATGAATTATCTCCGTATCCCTGCGGCCGTCTGTCTCGTCGGGCATATCATACGGGAAGAACAGTTCTTCGCCGACCCCATATTGAGTCAAGGCCCAGCATGGATAAACGGAATTGCTCATGCCTGTGGCATACTCTACGGCGGCTTTGGCGCGTTCATTTTCCGCAGAATCGCTGTCGTTCATCTGCGACTGGAGTTGTACCATGCGTTGGGCGAACCATTTTTTGTAGTTGCGGGAGCCGGATTCAAGGCGGGTTTCCGGGCTGTGGCCTCTTGGCTTGGAAAGGAACTCGTAGGCAAAGGGGTTACGGTCGGTGTTGTAGGCCTCGGGGTCGAAATGAAGTGCATAGTTGCCGGAGATGCGGTCAAGAACGGGAATCGCCTCGTCATATCTTGCCTCGCCGAGCAGCAGTGTGGCTATTAAGTCGTTCCATCTGTCGGGAAAGGCGGCAATACTGCCGTTTTTCCTTACGAACGCCGTCCATGTACTATTTGTGTTTAATTTCGATTGTGCGGTCTTGGCAATGTCGGCGCCACATTCCATTGCAAAGCATACGGAGGCGCAGCCATGAGAATTGGCCAGCTTGATTTCGTCAACGGTCAGGCCGGCGTGGTCAACCACGTCGAGCAGCTGTAGCGCCGCCACAGTGTCTTTAGCCGCGAGCATCTTTGGTACTACGATGCAATCTGCTGCCCTATGAAGCATATCCAGCGGATAGCAGTCACTATGATGCGTGTTGCGGGCAAATATTATCCCTTTGCAGAACGGGTCAAGCCATTCCTTTGAACTGGTATTGCCGTAATATTCGGGATAAAGCTGCCTGTAGCGCTCAAGTTCTTTGAGATGTTCGGTGCGTTGACTATTGATTATATCTTTTCCGCGGGCGCATAGCCACTCAGCCTCTCGGGCGAACCAGGTCTTGTATGATTCATCGTAGGGCAGCAGGTAACTCCGGGTTATCAGCCGCAGGGTTCTGACCTGGTCTTTGAGGTGAGAAGATGCTTTTTCAAGATTTATTCCGGCGAAAACGGAATCGGCTTTGGCATAGTTAACCGGCCCCATTAGATGTGCGAACCCTTCGGTATATTGCCATATGGGTTTATAGCTTTCCAGTCCTTTGTCGGCAGCCTCCCTGGCGATTGAGATAACTTCGCCTATTTCAGGCAGCGAAAGCTGCTGCTCATCCCAGTTGGCGTTCGTGTCGTTATTAAGTTCCATCCGGCGTATGTGCGTTTGAAGCAGGCGGGCGATTGACGATTCCTTGCCCGGATAAAACGACAGCTGATAGGCAAGAGTCAGCGGGTTAGTGTCCATGCCGAGTTTGTCGAGAGTCCACGCGAGTGAAGTCTCATCGCCGGCTCGGGAGTAGAACTCAAGGGCCTGCTCGTAGCGGCCCGTGTGGTAGAATGCGCTCGCAAGGCATTCGTTGAACAGGGCTTTCAGCGCAGCATCTTTAAACTCATGGTTTTGTGCTATATTGATTATTTCGGTATATCTTTTCAATGCCCTGAGCGCGCGAGCCGCCTGCACGGCATACCGGTCGCCGTAGATGCCCGACAGTCGGTTCCCGGCTTCGTTTGCCAGTGAATCAAGCCTGAGTAGCCTGGGGTCATTATCATAGTAAAAATACCATGGATCGGTTGTTTTGGCACATTCGGATTGTGTTTGCCGCATCAAAACTATGTAGTCGTGAAGCAGCGAATCGTTTTTGAGCATCACCTTCAGTTTTGACGGGAGGTCGAGGCCGCGAATCGCGTCGATGCTGTAGCCATCGGGATAAATCAGCGAGTTGACCTCGTCGGCAGATGCACCAGGCAGCAGCGATTGCCACATGGCGGTCATCGAATGGCGGTCAGATGGCGCGCAATCCGTCTCGTCGGTGAGATTATACGTTAGGTAATACTGCGGTTCGTAAGTGGGATACCAGCAAGCCGATGCCATGCCGACAATCTGCAGCATCAGGCCGGCGATAAAAAGACGGGCGTTATTCATAGATTTGCCGAATCTGGTCGGGTGTGTATTTCGAGAATTGTTTGTCGTCGAGGTGATAAAGTATGGTATTCTCCGGTTTATATCCAAGATAATCCTCAACTAACCGCTTCGCTTTCATAATCTCGTCGAATGAGGCCATTTCGTATCTTACGGTCTGAAGATAATCGATGTCTACGTCTTGTGATATGTTGGATTGCAGAGTGTAGATATTGTCGTGGAGTCGTTTCAGCTCAGGCATCGTGTCGGGGTCTCCGTCAATCCTGGTGAGACGCCGGAATTTAGTGCCGTTGAACACCGCGCCCCAGGAGAATATCGGGTATGCGACATCAAGGGGAATCTGATACTCTGGCGCGTTATCCAGATACTGCTTCACGATGTCGGAGCGGAGTATGGAGTTCGTTTCTTTCGGATTTTTCAGTTCTCCGACATTATATACCATCAGTACGCCTCGGTCAATATCGGGGTTGGGCTGCGAAAGCTGGTGCAGACGGATGGTGGCGCTGAGTTTCTTGTTGTGGGTTTCGGTCAGGGCCTTCAGCTCCTTGCAGAGGTTGAAGAAAGTGTTGCGCGTGGTTTCCGTCCAATCGCAATCGAGCTGAATTTCATTGAATGATATATTGCCGTTCTTGCACTTGGCATCAATGCGGTTGTAAATCTTTCTGGCATATTCTTTTTCTCGATTGGCCATATTATCCAATGCCTCGAGAGTTACGAAAACGCACGGCACTATCTCAGTGCCATTCGGAAAGTCGGACTGAAACGTTCTTACTTCGGCATCGGGCACCGCCCTGTAGTCGAAAGATTCGCGTATGTCGAAAAAGCGCAGATAAACCTTCTTTACATTGTGGCCGGCTATGAATTCCTTTTCGGCATCTCCGAGATATACCCCCGATTTCCAGTGATATACGGCGTGAGTCGGTTCGCCGTCGGTGTTTTTGGTGGAACACGAAGGAGCCAGTATTGAAATAATGGCTAAAATAGCTGCTGAGACAAACTTACACATATGATGCGGATGCTATGAGATTGCATTGGTGTAGAAGTGGAGAGTGGAGGGTGGAGGGGGTGCTCCACTTCTCCACTCTCCACTTTCGGGGGGATTAGCGGATGATTTTGCGGCCGCGGTTGGTGATGAACAGGCCGTGGGCGGGCACTGCCACGCGGCGGCCGCTCAGGTCGTAGAACAGTTCTTCAACCGTGGCCTCGTTGGTGGCCTCGATGGTTTGGATGGAGTCTTGTTCGGGCTCTTCGACCAGTTCCATATACCACTGCGATGCGGGGGCGGGAGCCGTCCATGCCACGATGCGGCCGCTGCCGTCGAGGTGAATGGCGGGGTAGCCGGCGCTGGCGGGAGTGACGCTCGAGAGGTTGCTCATGCCGTTGAGGGCGCTCACTATGCGGTATTCGGCGGGCTCTTCGCTTGCCGAGAACTGGTTGCTGGTTGCGGGCGAGGCGGCGGCATAGGTTTCGCTGTCTTCATTGAAGAGAGTCCAGTTGCCCGATTCGGTGAGTTTCACCACAAACAGGCGTGCGGGGCTTTCGGCATCGTTGGTGGCGATGAGGTTAGCGCCGTCGCTTGCCAGGAATACGTCTTCATCCATGTTGACGGGGCCGCGCACTCCGGTGTAGGTGCCGTTGTGGGCGCTGATGAAGTGATAGATGCCGCCGTCGATTATCTGTTCGACCTCGGGCATGTATTCGGCAATGTTGAGGGCTATGTAGGTTTCGGTCGAGGGGTTGGCCTTGTAGGCTTCGACGGCGGAGTTGAATGCGGTGGGGTCAGAAGCCTCGCCTACATAGCCGAAGCGCTCGGCGGCGGCATAGTTGCCGGCGCGCACGTCGACCAGGGCGTCGCGCATGGCGTTGGCCTTGGCGTTGTCGGCATCGGGGCTGTAGGAGAATGCTCCGCCGGTGATTTCCTCGACGGAGAAGTTGATGTAAACGCCGTCGTAGGTGCCGGTGAGCTGCTCTTCATAGAAGAAGCCTATGGAGTTGTCTTTCTGCAGGGTCATGGTGGAGTAGGCCGAGCCGCGGTTGCTCACGCGGAAGCTGCCGTCCCACGATGTGAAGGCCGACGGGGTGGCGATGTCTTCGCCGGATTTCAGGGCCTTGTAGGCAATGGTGACGTAGTTGCGGCCGCCGCCGAAGGGGAATGACTGCAGGGCCAGGTAGCACTGTTCGGCGGTGGAGTTGTCGGTGGCGGGTATGATCATGATTTCGCCGTCGCAGGCATTGATTGAGCCGAAGCCCATGTCGGTGTTGATGTGGTCATCCCAGTGGCCCTGGCCGGCGGCAATGTCGGTGTAGCGGAAAATGTTGAAGTTGCGGTTGCCGCCGCGGGCGCGGGCGGCGAGGAGCAGCGAGCCGTCGGGCAGCTCTTCTGACTTGGGTTCGTCGGCGTTGGTGGGCACGGCCGCGCGGTCAATGCCGCCGAGCACTCCCCAGGTCATGCCGAAGTCGTCGGAGTAGATTACCCAGTTGCGGGTGTTGCTGCCGGCGTTCTGGCTGGAGAGCACGGCATAGAGGCGATAGTAGTCGCCCTGCTTGATGCAGCGGCTCTGCATGATTTTGCCTGAGCCGATAAACTGGCTGTCGATGCCGCCGTAGGTGGGCTCGCCGTCGAAGAGCGACAGGATGTCTTCGGTTATCCGGGTGGCTTCGGTCCATGTTTCGCCGCCGTCTTCGCTATACCAGCGCACGCACTGGTTGGGGTTGTTGCGGCGTCCGTTGAAGAAGTTCAGCGGGCCGCCTACTGCCAGCAGGAGCACTCGGCCGCTCTCGCGGTCGGCCACGATGGCTGCATCGCCATAGGCGCAATCCCAGTAGGTGTTGGCGTCTTTCTGCATGGCAGACATCGAAACGAGGTCGCGGTGATGCTCGGGGTTCCATTGGGTAACGGCGGTGCCTTCGGCGTTCAGGCCATAGGCGGGGGTGGTCCAGGTGAGGCCGTTGTCGTCGCTGATGGCGATTTCAAGGCCGATGTTGCCGCCGCCGATGTCGCCGCCGTGAATTCGGTTGTCGTAGATGGCTATGAGGCGGCCTTCATGCTCGCCGGCGCCCACTGTGGCTATGGCGGGTATGCGGCGTTCGTGGCCATAGGCCGAAACGTTGAAGAGGTTGGTCACGGGGCGCGTGTTGTGGTAGGTGATCACGCGGCGCACCGTCACGTAGCAGTCGCTCAGCTGCGAGCCTTTGCCGTTGGTGCCGCTCTGCGAGAAGGTGGTGGGGGTCATGTCGTCATCGTTGGTGCTCTCGATGCGGGTCTGATACTCGGTGAGCGCGATGCCGTTGATGGAGGTGGGGTTGGTGTAAGAGCCGTGTTTGGTGGCCAGGAACGTGTAGGCGTAGACGTAGAGGTCGCCGTCGTTCACTCCGAAGGTGTAGACGCACGGGCTGCTGTTGCCCACCTCAAGCACGAAGTCGCCGGCATCGGTCACTGCGGCGCCGTCGGTGGTGGTCATGTTGTTGGCGCCGGTGCCGAGAGTAACCTGCGGAGTGTAGCCGGCGGTCCAGGTGCCGCGCCACTGGTTGTTGGTCTGGCCGTCGCTGCGGCTCAGGTGGCCCAGGTCGGGGCGCACGGGCAGCAGTTGCTGCGCCAGGGCCACGCTGAGTTCCTCCGTGCCGTCAAGCACCTTGCCGTCGGCATAGGTCAGCGGGGTTTTGCCTCCGGCCTTGTTGTAGATGGCGTAGCCGCCGTTCTCGGCCACGAAGCAGTAGAGGTAGGCGTCGTCGAACGAAATGGTGCGTCCGGCGTCGGTCAGCTCGGCTCCGGTAAGGAAGTTCTTGCCTGCCTGCATGTGATACCATGCGGTGAAGTCGTTGTAGTGGCCGTTGACGATGTTGGTCACCGTGTAGGCGCAGTTTTCGTCGGCCTCGGGCATTTCGTCAAGGTTGAGCACGGGGTCGTTTTCGGGAACGTATTCCTGCACGGTCACCGTGAAGTTGTCGAAGGTAGCCTCACTGTTGTTGCCGGCATAGTGGAGCGAGTGGGAGGTGCCGCGCAGCTTGGTCTCGGTTATCTCCTGAGGGGTGGAGGTGATGCTCACCGTTGTGCCGTTGTGTTCAATGGTCTTGCTGCCGCCGGTGGAGCTGATGGTGAACGAGTAGCCGGTGATTTCCCAGCCGTCGGTGGCGGTGGCGATCACTATGTCGCAGCTGCCGCTGGTGCCGGGGGCTATGAGCAGCGGGCCGCTCGAGGTGTTCTTGATGTTGTTTACTGCGGTGTTGATGGTAATCTGCGGAGCGTCTTCATCGGAGGTCCACAGATACTTCCAGTTGCCGGAACCGTTGACGTGGGTCAGCGTACCCGTTTCCGACGATACGGTGATGGTCTTGGTTGCGGCCGAGGCCATCGCCGAGCTGCCTGCAATCAGGGCTGATAGCAGAAGGGAACGTGTTAAGTTCATGGTCTGTAATTGATTAAATTATGGTGAGAAGTTGCGGATTGAATATCGTGGGGCAAAGGTACGAAAAATCTACGTTTTTCAGCGCAAATCAGTCCATAACTTTGTGTGATGAAACAACATAGTAACATGAACAGGCATTTATCACAACTTATGGCGGCTGTGGCGGTTACCTCGGTGGGGTGCGGGCTGCTTATCGCGGGCTTCATAGTGGCGCCCGCCGGCCAGATTCATCAGTCGGTGCTGATTGGCTTCGGCGAGTGTCTCACCTTTGCCGGCTCGCTGCTCGGCATCGACTATAAATATCGCAAATAAGCCGTTATGACAGCAATTGATCTGATTAAGCAACACGAAGGGCTGCGCCTGCAGGCCTATCGCTGTCCGGCCGGCCGGTGGACTATCGGCTGGGGGCATACGTCGGGTGTCACCCCCGGCATGAGAATAACCGAAACTGAGGCCGAAGCTCTGCTTCTTGACGACGTTGAGCGCCTGTATCAGAAGCTCGACGGGCTGCAGAGGGAGTGTGGGGTGACACTCGGCGAAAATCAGCGCGCCGCCCTGGCGAGCTTCGCGTTCAATGTGGGGTTCGGCGCGCTCAAAGACTCCACCCTGTGGCGGCGCATATGCGAGAATCCGCGCCATCCCTCCATTCCCCGCGAGTTCCGTCGGTGGAAGTATGCCGGCGGCAGGGTGATGCCCGGTCTGGTCAGACGCCGCGAACAGGAGGCGGCTCTCTATTGCTCATGAGGCGCCACTGTGTGCTCATGGCGCTGACCGTGGCGCTGACGACGGCCTGCTCCGGCGGCCGTCAGGCCGTCAGGCAGCAGGTGCGCAGCGAGCAGGTGAGGGTTGACTCGCTTGCCGCCGTCATGGCCGAAGATTTGCACGTAAGCTTCCACGACGTGGTGATTGCCCCGGTTGACTCGCCCCGGCTGCGCGTTTACGTGAAGGAGGTGGAGCTGACGCGCGACCGTGAGGCCCGCATTGAAACGCGCACCGACACATGCGCCCGCACCGAGGCCGCATCGGAACAAACGCCCGCACCGGGCGCCTCCGCGGGCCGCCGCCTCAGCTTCGCCCTCGGTGCCCTGCTCGGCGCCCTTTGCGTCGCGGCCCTGATGCGGAGACGGAGGTAGAGTGGTGTCGCCCTGCCTCCGCCCGCCGCTTTTTTTTACAACAGAATTGCTTGTTGTTTGCAAAATTAATAAAAAAGATGTAACTTTGCGGCGCAGTCCGAAACGCGGAAGCCCGGTCAGGGATAAAGCGGGTGGGTCGGCAGACATATAGACAAATTAGCGTTTATCAACGCTCTTCCTGAACAATTGGAAACTTCGCAACTTTCTTATCTCAGTCAGGAATGAGGCAACGGTAGATGCCTTGTGGATATGAACGTATCTCTGTTAAGCTATGCGTGAGCATTCTTTTCAGCGTTTCGTCATTTCTGCGTGAGGCTTCTGCATGTTGCTCGTTCAACTGAGATGGGCAATGCGAAGGCCTCCGATTGTGGAACGGGCAAC
>CAYUFQ010000010.1:0-21945 GCA_964444045.1 uncultured Bacteroides sp.
AATCACATTCTCACTTTCGATGAGCGCAATGAGCCGTCGGCTCGGCGTTCGGTGCGGATGTAGATTGTGCCGGCGGCGGGATTCTCAACCCTACGGCCCGACAGGTCGTGGTAGCTCACGGTGACAGGGCCGGCTGACTCTATCTCGGTCACGGCGCCGTCGGCCGACTTCTCGGCCTCGGTCTGCGCCACATTGAGCACTTCGCCGCTCTGAGAGTCGATGAGCAGGGCGATGACGCGGAACTTGGTGCCCTCGATCACCGCGCCGTTGGCCTTGGTGGAGTGAGCATATTCGGTGCCCGATTCGAAGCTGGAGGGCAGGCTGCCGGCTATGCCGTTGAAGCTGCCTATGTAGAGGCGGCAAACGTCTTCGTAGACCGTGCTGACCGACGATGACTTGGTTTCCCAGCCGTCGAGCTTGCCGAGGCTGCCTCCGGCATAGTAGTTGGTCTGCTTGTAGGGGCCCACTCCGTCTTCGGTCAGATAGTATGCTACGCGCAGGCGGTCACCGGCATTATCACATGCCAGAGAGGTGCCCACCTTCGAAGTGATGCTGATTTCGTCGCCGGCAGCATCGTATGTGGCCTCAAGGCCGGTGAAGCCCACGTAGGTCTTGGCCTTGTTGGCTGCTATTGACGGGAACACGCTGGGATATTCCCCGGGGTCACCGGCAAAAAAGTTGCGGTCAATGTTCATGTAGGGGAATCCGGGAACCTGAAGGCCGTTGATAACCATGTTGGAAGATGAGTTGCTCATCTCGTCGCCGTTGTGAAGGGCCACGCGGGCAAACAGTTCGGGATATTTCGACTCGGCATACTGCATCATGACGATGCCGCGGGGGCAATAGCCGCACCAGGTGCCGGTGCTCTTCTCAATCAGGTGCATGCGGTCAAAGCCCTTGGTCTGGTCATAGCTGTTGAACGTGGTGGTGGCCGTCGACGAAGCCTGCAGCTCATTCGCCTCGCCGTTCACCTTTGTGATTGAGGCGCTTGCAGTGACAAACAGCTGCTCCGACGAGTATTTCAGGCCGCTGAGCTTCACTTCGGCGCTCTTGCCGAACGAAAGCGGCGATGAGAGGCTGACGGGCACCGTGACGGCAGGCTCGTTACCGAGCGCATAGGTCACCTCTACGCTTTCAACCGTGCGCGCACCGAGGCCGCCGATGGTCAGCGAGGCCTCAGCCGACTGACCCGGAGTGATTACCGCCGGCAGAGTGAGCTGCTTAACCACGGCGCCGTTTTGCGGCAGGCTCTCGCCGGCAATCACGCAGCCCATGCAGATGGATCCGATTTCAGAGGCATCCTGCGACCACACCTTCTTGCCGTTCGCCGTGTAGCCGTAGTAGCACGAGGGGTCAGACGAGGGCACTCCGTCTACCGTCACGTAGAAGCTGCGCTTGTTGGCCGGAGCGTCGTCGACGGCGAAAGAATAGCCCACGAAGAGCTCGCGGCCGGCCTCTATCTTATAAGGAGTGGTCAGGTCAATGGTGTACTGAGTCATTGCGCTCGAGCCCAACTTGGCCGACTGGGTGTAGACGGGGGTGCCGTTGAGATCTTCGGTGATGAAGATTTCGATGTTGCGGATGTTGTTGGTCTGCGTGTTCATGATGGTGTAGACGCCGGTGGTGACGTTGACGGCCGTGATTTCATTGCCGGCAAACGAAGCGACCAGATTTTCGGGCATGCCGAACGCCAACGACACCTGTGTGCCCTTGGCCAGACCCAACGAGTAACACTGTGCCGGTTTGCCGGCATACGTGAAGTTCAGCGACGGAGTTTCGGCCTGCGATGCGGCCCATGTGGCTCCGGCACAGAAAAGAGCGAGTAAAGTTTTCTTCATAGTGAAAAAAAGAATAATAGCTGGTTTATATTTTGCAAAGGTACGAACTGTTATCGACATGGCAAAACTTTTTTGCAAATTCGGGCTTTTCTGCGTAAATTTGTCGCGGTTTTACTTAATTTATTATTCATTTTGTTATGAAAGCAACAGAACTGATTGACAATCTGCGCCGCCGCTTCCCCAACGAACCTGAATACATCCAGGCAGTGGAAGAGGTGGTTACCACCATCGAAGACGTCTATAACCAGCATCCCGAATTCGAGCGGTATAATCTGATCGAACGCCTGTGCATTCCCGACCGGATTTTCTCGTTCAGAGTGTCGTGGATCGACGATTCAGGCAAGGTACAGAACAATATGGGCTACCGCATTCAGCACAACAATGCCATCGGCCCCTACAAGGGAGGCATCCGCTTCCATAGCTCGGTCAATCAGTCGATTCTCAAGTTTCTGGCTTTCGAGCAGACTTTCAAAAACTCGCTCACCACTCTCGCCATGGGCGGTGCCAAGGGCGGCTCTGACTTCTCGCCCCGAGGCAAGAGCGACATGGAGGTGATGCGCTTCTGCCAGGCCTTCATCGCCGAGCTTTGGCGTCAGATTGGCCCCGACACCGACGTGCCGGCCGGCGACATAGGCGTGGGCGGCCGCGAAGTGGGCTATATGTATGGCTACTACAAGAAGATGGCACGCGAATTCACCGGCACATTCACCGGCAAAGGGCGCGAATTCGGCGGCTCGCTCATCCGCCCCGAAGCCACCGGCTACGGCAACTGCTACTTCCTGCTCAACATGCTGGCCACCCGCGGCATCGACATCAAAGGAAAGCGAGTGGCCATAAGCGGCTCGGGCAACGTTGCCACCTACACGGCCCAAAAGCTGATGCAACTGGGCGCCACGGTGGTGAGCATGAGCGATAGCGACGGCTCAATCTACGCCCCCGACGGCCTGACCGACGAGCAGCTGCAATTCATCTTCGAACTGAAAAACGTGATGCGCGGACGCATACGCGAGGTTGCCGAGGAATATCCCGACACGGTGCAGTATCATGCCGGCCAGCGCCCCTGGCACATTGTAAAATGCGACATAGCCATGCCCTCGGCCACTCAGAACGAGATTGACGGCGACGACGCCCGCGCCCTGCTGGCTCAGGGAGTGATTGCCGTGAGCGAAGGCGCCAACATGCCCTCCACCCCCGAGGCCATCAAGGAGTTTCTCAACGCCAAAATTCTCTATGCCCCGGGCAAGGCGGCCAATGCAGGCGGAGTGGCAGTGAGCGGCCTGGAGATGGCACAGAACTCGCAGAAGCTATCGTGGACAGCCGAAGAGGTAGATAACCGCCTGCGCGGCATCATGTCCGAGATTCACCGCTCGTGCGTGGAGTTCGGCACTGAACCCGACGGCTACATAAACTACGTGAAAGGCGCCAACGTGGCCGGCTTCATGAAAGTGGCCCGCGCCATGATGGCACAAGGAGTGCTGTAATATAGAAATTTTCAAGCCCCGACTTCCGCGGATAGACGAAAGTCGGGGCTTGACTGTTTTTTTCCTTTAATTACATCACCTCGCGCAGCTTGGCCTCGAGATCGGCCGCCTGATGCAGCCCCGATGCACGCCACTGAGGCTCGCCGTTCTTGAAAATGATGAGCGTGGGCACCGACTGCACGCGATATCTGTTGGCCAGCTCGGCATTGCGGTCAATATCCACCTTGATGATGTTCGCTTTGTCGCCGACGGTGGTTTTGAGCTGTTCGAGAATCGGGCCCTGCATCTTGCACGGGCCGCACCAGGTGGCGAAAAAGTCAACCAGCGTGGGCACGCTTCCGCCAATCATTTTATTGAAATCTTCCATAGTTATTTAGATTATTAGAGTTATTTGCAATTACAATACTATAACACCCGACCGGGCCGGCAGGTTTAACTTTTCCGGAGATAATATATTGTTATATGGAAAGATTTGCGTAACTTTGCGCTGAATTATTCTCACATTTCGCCCCACAACCAAACATTATCAGCTGAATTTCAACTACATACAACAAGACACACTTATGCACTTCCTAAGGAGAATGATTGCGCCCGTATTGCTGACGGTGCTCTGTATGGCACCCTTCAAGGCCGGCGCACAGCGCATACAGATAAAGACCAACGCGCTTGAATATCTGGCTCTGACCCCCAACCTGGCAGTGGAGACAAGGCTCAACAGAACATTGTCGCTGCAGCTCGCCCTGGCAGCCAACCCGATAAAACATCCTATATGCGGCTATTCCCTGTCGCACTTCAGAGTGGAGCCGGAGCTGCGCTATTGGTTCAACCGCCCCATGGCCCGTCATTTCATCGCCCTGAGCTTCAGCGCGGCAGCCTACAGCCTTGAGCTGAAAAACCGCTATATCAAAGGCGATGCCGTGGGCGCCGGAATCAGCTACGGCTATGCGCTGGTGCTTTCAGAGCACTGGAACATGGAGGTAGAAGTCGGCTTAGGCCTCGCCTCGGTAAGCGCATATGACTATCGCGGCAGAGAAATCGACAAGCCGGAAACGAAGAATCTGCGAAAGATTATGCCGGTGCCCATTCGTCTGGGCCTGTCGTTCGGCTACATATTTTGACTTCTAAACGCAAACTCTTAGAATATGAAAAAGAAACTAATGCTGCTGATGCTGATGGCTATATCGGCCATGAGTATTGACGCACGCAATCTGAATATCCGCGGCAAACTGACAATGGTCAACGGCGACGAGGCGAACGGCGTGATAATCTGGGATGCCGCCACCAACAAGCGCCTGGGCATCAGCGACGAATTCGGCAGCTACAGCATCACGGCCGACTCAGAAACCGAACTGATTTTCTCAGGTCAGTCTATCGAGGAGCACACCGAGCCGGTTAACGGGCGTCTGGTCATCGACGTAACCCTCAGCGCAGCCGCCACCCAGCTCGATGAGATTGAAGTAACTGCCATAGCCGGCAACAACGCGATTTCGGTCGAAGAAACCGATTTGATAATCGAAGGCAACTACGTCACGTTCCCGACCACTCGTGTGACCATTCCCAAAAGGATGTTTGATTCAAGCAAGCGCGTCATTATCCAGCCGGTTCTGTTCAACGTCACTCGCGACAGCGTGACCTACCTCGCCCCCGAGGTAATCGACGGCAAGCGCTATGCCTGGACGCAACGCCGCATCTATGACCGCGAGAACCTCACCGACTCACTTTTCGCTTACGAAACAATACGCAAAATCACGGGCAAGAACGACGACAACAAAATTCCCATCACACGCACCGCCTACGTGTCTAACCCGGCAAAAGATGAATTCATTCTTGACATAATCACCTCCATTGAGGACTATAACAAACTCACTTACGGAGACACATTCGAGATTTGCCACGGTACTATCAACCCGCTCCGCTTCCTTGAGATAAACCTCAAGCCCAAAAACGTCACCGAAGAGGAATTCATCCCCACCGAAGAGGTGGAGCTGCGCGATGCAAGCGGCGAAGTGAATCTGCAATTCCCCGTAGGCAAGTCTGACCTTGACTTGTCGCTGGGCAACAACGCCGCCGAGCTCGACGCGATGCTGCAGCAGATACGCGCCATCGGCACCAGCGAGGGCACCACTCTCAAGAGCTTCCACATCAAAGGCTTCGCCTCGCCCGAAGGCCGCGAAGAGAGCAACCGCAGACTGGCCGGAGCGCGCATGAAGTCGGCACTGGCCACCATAACCCAATCCATCGACCCCTCGCTCATAGCCCACGCCGAAATATCGTCGGAAGCCGACATAGCGCCCTGGAGCGAAGTAGTCAACATGCTGCGCGCCGACTCCCTCTTCGAAGAGGCCGACAAGCTGCAGGATATGCTCGACCGCTACACCACTCTCGACGCCCAGTCAGTGGCAGTGGGCCGCCTGCCGTTCTACAAAAGCAGAATCAAGGACGATTACCTGCCGCGCCTGCGTAAGGTCAACTACAACATTGTTTCATCTTACTACCGCCCCCTCACCGACGAAGAGATAGCCGAACTCTACGCCAAAGACCCCACATCGCTCTCGCGCTATCAGTTCTATCGCTACTACACCTCAAAAGAGGGCGAGGAACGCGAAAACGCCATTAAGCAGGCCCTGAAGGCCTATCCCAACTTCGTCACCGCCGCCACCGACCTGTCGGCCATGATGATAGAGCGCAAGGAGAACCCGATGCAGGTGCTGGAGCCATTCTTCTCGGGCGAATTCAAGAAGCGCAACAAGCCCAACTCGGCCTACTACAACATGGCCGTTGCCTGTCTGGACTCCGCTCAATATTCGCGCGCAGATTCGATTCTGGCATATCTGCCCGACGAGGAAGCCGTCAAAGCGAAAGCCTACTGCACGGCCCTGACCGGCAAGAGCGACGAAATAATGGAGGTGATGGATATAATTTCTGAAGACTCTCCGCTCAACGAAGTGCTGATACTGCTGAAAATCAAGGATAACGACAGCGCCCTGCGCAGCATCAGCAAGCTGGGCGACTCAGCCGTTGAAGAATACGTCAAGGCCACCGTCTACATCCGCAAATTCAATGCCGACAACACTCAGTTCGGCTATGCCGACCTGGCCGAAGTTCACCTAAGGAAAGCGTTTGAACTCGACCCGTCGCTGATTGAAACGGCCAAGATAGACAAGGATGTCAACGGCTTCCTGAATGAATTAAACTTAGATTCCGACCCATCAACCGGCAGCTCTGACGCAACCGGAGAGAACACTAACGAAGAAACCGAGGTACGATGAAAAAGATAATACGCACGCTATACGTTTTGATTGCCATGGCCGGAGCCATAAGCCCCGCATCGGCAAAAAAACCGACATATGACCTCACCGGTCGGAATTCAACGGGCTTCAACGCCTTCAACCACCTGCTGCAGAAGCCGCTGCCCAACGATGAATTTCCCACCGACGAACAAGGCTTCGGCAAACACATGTTTATTGGCGCCGGAGTGGGCACGTCGCTGCTCGGCGATGCCTTTTCAGGCCTCGGCAAACCGGGCGTGAACGTTTCGGGCCAGCTTGGCGGCTGGTTCACTCCGCTCCATGGCCTCCGGCTCAACGGCATGGTGGGCCTGATGTCGGTTCATGACGGAGTCAACCGCTCATGGTTCGGGTCATTCTCGGCCGAATACATGCTCAACCTCTCCGCGCTGCAGGCCGGATATAACCCCTACCGCAAATTCGAGGTAATCGGCTCCGTAGGTGCCGAAGTGCGCATGATACGCCAGGCCGGTCGCGGCGAGTGGGGCAAGAATGCCGGACTGACCACAGCCCTGCAGGTGCGCTACAACGCCGGCCCCACCCTCTACCTCTTTGCCGAACCACGCTTATCGGTGCTGGCCGGCTATTCCTACGACAACAGCGACTGGCGCCGCTTCAAAACCAGCATGTCGTTCTCGCTCGGCCTCGGCTACCGCATACTTCAGGGCCACTACCGCACCGAAGGGTCGCAGACATTCAAGAGCCGCGACGACGACAACATCTACTTCGGCATTGAAGGCGGCATAGGCGGCTTTCCCCGCCACACCGGCAGCCTTGGCAGCCCGTTTGGCGCAGCCTACGTGGGCAAACAGCTCACGGCATCCTCGGCCCTGCAGCTCAAAGGCGAATTCGGCCACCTTACCCACAACGGAGGCCACAGATACGGCGACGTGGCCATCGGCTCGCTCGACTACGTGCTCAATCTGGCCGATGCCTGCGGCGGCTACCGCCCCGACAACGTGTTCGACCTGCTGGCAAACGTAGGCATAAGCGGCGGCTACGTTTCCGACGGCGCGCACGGCACGGCCAAATCGCCCGGCCTCAGCATCGGTCTGACCGGACTGTTCCGTCTGTCGCCAAACTGGAGCCTGACCCTGCATCCGCAGCTCTACACGTTCAAGAACTCGTTTAACGAGGCTCTCGGAATCGGGCACTCCCCGCTCTCAACCTTCACCGTAGGTGTGCGCTACACCATCGGCAACTACAGCCAACGCTTCCCCTACAGCTACGAGTCATTCGCCAAGGCGTCCGACTGGTTTATCACCGCCGGCGGCGGCTTTGACCATAACTTCCGCTTTAACTTCGGCGAAGGCTTCAACGGTTCGGTGGGCTTCGGAAAGCGCTTCACCCCCGTGTCGAGCTGGCGCCTGACACTCGACGGCGACATTTATCCGCGCGACCCGATGTATATAACCGGAACCCTGCACGCCGACTACATGTCGAGCATCACCACCGCCATGCTCGGCTACGACCCCGACCGCCTGGTTGACATGCAGCTTACCCTCGGCGTATTCGCCGGTATTGCCAACTACGACACCGGCACCAAGGCCATTGCAGGCGTAAGCGCAGGTCTGCAGGCCGGCTTCAGGCTCAATTCGGCCCTTGACCTCTACGTTGAGCCGCAAATCCGCTCCGCCTACGGACTGTCGCCCAAATGCGACCACCGGCACTGGAGCGAGGAGTTACGCGTCAACGTCGGTCTGCGCTACAAACTCGGCTCTCCCTCCCAACCCCGCGGCGACATTGCCGACACACCCTATGGCGAAAAGCGCAACTTCCTTGGCTTCGCCGTCGGCCCGACCACATTCCTGACGAGCGGCTTCAGCAGACACAACGACATCAAGGCAATGCTCGACATATCGGCCGGCCACTGGTTCTCGCGCGTATCAGCCGTGCGTCTGACCTACGGCAGCGACTGGTTGAAGTTTAACCGGAAAGTATATTATTTCGGCTCCGTGCATGCCGACTATATGCTCAACCTCACGTCATGGTTTGACGGCAACTCATCGCGCCGCTTCCACATAATCGGTGCCGTCGGCGCCGGCGTAGGCTTCAGCGACTGCGGCAGGACCTCACCGGGCCTGATGACCTACGGCGGAGTGCAGTTCCGCTACAATCTGCCGAAAAACATCGACGTGCACATCGAACCGGGCCTGAGCTTCTGGGCAAACCGCATCATACCCTATCCCCTCAACGACCCCACCATACGCAACCGCTTCGCCCTATCCGGCAGGCTGGCAGCAGGTATCTCCGTGCGCTTCTGATAGTGTGTGATTGAAAAATAAATTTGTGTGAATGAAAAAAAATGCGTACCTTTGCGGCGCTGAAAAGCAATATTCACTTAATTATTAACCACCAAAATTTCCAAAGAATGCATCTTAATTCTGACGAAAAAGTTGAAATCTTTGAGAAATACGGTAAGGGTAAGACTGACACTGGCTCACCTGAAGCGCAGATTGCATTATTCTCGGTCCGTATTGCTCATTTGACTGAGCACCTCAAGTCAAATCACAAAGATTATGCTACGGCACGCTCGCTGAAGCAACTGGTGGGTAAGCGTCGTCGCTTGCTGGATTACCTGATTCGCAAGGACATCAACCGCTACCGCGCCATCATTGCTCAGAAAGAGCTTGGCATCCGTAAGTAAGGCACAAGTCAAAACGGGAGGTTCGATGCAAAAGAGCCTCCCGCCTTATTTTTCTCCCTCAGATCACCAATGCGCAAAGTCCTTGATTTCTTCCGCCGCCACCTGATTGTCACCAACCTGCTCATTATGATAGGGGTGACATTTGTGTTGCTCATACTGTTGAACCTCTTCATGTCGGCCTGGACCAACCACGGCGACGAGCAGAAGGTTCCCGACGTGCACGACATGACCCTGGCAAACGCACGCACCACCCTGACGGGCTGCGGCCTGCAGGTTGAACTCATTGACTCGGTATATAACGAAGGGGCCCGCCCTGGCACCATCGTGGAGCAGCATCCGTCGGCCGGAAGCACCGTCAAGGCCGGCCGCACCATATTCGTCACCATCAATGCCGTGAACCCTCCGCAGGTTAAGATTCCGGCTCTGGTAGGCACCTCCCTGCGTTCGGCCCGCGCCACGCTCATGTCGCTCGGCTTCAACGATATCCGCGAGGTGCGAGTGCCCTCCGACTACGAAAATCTGGTCATCGCCGTCAAGAGCATGGGAGTGAACCTGCGCCCGGGCACCCGCCTGCCAAAAGGCTCTACGATAGTGCTTGAAATCGGCGAAGGCTATGTTGAGCCCGAAGCCCCCGACTCGCTCGACTTCTACGAAGAGCTGCCCGACGACGAGTGGACAAACTACTATGATTGACCGCCCCGACAACAACGGAGAAGAAGAGCCCGACGTTGACGACTCACTGCAGATAATCGACGGCCGCGAGCTCTATGAGCACTTCCGCTTCGTGGCCGACAAAGGCCAGGAGCTCCTGCGGGTAGACAAATTCCTGGTGCTCAGAATGCAGCATGCATCGCGCAACCGCATACAGCAGGCCGCCGAGGCCGGATGCATCATCGTCAACGGCCGACCGGTAAAGTCAAACTACCGGGTGAAGCCGCTCGACGTGGTCCAGATAGTGATGGACCGGCCGCGCTACGAAAATGAGGTGGTGGCCGAAGACATTCCGCTCGACATAGTTTATGAGGACGACACGGTGCTCGTGGTCAACAAACCGGCAGGCCTGGTGGTACACCCCGGCCACGGCAACTATAACGGCACTCTGGTCAATGCCCTGGCATGGCACTTCAAGGATAATCCCGACTACGACGTATCCGACCCGCGGCTCGGACTGGTGCACCGCATCGACAAAGACACCTCGGGGCTGCTCGTGGTGGCCAAGACTCCGGAAGCGAAGACCCATCTGGGCGCTCAATTCTTTGCAAAAACCACAAAAAGGGAATACAACGCGCTGGTGTGGGGGCGCCCTACCCCACCGCAAGGCACCGTCGACACCCTCATAGGCCGCGACCCCAAAGACCGCCTGCGCATGGCGGTGCTCCCCCCCGACGACCCCAACGGCAAACATGCCGTTACGCACTATGAGGTAATCGAACCGCTGGGCCACGTGGCGCTGGTGCGCTGCGTGCTCGAAACCGGGCGCACGCACCAGATAAGGGTGCATATGCGCCATCTGGGGCATCCGCTCTTTAACGACGCCCGCTATGGCGGCGACCAGGTGCTGCGCGGAGTGCCGTCGGCCACCTACAAACGGTTCATCCAGGGGTGCTTCGAAGCATGTCCGCGCCAGGCGCTCCATGCGCGCACGCTCGGCTTCGTCCATCCGAAAACCGGCAAGGAGATGTTTTTCTCGGCCCCGCTGCCCGCCGACTTCGACGCCCTGCTGGCCCGCTGGCGCTCCATACCCCAAAATGGGTAAAGGGGGCAGCCGATTTTACCGGATTCAAGGTATTTCGCAGATTGATAATCGGGCGTAACTTTGCACTGTCAAAACTACGCAACAACCGATTATCTCACATTCATGCGATTACTTAAAACGACTTTACTCTCATCTCTGCTTTCCGCTTCGGCGGCCCTGGCGCAGGAGGCCGCCGACACCGCCGGCTACTCGCGATTCCGCTTCGGCGGCTATGGCGAGGTGCTCGCGTCGATAAAAAACTACGACATCAACCGCTTTCAGGTCAACGGCTCAGGCCGTCAGACGCGCGCCACTGCCGCCCTGCCCCGCGCGGTGCTCGCCTTTGACTATAAATTCAATCCCAAATGGATATTGGGCATGGAAATCGAGTTCGAGGCCGGAGGCACAGGCTCCGCCGTTGAACTTGAAAACAGCGAGAACGGCGAATACGAAACCGAAATCGAAAAGGGTGGCGAAGTGGCCCTGGAGCAATTCCACATCACGCGCCTGATTCTGCCGGCACTCAACGTGCGCGCCGGCCACATGGTGCTCCCCGTGGGGCTGACCAACGCCCACCATGAGCCGATTAACTTTTTCGGCACGTCGCGACCCGAGGCGGAAACGTCGCTGCTCCCGTCAACCTGGCATGCCACCGGCCTCGAGCTGTTCGGCTCGGCCGGCCATTTCCACTACCGGGCGTTCGTCACCGCCGGACTCAACGCCAACGGCTTCGAGCGCAACACGTGGGTCGCCCCGGGGCGTCAGGGGCTGTTTGAAACGGATAACTTCACCTCTCCGGGCTACACCCTCCGCCTGGACTACGACGGCGTGCGCGGACTGCGCACCGGCGCCTCGTTCTATTATTGCCGCAACACCGGCACCAACGCCGACAAAGAGCAGCAATATGCCGGTTTCGGCCGTATTCCGGTGAGCATATTCACCTACGACGCCCAATATCGCTGCCGCTTCCTCACCGCCCGCGCCAACCTGGTGCTCGGCCATCTGGGCAACAGCTCGGCCGTGAACCGGCGCAACGGCCGCCTGCCCAACTCCTCGCCCTACTCGCGCCTCACCCCCGTGGCATCGACCACCATGAGCTACGGAGCCGAAATCGGCTTCAACCTCCGGGCCATATGCGGTCATTCCGGAGTGCCGGTAATCTACCCGTTCGTGCGCTATGAGTATTTCAACCCCCAATATCGCGTCGCCACGGGCTATACCGCCGACAACCGCCTCGAAGTCAGCAAATGGACGGCAGGCATCAACTGGTATGCGCTGCCCAATCTGGTAGTGAAGGCCGACTACAGCCATCGCGCCGTAGGCACGCAGGGAGTGTTCGGCAGCGGCCGCTTCAACTCCGAGAGCGACGTGAGCATAGGCATTGCCTACGTGGGGTGGTTTATCTCCAAATAAGTGGTTAACAGCAAAAACACAACATAACAACACAAACAATGATGATGAAAAACCTCTGTAAATTCATGCTGCTGGGCTGCGCAATGGCGCTCGGTGCCTGCAGCGACGACAAAACCGCCGACGACGATTCGATAGTGATTGAAGGCGACGGCGTGAAACTGACCATCGAGAATATCGACAACTGGGTCAGATATGCCTCGCAGGTGGCAGCCCTGCTTGAAAAAGATGCGGCCGACCTGCTCGAGGCATGGGAGCAGGCCTACGACGGCGGCAAGCCCTACGCCGAGATATTCAAGGAACACCGCTCGCCCTATACCAGCGCGGAATCGTGCATTGAACAGATTATCGACGGATGCGTCGACATTGCCAACGAGGTGGGAACGGCCAAAATCGGCGACCCTCTTGAACTGCTTATGAGCGGCAAGCGGCAGGAAGCGCTCTTTGCCGTTGAGTCATGGTTCAGCTGGCACTCGCGCGAGGATTATGCCAACAATATCATCTCCATACGCAACAGCTATTACGGTTCGCTCGACGGCTCGGTTGCCGACGCCTCGATGTCGAAACTCGTGGCATCGGTCAACCCGACGCTCGACGCCAACGTGAAGCAGCAGATCGCGCTGGCCCAGGCCGCTATAATGGCGATTCCCGACCCGTTCCGCAACAACATCAACTCCGCCGAAACCCGCAGCGCCATGGCGGCATGCGCCAACCTTGAAAACACACTCGACAAGAGCCTCAAGCCGTTCTTCACCGGTATCAACGGCCATGAGGCAGAGATGCAGGCTATTGTCAATAACTATGTGGACGCAGTGGTGCTCCCCACCTATCGCGACCTTGCGCAGAAAACCATCGCGCTCAACCGGGCGGTGAAGGCTCTCGTGGCCAGTCCCTCCGACGAGACGTTTGCCGCCGCCGGTCAGGCATGGCTCGAGGCGCGAGTGCCCTGGGAAACGAGCGAGGCCTTTCTGTTCGGTCCGGTCGACGCCCTCGGTCTCGACCCCAACATGGACAGCTGGCCGCTGGACCTGACCGCCATTTCCAACCATATAGCCAACGGCGACTTCTCCTCGCTTGAATGGAGCGAAAACGACTCTGACGAACAGATTGAAAGCGCTCAGAACGTGCGAGGCTTCCACACCCTCGAGTTCCTTCTATTCCTTGACGGCAAAGTGCGCACCGTAGCCGACACCCTGAAATGAACCTGACTGCCCTGAAATCGCTGATATCAATCTCTCTGCTGATTACGCTCGGAGCCTGCTCGGAGTGGGAGGGCCTGGACGTGACCGACATGGAGATTCCCGAGGGCTATGCGCTCTCGGCCGGCACGTCGACAGTGTTCATGAACTCATCGAAGGCCTATGACTCGCCGGCCGATTGGGTGAGCGGCAGCTACGCGTCGCGCTTCATACGCGGCGACAAGCTCTACGACGACATGCGCACGTCGGGCAACGACTACGGCGGCGGTCTCGGCCCCGTCTATGCCGGATTTTCATGCGGCAGCTGCCACTCCAACGCCGGCCGGACCAAACCGGCCGGCTGGGCCGACGGCGGTTCGGGGCCCTACGGCTTTTCGGCCCAGCTGGTCTACATAACCCGCAAGAACGGCGCCCAGTTCCGCGAATACGGCCGGGTGCTCCACGATCAGAGCATCTACGGAGTGGCACCCGAGGGTAAGCTCAAGGTGGAATGGAGGTATCAGACCTTCAGCTTCCCCGACGGCGACACCTACGAGCTGGCGGCTCCCACCTATATCATCACCGACTGGTACGACAAGGACTACTCACCCGACGAGCTGTTCTGCTCCGTGCGCATTCCGCTGCGCCACGTGGGCATGGGGCAGATAATGGCGCTCGACCCGACTGAAATCGAAGCGCTCGCCGCAAGGAGCAACTATCCGGAATATGGCATCTCGGGCCGTTGCAACTACATAACCGAGCGCGGAGTAAGCAGCCTCGGAGTGTCGGGCAACAAGGCCCAACACGCCGACCTGACGGTGGAGCTCGGCTTTTCGAGCGACATGGGCTGCACCAACTCGCGCTATCCCGAAGAGATTTGCGAGGGGCAGCTGCAGATGAGCCAGGGCTCGATGATGGGGCTGCTCTACGACCGGCTGGACATATCGACGGAGGATATGGAGAACGTTGACCTCTACATGCAGAGCCTCGGGGTGCCCGCGCGCCGCGATATAGGCGACCCGCAGGTGATGCTTGGCGAGCAGAAGTTCTATGAGGCGAAATGTCATCTATGCCACGCAACCACGCTCCACACCCGGCCGCGCGGCTCAACCCTGCTCAACGGCACCCAGCTCCCCTGGCTCGGCAACCAGACCATCCACCCCTACAGCGACTTCCTGCTCCACGACATGGGTTCGGAAATCATGGGCATAGGGCTCAACGACAACTACCCCTCGGGCCTGGCCGCCGGCAACGAATGGCGCACCACCCCGCTCTGGGGCATCGGGCTCCAGGAGAAGGTGAACGCCCACAGCTGCTTTCTCCACGACGGCCGCGCCCGCAACTTCACCGAAGCGATAATGTGGCATGGCGGCGAGGGCGACGTGTCGCGCCGGCTCTTCGCCCGCATGAGCGCCGGGGAGCGTGCCGCCCTGATCCGCTTCCTCGAATCGCTCTGAGCTATCCATCCGGAAACACAATAAACCAACATGATGAAAAAACTTTTATGCGCCCTCATGGCCTGCTCGATGGCTCTCGCAGCATCAGCGCAATATGAGCCCGACACCGAAAACGGTGTCGTTTCCCTTGCCGGCGGCTCAGGCTTCTCCTGGGGCACCAAAGACGGCAAATTCATATTCAAGCCCTATCTGCTCGTGCAGGCCTCGGCCGAATATAACTATTACGACTCCCAGGGGCTCGACCCGGCATATAATCAAGACCACGTGGCCAACTCCGGCTTTGCCATCCCCTACGCAGTGCTCGGCTTCACGGGCAATGCCTTCGGCTTCATCACCTACAACCTGTCAATCAACGCGGCGGCCTCAGGCTCGCAGATTCTTCAGCAGGCATGGGCCGACATGAAGGTGCGCGATGCCTTTGCCGTGCGCGTGGGCAAGTTCAAGACTCCGTTCTCCCACGCCTACCTGACCACTCTGGGCGAAACGATGTTTCCCACCCTGCCGGTGTCGCTCACTTCGGGCGTGATTCTGCCCCACTCGCTCAATGCCGTGGCGCCCCATATCGGCACCGGATTCGACCTCGGAGTGGAAATCCACGGCCTCGTCAAGGGCAAATGGGGCTATCAGGTCGGGCTGTTCAACGGCACCGGCGCCGCCGTCAACACCGCCACCAAAACCTTCTCCGACGACTGGCACATACCCTCGCTGCTCTATGCCGGACGCCTCACCTTCCAGCCGTTCGGAGTCATGCCGGCCACCCAGGGCAACCCCAAGCAGCTGCATCTTAACAAGATGCTCATAGGAGTGTCGGCAAGCCTCAACGTGGAGAGCGAGAACGAGAGCACCAACGACTTCCGCGCCGGAGCGGAGTTTGCCTGGCTTCACCACCGCCTCTACATCGGAGCCGAAGCCTACTACATGCACGTGGGCTTCACCAGGCGGCAGAAAATCAGCAACTCGTTCGACTACATGGGCGGATACGTTCAGTGCGGCTACTTCGTCACCGACCGCCTGCAGTGCTGCCTGCGCTATGACCTCTTTGACCGCAACGGACTCGACGAAGGGGGCCTGCTCAACATGCCCGCCGCCGGAGTGAACTACTTCTTCAAGGGGGCGAACCTGAAACTGCAGGCCATGTATCGCTACATGGGACGCACAGGTCATGCCACTCAGCTCGACCGCGATAACGATGCCCTCGGCCTGTCGACAAGTTCGGCAACATTGCAGCTGCAATATACTTTTTAACCCGCTCCTTGCGTTATGTACATGATGAAGTGTGTCTGCTCGGCAACGGTCTCGTCCATCATTCTGCTGGTCGGGCTGTCGGCGTGTGACGAAGGCAAGATTCAGGGGGGCTACGCATTTGAAGACCCTACCGGAGGAATCACGCCTGACCTCACGCTGCCCGATGCCGTGCAGCGGCAGATATTCAACGCCCGCTGCGTGCAGTGTCATGGCGGCAGCACCCATGCCGCCGCCGGGCTCTACCTCACCGCCGGACTCAGCCGCGAGGCGCTGATTAACCGTCCGTCGACGGTGGTCGATGGCGCCACGCTGCTGATTCCCGGCAATCACCAAGGCAGCCTGCTCTACCGGGCGGTCGCCACCAACGTTTCAACCGGCTGGGCCTACAACCATTCGGCTCTCCTCTCCGACTCCGAGAAGTATCTCCTGTCGACCTGGATAGACTTAGAAAACTGATATGAAGAGCTATATTCAACAAAAAACGTTCGTGTCGGCCTGCGGCCGACGAGAAATCCACGCCATAGTCACCCCCGACTGCGCCGACACGTTTGACTCACAGCTTCAGGCCGTGCACGCCGCGGTGAAGTCGCTGGCAAACAGCGCCATGCGCCCCGTAATGGTGCGTTATTTCCTTACCGACCCCTCAAATCAGGCCCGGGCCGTCGGCGCGCTAAGCCATGATTGCGCCGTGTCGGTCATAGGCCAGCCGCCGCTCGGCGGCAGCAAAGTGGCCGCATGGGTGTGGCTGCAGGAAGGGCTTGAGAGCGTCAGCCCGGTGTCTGACCGCATGTGGGCCGTGAAGCATGGCGTTTACACCACCCTGATTCAGACCATGGCCTGCGAACCGGGCCTCACCTCAGCCACCGCCACCCGCGCCATGCTCGGCGACCTGGCGCTGAAGCTATCCGACATGAACGGCTCGCTGCTCGACAACTGCCTGCGCACATGGCCCTTCGTGCGCGATGTCGACGCGAACTACTCCGGAGCCGTCACCGGCCGAAACGAACTCTTCGCCCTCAACGGCCTCACTACCGACACCCATTTCATAGCCTCCACCGGCATCAACGGCACTCATGCCGACCCGACAGTGAGCGTGGTGATGGATTCGCTCAGCCACCTGGGCATAGCGCCCGCACAGGTGCGTCAGCTCGAGGCGCGCACTCACCTCAACCCCACGAGCGAATATGGCGTGGCCTTCGAGCGCGCCACCGCCATCGACTTCGGCGACCGCCGCCACGTCTACGTTTCAGGCACCGCCTCTATCAACAACAAGGGCGAAATCGTATTTCCCGGCGACATACGCCGCCAGACCGGGCGCATGATTGAAAACGTCGGCGCCCTCCTTGCCGAGGCCGATTGCGGATTCGGCGACGTGTGCCACCTGCTCGTATACCTGCGCGACGTAGCCGACCGGCAGGTAGTGGAGCAAATCTTTGCCGAACGGTTCCCCGACATACCCCACGTGATTCTCCTCGCCCCGGTGTGTCGTCCGGGCTGGCTCATAGAGATGGAGTGCATGGCGTTCAAGAGCATTTCAACGCCCCATGCGGCTTATTAAACGCACATACGCCATTATCTACTCCGCGCTGATTGCCCTGCTGGCGGTCAGCACCCTGACTCCCGGCGCCGACTATGGCTCGATATGGTTCACAGGCATGTGGGGGCTTCTGGCCTTCGGGCTTATCGTACTGATAATAAAGACAAAATTATGGCGCCGGCCGGCGCTGTTAATCCTCCATGCCTCGCTGCCGGTAATCCTTGCCGGCGGAGCCCTGACATGGCTCACGGCCCGACAATCGGTCATTACCCTTCAGCCCGGAGTGGCGCAGAGCGAATTTGGCCTGACTATCGAACTCGAACGCTTCGAAACGGACTATTATCCCGGCGGCATAATTCCGCAAAACTATCGCAGCCATCTGAAAATCAACGGCCGCGAAATGCAACTCGAGGTCAACAGGCCGCTCTCGGTCATGGGGTGCCGCATCTATCAGCAATCATTCGGCAGCGACGGGTCATCCGTCGTTTCCCTGCGCAAAGATGCCGCAGGAACCGCCGTCACCTTCACGGGCTACGCCCTGTTTCTGCTTGGCGGACTGCTCTGCCTCATCCCCGGGCGGGCAAAGGCCCTGGCAATAATCGGGCTGGCTGCCGCCGGAGCGCAGGCCTCGGTGCCCGCCGTGACCCCTCAGGCGGCCGACTCGCTTGCCCGCGAGCTGGTGGTGTATCAGGGCCGCGTATGCACGTTCAGCACGGTGGCCCGCGACGTAATGCTCAAGGTCTACGGCCGCACCTCCTACAAAGGGCTCTCGGCCGAGCGCACGGTGCTGTCGCTGACGCTGTTTCCCGACGAATGGAACTCGCAGCCCGTAATCCGGCATGGCAGCGGCCACGTATCGCTCCACGACTGCTTCGACTCTGCCGGCCGCTACACCATGGCCTCCGACCCGAAGACTGACGAGCGCGTGGGCATAATCCTGCTTCTGCGCAACGGCCGGCTATTCAGCCGCCCCGGTCCTGACGACGAGCTGCTATCGCCCGCGCGGATAGAGGCCGAGATTCTGTTCAACAAAATTCCGGCCACGCTCATCATATTCATCACCTTCTTCATCAGCGCCGCCATGGCCTTATGGCGCCCGAAATGGGGGCGGAGACTCGGCGCGACGGCGTTTATCATGCAAACGGCGCTGCTCTGCATCGAATGCTGGCTCACCGGCCACGGCCCCTTTGCCTCGATGTTTGAAACGCTGCAACTGCTTGCGGCTGCAACCGCGCTGCTGTCGCTCACCGTCAGCGGAGCGCTTCCTATCGGGCTCCTTGCCTGCGGCTGCATGACTCTGGTGGCCCATCTGCAGGCCTCGAACCCCGTCGTCACCCCCCTCATGCCGGTGCTCCACTCCCCCTGGCTCTCGCTCCACGTCAGCCTCGTCATGCTCTCATATGCCCTGTTTGTGATTATTGCCTGCATGGCTCTCGGCGCACTGATTCGCCGCAAAAGCGAAGCCGCGGCCCAGTGCCGCCGGATGCTCCGCCCGGCAGTGTTCCTGCTTGGCCTCGGCATCTTTTCAGGCGCCGTGTGGGCCAACGAAGCCTGGGGCCGCTACTGGGGCTGGGACCCGAAAGAAACCTGGGCCCTCATCACCTTCATGCTCTACGCCGTGCCCCTTCACCTGCGCCGCCCGTCGCTCTGGTGGTACATCCTGCCCCTGCTCTCCGTCGCCATGACCTACTTCGGCGTCAACCTCCTCCCCTCCCTCCACGCCTACAGCTGAGCATGATAAAACTGCACCCCAAAAGTTGTTTGTTCAACTATCGGAGTGCAGTTCAAAGTGACACACAGCCGCATTAAATGCGGGGCATTTATTGTACGCGTTTTACTGTTCTTATTCCGTCAGGAGATATGATTGAAACCACAATATTCCTTTCGGATGCAGGAACCGGAATGGAGTTCACCCCGTTCTCGAAACGCAATCGCTCCCGGTGAATTCGGCGGCCGGATATTGACACTACGTCCACAACAGAACCGGCCGGAATATCTTTCCCTTCGATTATTACCGATGAGCCTTCCCGGCGAACGCTTAACGGCATTTTCCATTCTATGCTCCGCACTCCACCGGAAATGCCGACTTCAAAAGGAGCCACATGAAGCGTAATCCATTTGCCTGAGGCAGTTTTAGCCCGCAACGTGAGGTAGTGGATGCCCAAAGCCAGTTTATCCGTAGGAACAACAAATGAGCTGCATCCGTTGCTCTCTACGCCGAAGCTGACGGCATGACCCTCTCCCGGGTCTTCATCAATAAAATATTCACCGCCAACTACATCTTCAATCGACTCCACCACATACAGCGGATGAGTCACCGTTGTAGTCCAGCGATTCTTAGAATCCTTGGCCCTTATCGATAAAATATGTGAGCCGGGTGCAAGTGATGCAGTAGGCAGCAATAACACATTACGGTCATTCTCTGCCGAAACCTTGTTGGCATTGCCGACACCGGGATCTTTATCAAAGAACCATTCAATCTCGCTGCTGTTGGCACTGACTATAAACGAGCGGGATATGCCTCCATCTCGTCGGCCTGACGCGTCTAAAGTATGAACAGTCAATGTATGCGGGCCCGATGCAAGGCTATTTGTCGGTATCGTTAAATCATACGCTCCATTCTTCAGTCCTGCAACAAACGTACCTTTGCCGACGCCCGGATCCGTATCTATAAAATACTCCGCATCCTTGACCATGTGGTCGCTACTGATATAAATCATCCGGCTGACGGTAGGAGTCCACACGCCCCGGCTATCCTTAACACGCACCGACATAAGATAGGCCCCCGGCTGCATATTTTCGGTAGGGATTGTGAGGCCGTTACTCCCCTCGGCTACCGAAAAGGTCGCACCACTTAGACCAACGCCCTTATCGTTGCCCCAAAAGACTTCAGCAATATAGTCCTGAGCATTGATTGCAAGCGGCATAATTAAAGAGAAGCCGATAGCGATTAGCCCCGGTTTAATATGAGTTCGCGCAATTCTCATCTTGATGTGCCGATTACAATTGTAACTTTAAGGTCTTCTCCTTGCGCTACTGATTCAGGAATAATCACATCCTTAAGCACCGGCCCTGTCGACAAACCGGAAAGTACGTATGGGTCAGTGCCCGAGAATGCACCGGCATCGGCTGCTATCTTAGCATCGCCCGTCTTCACAGCCGCATCCGTTACAGCCCCAGTGCCATAAACGTCACGAGTGTCATACGAACTAAGGTCATAATTGTTAGTGTAAGTATTATACTTATTTTCCCAATAGTCGTTCTCAATATAATTACAAATATTATTCTCTATCACACAATTTGTAAGCTGGCGAACGCCTGACTCACTGCTGATCGACGTATTCCTCGATATGACGGAATGGCTCATATTGGCAAATTGCACATTATACCCATTTGCTATAATATTATTGGTCACCTGCATTTCAGTAGCCGAAGCACTATAGCTATCCCCGCATATGCCATATAATACGTAATTTTGATGAATAATTCCATTAGATATATGGTCCTGAGTATAAGAATATGCCTCACATAATTTAATCCAGTGGGCATAGCACCTTGTAACGACGAGATTATCCGCACTCATTTTAATATCGCCATCAACATGTAAGCCGGTGATTTTCGCACCGTCGCAAACGATATCCACTTCCGAGAAACTTGCGGGCGAATATCCTTCTTTCGTAACATCATTGACATCAAGAAAATAGCCGGGGCCTTGCACTGTGATTTTCTTTGATATAGTTATTTTGCCATAAGACGTGTCGGTTCCATCAACGATTATGACATCACCATCTTTTGACGCATCATGGGCAGCCTCAAAAGTTGTGTACTCCGCGCCTGTACCGGCAACATTGTTAACTCTCAGAACAGCTGCCGACATAGCAACCGGAGCAGCGATACCTGCAATAAGGATAGCAATTTTTTTCATTTTAATTAGGTATGTATTAAGTGTTTTGTTATTGGTGTCATTTAATTGACAGAGTATCATATCACAACAAATCGAATTGTTTTTTTGCTATCCTGATCGGACTGATGAGGCCGCAAAAAAACGTGAAGCCCATACCGGTTGCTCATTCCACTGATAGAGGCTCTCGCATTGCCCATTGGAGTAGAAAGAGCAACGCCGAAGCCTC
>CAYUFQ010000011.1:0-20477 GCA_964444045.1 uncultured Bacteroides sp.
GGTCGCCGCGGTGGATGTTGAGGCACTGTGCAACCGGGCCGAGGCCGTGGGTGGCGTAGAGGTCGCCGCGGTTTTCCATGTTGTATTTCATGCGCCAGCCGAGCTTGTCGGGGTCATTTTCGGGGTTCTTCCAGTAGTAATCCCAGAAGTCGTCGAGATTGTGGATGTAGGCGCCTTCAGCGCGGAGCACTTCGCCGAACACTCCGGCCTGGGCCATTGCCAGGGCGTTGAGTTCGTAGTAGTCGTAGCAGCAGTTTTCGAGAATCATGCAGTGCTTGCGGTTCTGCTCGCTGAGGTTGATGAGCTCCCAGCACTGTTCGAGGTTCATTGCGGAGGGCACTTCGATTGCGGTGTGCTTGCCGTTTTCGAGGGCGTATTTGGCCACGGGGAAGTGGTGGTCCCAGTCGGTGGCAACGTAGACCAGGTCAACGTCGGGGCGTTCGCATACGGCCTTGTAGCCCTCTTCGCCGGAGTAGATGTCGGCGGGAGCGAGGCCTGCGTTGCGGAGGTATTTCTGGCATTTTTCGGCGCGGATAGAGTCATAGTCGCAGAGGGCCACTACTTCAACGCCGGGAATGTGGGCGAAACGGTTAACTGCACCGGGGCCGCGCATGCCGAGGCCGACGAAGGCCACGCGCACGGTTTCGAGCTTGGGGGCGGTGAGGCCGAGCACGTGTTCCTGTCCGGCCGGACGTTCGGGGGTTTCAACAACGAGGGTGCCCTTATCCCAATGGGTTTTGGTCGAGGGCGAGAGCGACTGGGCCGAGACCTGGCTGCCGAGAGCCAGCACCATTGCGGAGGCCAGTGCCAATCCTTTTAAGCAGATTTTCATGATGATTGGTTGTTAGTTAAGTTATGAATTTATTCTTTTGTGCAAAGTTAAGGAAAATAATTGGTTTAACCAAATTCAGCTGCCTTGGAGCAGGCTTTCGTAGCGGGCGGCCACGGAGGCGGCGCTGAAGTTGCGTTCGGCGCTGGCGCGGAGCTGCGGCGGGGTGGGGGCGGAGTCGGAGAGGGCCCACATTATGCCGCGGGCAATGGCGTCAAGGTCGCCGAAGTCGGCAAGAAAGCCGGATTTCTTGTGGTCGATTATGTCGACCTGGCCGCCGCGGTTGAACGAAACGGGCACTGCGCCGCAGGCCTGACCCTCGATGAGGGTGTTGCCGAAGGTTTCGTAGAGCGCGGTGCTCAGCACCACCTGCGCCTTGCCCAGCAGCGCGTGGACGTCACGGGCCGGCAGCGGGCCTGTCAGTTCGTAGGGCACTTTCAGGGTGCTGACGATGGACGACACATCCTTGTAGTCGCCGAAAAAGGCCACTCTGACGTTGGCATCGGCCGGCAGGCGGTTGAGTGCCTCGACGGCGAGTGTCAGCCCTTTGATGGGGTTGTCGAGCCGCTCGGCGCCCCAAGCTATCAGTCCGGGCTCTTTGGGCAGGATTTTCAGGTCGTCGAGCGGATAGACGTTGGGAATCACGGTGACGTCGCGCTCGCGCAGCAGCGAGCTGCGCGCCGCCATGCTCTTTACCCAGCTGCTCACTGCGATAAACCTGACGGGGGTGGTTGCGTAGAAGCGGCGCTTGCGCTCCCATACTTTATACGACAGGTCGCGGTCGCCGCGCATGAATCCGGCCAGCATCGGGCACTCGCCGCAGTGGCCGGTGAAGCGCATGCAGCCGAAGGAGTAGTGGCAGATGCCGGTGAAGTTCCACATGTCGTGCATCACCCAGTAGGTGGGGGCTATGGCGCTCAGCCGCGTTATCTGGTCGAGCGACAGGAAACCCTGGTTAATCCATCCGAGCAGAATCGTGTCGGGGCTGAAGGCCTTGACCTGTTCAACTGCCCGGGATGAGCCGAACCGGCCGGTCGACACCTTGAACAGCGAGTCGCGCCGCATGCCGTTGCGTAGAAAAATCTCGGCGCGTTCGGCCAGAAACGGCCATTTGCGCTCGCGTTTGCCCGGGAGGGTAAACAGTGCGGTTTCGTGGCCGCGTGCGGCCAGCGCCTTGGCCAGCGATGCCGCGACGATGGCCGCGCCGCCGATAGAGTCAGAGGTGCTCAGAATCGCTATTCTCATTTGCGTGAAGTCAGTGGCAGCCGTTCGAATTTAATTATGGCCAGCAGGTAGACTATGAGCAGTGGGGTGCGTGCCGCCATGTCGAGCCAGTCGGAGCCGGTGCTTACCAGAGTTGATAGCGCATAGAGCGCCATGGCGCCTGCGAAGTAGGCCGCGATGCGCCCTACGGGGTAGTCGATAGGATATTTTTTACGGCCTACGACGTAGCTGGCCACCATCATCGCTCCATAGCAGGCAAACGAGGTCCAGGCGCAGCCCATATAGCCGATGCGGGGCACCAGCAGCACGTTCAGGCCCAGCGTGATGGCCAGGCCGCCGAGCGAGAACCACGTGCCCCAGATGGTTTTGTCGGTAAGTTTATACCAGAGCGAAAGGTTGAAGAACACGCCGAAAAACAAATCGGCAATCATCACTATGGGCACCACCTTGAGGCCGCTGCGGAAGTCGGCCGCGATGAAGCGCTGCAGCAGCGGCATGTAGAACATCACGGCAAGGAATATCACCATCGCGAACAGAACGAAAAACTTCATCACGTCGCTGTAGGCCTTGAGCTTGCCGGAGCCTTGTTCGCGGTTTTTGGCAAAGATGAAGGGTTCGTAGGCGAAGCGGAAGGCCTGGGTGAACATCATCATTACCAGCGCCACTTTGCAGCAGGCGCCGTAGATGCCGAGCTGGGTGTAGGCGTCGGCCTTGTCGGCTGCCAGGAAGGGAAACAGAATTTTGTCGAGATTCTGATTCATTATGCCGGCAATGCCGAGAATGAGCAGCGGAAATGAGTAGCGGAGCATGCGGCGCAGCAGCTGGCCGTCCATGGTCCAACGAAATCCGGTGAGCTCCTTCCATAGCAGCGGCAGCATTGCTATCGAGGCTATCATGTTGGCGAAGAAAACGTACCAGACGCCCACCTCGGGATTGAACATCACCAGGAAGAACAGCAGGTTGAGGCCTATGTTGAGGCCTATGTTGACGCACTTGAGCAGGGCGAACCTGGCCGGCTGGCGCTTATAGCGCAGATAGCTGAAGGGGATGGCCGTGAATGCGTCGACGGCCACTGCCACGGCCATCATGCCTACATAGTCCGGATGGTCGCCGCAATCGAGCGCGCGGCTAAGTGGCTTCAGGAATATGAGCACCAGGGCTATGAACGCCAGCGAGGTGGATGCCAGCGACCTGAGCGAGGTGGAGTAGACCTTCATCGGGTCTTTGCAGTCTTCGTGGTTGATGAACCGGAAGAAGCCCGTTTCCATGCCGTAGGTGAGCACGATCAGAATCAGAGCCACGTAGGCATACAGATTGGTCACCAGGCCATACTCGCCCGCCGTCAGCTTGATGGTGTAGAGCGGCACGAGGAGCCAGTTGAGAAAACGGCCCACTATGGAGCTGAGCCCATAGATGACGGTGTCTTTGGCAAGTGATTTTACTCCGGCCATAGCTTTATTCCACCACCACCTTTATCGGGGCTGATGCGCCTGAAGCCTTGAAGATGTAGATGCCGGCCGGAAGGATAATCACGTCGTTATCGGCGGCATTGCGCAGGGTTTGGATTATGCGGCCGCTCATATCGCATATGCGCAGCTCTGAAATCGGGCCGGAGCAGGTGAGCAGCACGCCCGATTCGAAGGGGGTGACGCCGAAACGGGGGCCTGCAACGACTCCGGTAATCGACGAGGGGGTGACGCTGATGCTCTCGCTTTGAGGTGAAGCCACGTCGAGGCGCACGCTCTGCACCGTGTAGCTCTCCGAGCCGCAGAAGTCGGTTATCTCGAGGCTCGTTTCGCCCTCTACCTCAATCTGCTCGGTTTCGGCGCCGCCGGCGGTGTACTTGGTGCGGTTAACTATGAAGTAGTCAACCTCCTCGCCGGGTGCGGGTTCCCAGTTGGCGGTGTAGGAGGTTGCGGTGATGTCGGTGGCCGGAAGCGCCCTGGGGGCGGTGAGTTCGGGAGTGGCTAAGCAATAGCCGTGGAGGGCAATGTTGACGGCATCGTCCAGTCCGCCGCGCGAAATCTGCAGGAACGACTGGTGCTCGCCGATGCCGTCGGGCTTATAGTCGATGCGCACGCTCAGGCCGTCGGGGCCGTTGGCCACGGTGCTCGACACCGTTTGCGAGTATGCACCGTCGATTGTGAAGAGGGCGGCGTCGTCGGTGTCGGCATTGTCGTAGATGGCCAGGCGCAGGCTCTTGTTTTCGTTGAGATGCACGCCGCGGATGAGCAGTTGGGCCGAACCGGCATGGCCGTAGGCCACCTCGCCGAACTCAAGCACGAATCCGGGCGCGGGAGTGATGAGCCTGGCTTCGTCAACCGGGTCGGGAGTGGGATCGGGATTCGGGTCGGGGTCGGGGTCAACGTTGCCGTTGATATGGTCGGCGAGCACGAATTTCTCGCCCACCTTGTTGCCCCAGATATATTCGGCGAGTTGCGGAAAGTCGATGAACGGGTTGCGGTTGCCCTGATGCTTGTAGACGGCTTCGTTGCGGTCAATCTCCTTTTGGCTCACGGGGTCTTCGCGGTGCCATTTCAGCAGCATCTCTACGGCCCAGGTGGTCAGCGAGGGGTAGGTGTTGTTCTGCATCATGTAGGTAGTGCTCCAGTTCAGGTCCTGATAGCAGGTGGCCATATACATATATGCGCGCGCCAGGTCGCCCTTGTAGCGGTCGTCGGGCTCGAACACCACGCTTGAGCCGCCTCCCTGGCCGCTCACGGGCGAGCCGGTTGTGGAGCAGCCGTTGTCGAACACCACCTTCTTCGAGCGGTCCACCTCGCCCATCGGGTAGTTGCTCTTGGCCGAATTGGCCTTCATTTCCGACGGATAGAGGTGATTCAGGTCGGTGTAGGCATTGTTGTTGGTGCCGCCCCACCAGCTCTTGGGCACGGAGTGCTCCTTGTTCATGCCCGAATTGCCGTTTGACACGTAGAAGGTGTTGTTGCTGTACATATCCCACCACTCCTTGCCGCCGGGCTTCACGTCGGTGTAAGCGAAGTAGGTCCAGAGCGAGCTGTAGCTCTGCTTGGTGTGGGGGTAGATTACCTCGCAGGTGGCCGTTTTCAGCGCGCCAGAGGTCTTGCCGTCCATGCGGTTATAGTAGTTTTTGGGGATATTGCGCTCCTCGGCAAGCCCTATCATGGTGGCGCTCAGCGCAATGCCGGCTAAAAGGTATCGGAAGTTCATGTTATGGAAATGATTCGTGATAATGGTTCTCTATATGATTTAACGCAACAAAGTTACGGAAAAATTCTCAATCCGCCCACACCTTCGGCCACCCGGCGGTTGATTTTTTATTTGGAAATCAGCGTGATTGTTCGTATATTTGGAGCATCATTTCATTGTCACGGCAATGGTCGCTGCGACCGGCGCCTCTTCTTTACTACACTCTAACTTTTTAATCATCAACATTATGGAACCGCAACTCGAATCCTTGGCGACCTCTGAGGCCGCAGTTAATGAAGCGTCAAAACCCACTCCTATGCCCCTGACAAAGGCTCAGATTCTGGAGCAATTGCAGGAAATTGCCGGCAAAGATGCCGCAGAAATCACGCGAGAGGAGGTGAACCGGCTGAGAGTGCAGTTCTATTCC
Organism: uncultured Bacteroides sp.; assembly: GCA_964444045.1. Classification (GTDB taxonomy): domain Bacteria; phylum Bacteroidota; class Bacteroidia; order Bacteroidales; family Muribaculaceae; genus UBA3263. Next base: position 5,649 of record CAYUFQ010000011.1, read on the forward strand.
ATCCGCCATGAGGAGACTGCTGCCGAAAAGGCTGCATTCGTTGAGGCCGGCGGTGCCGACGATGCCTTTGAACCGGCCACCGACGAGATTGAAGAGCAATTCAAGGCCGCATATGGTATAATTAAGGAGAAAAAGGCGGCCCTTGCCGCCGAGCAGGAGGCCGAACGCCAGGCCAACCTCATTAAGAAAAACGAGATAATCGCCGAGATTGACTCGGCAGCCGACGATACCGACAACGTGCACCGCCAGCTTGAGCGCGTGCGCGAGCTGCAGGCCGAGTTCAAGGCCATCGGCGAGGTGCCTGCCCCCGAGGTGTCAGACCTGTGGAAGCGCTATCAGCAGGCCACCGAGAAGTTTTACGATCAGCTCAAGGTCAACAAAGACCTGCGCGACCTCGACTTCCGCAAGAACCTGGAGTCGAAGACCCTGATATGCGACGAGGCCGCCCGGCTCGTTGACGAACCCGACGTGGTGGTGGCGTTCCGCCGCCTGCAGGACCTCCACAACAAATGGCGCGAAATCGGCCCGGTGGCCAAGGAATTCCGCGAGGAGATATGGGCCCGGTTCAAAGACCTTTCGGCCGAAATCAACAAGAAGTATCAGGCGTTTTTTGAGGAGCGCAAGGCCGTTGAGCAGCAAAACGAGCAGGCCAAGCAGCTGCTCATAGAGCGCGTGGAGGCCATCAGGCCCGAGGAGCTTACTTCGTTTGCCGCCTGGGATGAAGCCACGGCCGGCATTATTGCCGCCCAGGAGGAATGGAAGACTCTGGGCTTTGCCTCGCGCAAGGCCAACGCGCAGCTGTTCGGCCGCTTCCGCGCCGTGTGCGATGCCTTCTTTGCCGCCAAGGCCGCTTACTATAAGGGAGTGAAAGAGGAGTCGGCCAACAATCTGGCGCAGAAAATCAGCCTGTGTGAGCAGGCCGAGGAGCTGCAGGACTCTACCGACTGGAAAAAGGCCTCTGACGCCCTGATTGAGCTGCAGGCCAAGTGGAAATCAATCGGCGCGGTGCCCCGCAAGCAGAGCGATGCGGTGTGGGCGCGATTCCGTGCCGCCTGTGATAAATTCTTCGAGGCCAAGAAGCAGAACAGCTCTGACCGCCGCCAGACCGAGCAGGCCAACCTCAAGGCCAAGCGCGCCATCATAGCCTCGCTCAAGGAGATTACCGCCGAGGGTGCCGCCGACCGCAAGGAGGCCATTGCCCGGGTGCGCGAGCTGATGAAGCAATATCAGGAGGTGGGCCACGTGCCGTTCCGCGACAAAGATAAGCTCCACGACGCATATCGCGCCGAAGTGGCCCGCCTGCACGATGAGCTCGACATGAGCACGGCCAAGGCGGCTATGGCGGCGTTTGAGAACGACGTGAACGACATGGCCGACGGCGACCTGAGCCGCCAGCGCGACAAGCTCATGCGCTCGCTCGAGATGAAGAAGAACGAAATCAAGACGTTTGAAAACAATCTCGGCTTCTTCAACTCCAAGAGCAAGAGCGGCGAGGCAATGGTGCGCGATATGGAGCGCCGCATAGCCCGCCTGCGCGACGAACAGACCAATATCGAGAAAAAAATTCAACTCATAGACGCCAAGATAAATGCCTGAATCGCGCACACGCGGACACTATGGCCGCTACTTGCGCGAGGTGCTTACGGTGATTGACCTGCTGGTGGTCAACGCCGTGTTCGGGGTGTTGTGCATACTCCACCCCGAAATCACCGACAGCATGGTGCGGTTGAAGTGGCTTGCTGTTAACATAAGCTATCTGGCCGTGACGTTTCTGTTCGGCCGCACGCGGATGCAGCGCACGCTCCATATCGACCGGGTGCTGGTGGGGTCGCTCAAGGCCGTGCTGTGTCATGCGCTGGTTTTCGTTACCCTGCTGGTGTTTCTGAACGCCGACGACGGAATCAGCATTGGCTACTACGTTGAGCTCTATGCCATGATGTTCGTGGCCTTGCCGCTGACGTGGCTTTCAACCCGCGCCATCATCAAGGCCCTGCGCCACCGGGGCATGAACTACCGCAGGGTGGTGATCGTGGGCACCAATCCCACCGGACGCCGCCTGTATGAAACGCTGGTCAACGACGAGGGCTACGGCTATCGCATACTCGGCTTTTTCGACAAGAATCCCATGCCGGGCTTCGCGGGAACGTATTGCGGCCCGTTGGAAAGGCTTGAGGCGTTTATCGTCGATAATAAGGTTGACGAGGTGTTTTATGCCCTGTCGGGCGAGAACGAGGCCGACCTGCTCCATTGCATCGAAATTGCCGACGAAACCATGGTGCAGTTTCACTTCGTGCCGAAGATATCGCCCTACGTGGGGCGCCGGTTCGAGCTCGACAGCCTCGGCGGCCTGCCTGTGCTGACTCCGTTGGTCAACCCGCTGAGCCGGTCGTTCAACCGCATTGCCAAACGCGCGTTCGACATCGCGTTCTCGTCGGTGGCGCTGGCATGTTCGCCTATATTGTTCATCCCCATATCCATTGCGGTGAAGCTGTCGTCGCCCGGTCCGGTCTTTTTCAAGCAGAAGCGCACCGGCTACCGTGGCAGGGAGTTCACCATGTATAAGTTTCGCACCATGCGCCTTAACGCCGAGGCCGACAGGCATCAGGCCACGAGCGACGACCCGCGCAAAACCCGCGTGGGCGACTTCCTGAGGCGCACGTCGCTCGACGAGCTGCCGCAATTCATCAACGTGTGGCTCGGCAATATGTCGATAGTGGGGCCGCGGCCTCATATGCTCGCGCACACCGAGCAGTATAAGGCGCTGATTGACCGCTATATGATTCGCCATATGGTCAAGCCCGGCATAACCGGCTGGGCGCAGGTGTGTGGCTTCAGGGGCAACACCGAGGAGCTGATTCAGATGGAGCGCCGCGTCAATGCCGACGTGTGGTATATCGAGCATTGGTCGATGGCGCTCGACATCAAGATTATAATGAAGACGATTGTCAACGCTGTACGTGGAGAGGAAAACGCCTATTGACGGCATGGCCCATGCCATATTGCGCCGCTTTTTCGGCTATGATTCGTTCAGGCCGAAGCAGCTCGAAATCATCCGCGCCATATGCTCAGGCCGCGACTGCGTGGTGCTGATGCCTACGGGCGGAGGCAAGAGCCTGTGCTATCAGGTGCCGGCTCTGGTCAAGTCGGGCATGGCGGTGGTGGTGAGTCCGCTGATTGCGTTGATGAACGACCAGGTGCAGGCGCTGCGGGCCAACGGCATTCCGGCCGCCGCCCTCCATTCCAACCAGACCGATGCGCAAAATGCCGACATCATTGACGCCATGCGCCGCGGCCGGCTGAAGCTGCTCTACATATCGCCCGAACGCCTGCTGCCCGAGCTTGAGCGCTGGCCGGAAAATATGGATATCTCCCTGTTTGCCATCGACGAGGCTCACTGCATCTCGCAGTGGGGCCATGATTTCCGCCCCGAGTATACCCAGTTGTCGCAGCTTAAGGAGCGGTTTCCCCACGTGCCTGTGGTGGCCCTGACCGCCACGGCCGACAAGCTGACCCGCGCCGACATTGCCGCGCAGCTTAACCTGCGCGGGCCTCAGGTGTCGATATCGTCGTTTGACCGCCCTAACATATCGCTCACCGTCAGGCACAATCCGGGCAAGGCTATGAAGCTGAAGATGATAGCCGAACTCATCAACCGCTATCCCGATGACTCGGGCATAGTTTATTGCCTATCGCGCAAGGCGGCCGAAAATATGGCTTTTGAGCTTGAACTCAGAGGATTTAAGGTTGCCGTGTATCATGCCGGCATGCCGGCCGCCGCGCGCGATGACGCCCAGCAGCGCTTCATCAGGGGCGACGTGCAGGTGGTGTGTGCCACTGTGGCCTTCGGCATGGGCATCGACAAGAGCAATATCCGCTACGTGGTTCATAACAATCTGCCGCGCAACATCGAGGGCTATTATCAGGAAATCGGACGCGCGGGGCGCGACGGAATGCCCGCCGAGGCCTTGCTGTTTTATTCGTTTGCCGACGTGATTACTCTGCGGAGCTTCGCCGAGGAGAGCGGACAGAAAAATATCAACCTCGAGAAACTTGCCCGCATGCAGGAGTATGCCGAGGCGTCGGTGTGCCGGCGCAGGGTGTTGCTCAGCTATTTCTCGGAGGAGTGTGATGCCGACTGCGGCAATTGCGACGTGTGTTTGCAGCCGCCTGTCAGAATCGACGGCACCGTTGCCGCCCAGAAGGCTCTGAGCGCCATTGTGCGCACCGGGCAGAAGGCCGGCATGTCGATGCTCGTCGATGTGTTGCGCGGATCGGCGCGCGGCGACCTGGTGAGCAAGGGATTTCATATGATCAAGACCTATGGCGCCGGCCGCGACCTGAGCGCCGCAGAGTGGCATTCATACATATCGCAGATGGTGCAGCTCGGCCTCATAGAGATTGCCTACGACGAGGCCAACCACCTGAAAGTGACGCCCGCCGGGCAGCGCGTGCTGGCAGGCTCGCAGCCCGTTGTGCTGGCCAAATTTCAGGTTGACCGCAAGCGCGCGCAGCCTGCGCAGGCTGCCGGCAAGGGCGCATCGGCAGCCGGAACGGCCCATGCCGATGCCCGGCTTGTGAGCCGCCTGAAAACGCTCCGCAAGGACCTGGCCAAGATTCAGGGAGTGGCCCCATACGTTATCTGCTCGGACAAGACTATTGATGAGATTGCACGCCATCTGCCCACCGACCGCGAATCGTTCTCGATGATTTACGGCATCGGCGAGTACAAGACCGCGCGCCTGTGGGAACACTTCACCCGCGCGGTCAGGCAGTGGATTAACGATAACCCCAAACTGATAAGATGAATAAAATAAAAGATATCGGTAATAAGTTCCTGAAGAGTGACCATGTGGTGTTTACCTTCATCCGCTCGAGCATATCGTCGCAGATAAGTTCGTGGACCGACATGATTGTCAGCTTCTGCATGTATGCGTGGGTAATCGGCATAGCGTGGCTGGCAACGGCCATCGGAGCCGTGTGCGGCGGCATTGTGAACTGCATCGTGGGCTATAAGTTCACTTACCACGCATCGGGCGTGAGCAAGCGGGCCGTGTTCGTCAAGTTCGTGATGGTGTGGTTCGGCTCGCTGGTGCTCAATTCGCTGGGCACTGAATTCCTGACCAAGCTGCTGAGCGGATGGTCGTGGCTCGAGAGCCTCGGCTTTAGGCCCGACGGCTATTTCGCCGCCGCGCGTCTCACCGTGTCGTTGCTCGTGTCTATCCTGTGGAACTTTTTGCTGCAGCGGGCGTTCGTTTTCAGGCCCACCCGCTTTGACGCCACGGCCATACGCCTGTTTGAGTTCTTCTATCGCAAAAAATCTAAAACCGAAGTCGGATGATTATTCTACCTGAACGCTATAAGCTGAAGCTGCTGCCCGAAACCACCGAGGTGGCCATCAAGCAAATCAAGGACTCATTTCAGCGCGAGCTGTCGGCGGCGCTGAACCTGCGCCGCGTCACTGCGCCGCTCTTCGTGCTGTCGGGCACCGGCATCAACGACGACCTGAACGGCGTGGAGCCCCCCGTGAGCTTCACTATTCCGGCCGTGGGCGGACGTAGGGCCGAGGTGGTGCATTCGCTTGCCAAGTGGAAGCGCATGAAGCTGGCCGATTACGACATCGCCCCCGGATTCGGCCTCTACACCGACATGAATGCCATACGCACCACCGAAGACCTCGACAACATCCATTCGCTCTACGTCGACCAGTGGGACTGGGAGCAGACCATCCGCCCGGAGCAGCGCACGGTCGACTATCTGTATGCCACCGTGCGGAAAATATATGATGCCGTAAAGCGCACCGAGCGCCACATCTACGGGCTGTATCCCCACATCACTCCATTCCTGCCCGACGACATCACGTTCGTCACGGCCGAGGAGCTGCTGCAACTCTATCCGGCCCTTACGCCCAAGGAGCGCGAGGCCGAGATTGCCCGCAAGCACGGCGCAGTGTTTATACGCGGCATCGGCGGCCGGCTGAGCAACGGCGAGAAGCACGACGGCCGCGCCGCCGACTACGACGACTGGACCACCTGCGGCGGCCTTAACGGCGACATAGTGGTGTGGAACCACGTGCTGCAGATTCCGTTCGAGCTATCGTCGATGGGCATCAGGGTTGACCGCGAGGCGCTGTTGCTCCAGCTCGAGCTGGAGGGCAAACAGCACTATGCCGACCGGCCGTTTCATCGCGCGTTGCTCGAGGGCAGGCTGCCCCAGAGCATCGGCGGCGGCATAGGCCAGAGCCGGCTGTGCATGCTCATCCTGCAGAAGGCCCACATAGGCGAGGTGCAGGTGAGCATATGGCCCGAAGAGCAGGTTGCCGCATGCCGCGTCCGCGGCATCGAGCTGCTCTGACGACGCGTGGCGCCCGTCAGAGTCCGGTAATCTCCGCGGGCAGAACGGGCATGGCGCCCTTTTGGGTGCAGACAAAGGCCGAAGTGGCCACGGCACAGGCATGAGCCTGAGCCACGCTGCTCCCTTTCAGTATGTTGGCAATGAAAGCCGCCGTGAATGAATCGCCGGCGCCTACGGTGTCGGTCACCTCAACCCTCGGAGTGGGCTGATACGACACTCCTTCGGGAGTGAACACATAGCTGCCGTTGATGCCGCACGTGAGAATCAATATGCTCAGGTTGAACCTGTCGAGCATACGCCGGCATCTGGCCTGAAAATCGCCGTCGGGTAGCTCAAACATGCAGCTGAGCGCTTCCAGTTCCTCATCGTTGATTTTCAAAATGTTGCAGCGCTCTATCGAATCGCGCAGAATCTCCTTGGTGAAGAACCCCTGGCGCAGATTCGCGTCGAAAACCACGAGCCGGCTGCCCGTCTGTGGCATTGCGTCAAGAAACCGGTTGATGGTCGTGCGCGAAACTTCATCTCTTTGGGCAAGCGAACCGAAACACACGGCCCTGGTCAGGCCTGCGAGGCTCTGCAGCTCCTCGCTGAACGGAATATTATCCCAGGCCACGTTCTCCCTGATGTCATAAACCGGTATGCCGGCCTCATCAAGCTCAACCTCCACCGTGCCGGTAGGGTAGGCCACCTCCGCAATCATCCGGCCGAATCCTTTCGACTCGAGATTCTCTATGAGCTCGCGGCCGAGAGCGTCGCGGCCCACGGCGCTGACCACGCACCCCGGAAGCCCGAACTGCGACACATGATAGGCAAAGTTGGCCGGTGCGCCGCCCACCTTCTTTCCTTCCGGCAGCATATCCCACAGCACCTCGCCCATACCCACAACAAAACTCTGTTCTTTCATAATACTCTTTTTTTATGTGACGCCACGAAGTTACGCAAAAGTTTTTAAAGAGCAATCACATTGCCATGCAATCCACATCGAAAATTTATAATTTTATTGATTTTCTTCAATTGCATAGCAATTATATCGAAATAATTATCTACCTTTGCGATGACCTTACGCCGTGAGACTTCCTCGCAAAGAGGAAGCTGGAAAGTGGGAGGTCATTACATATAATGAAGGCGTATACTTGCGCTTATTCTTGACCGCTAAGAACTTCGCAAAACTCTTTGACAAAGTCAGGAATGTAGCAACAGTAGATGTCTCGGGTATGATAAAAGTACCGATAGGAGGATTATATCATCTGATATGTCCTCTTTGGCGGTTGTGTATATCATACGGCGTAGGCTCTGCGTTGCTCGTTCATCTTTGTCGGGCAATGCGAAGGCCTTTAGCGGAGGAACGGGCAACAAGTACGGATCCTGCGCTTTTTTGTTAATCATGACCTTATTGGGATTCGGAGGTCGTATAACATAAGATATGCCAACACATACTACGCAATGGAGCTCAGCAACCCCGGGGTTGCTAATCTTCCTTATCGACCAATCCGGGTCTATGCAGCTTCCTTTTAAGGACTCGACTGACACACGAACGGTTTTCGTTACAAGAGTCGTTAATAGAGTTATTAACTCTATTATCCAACAAAACTACAATGGCGACCATGCAAAAGATCGTTGCTTCATAGTCGCTATTGGATATTCAGTTGGAGCTACGGAGCTTTGCTCTGGATTCCTGTCCGATTTAGATGATTCTCCGAAGCGCATGGAGACTGTTAAGAAAAAAATCAGCGATGGTGCTGGCGGTCTTGTTGAAATTGAAACGAAAATGCCTATCTGGATAGATCCTATAGAAAAAGATGGGTGGACAGATATGGCTGCAGCCTTTAAAATGGCAAAGCAGATTATAGAAAAATGGGTGGAAGATAAACCTGATAGCCCGGCACCGGTTATCATCAATGTGTCTGATGGTGTTCCGTACTACAACCATAAAGATTCGGCTGAGTGTGCATTGGAAACTGCTCAAATCGCAAAGGAAATTATGGGAATTAACACTGCTGATGGCAATGTTTTGATCTTCAATGCAGAGATAGGCGATGGAGCAACACAAATTATCCTCCCTAACTCCATCGAAGAGGTTCGTGCCGGTGGAAAAGGCGCACAATTTCTCTACGAAATATCAAGTGTGATTCCGGAAGGTTATAGAGGAGCCGCACTAAAAAATGGGCTTGAACTTAAAGAGGGCTCAAAAGGTGCTGTGTTTGCCGCTGATGCCGTAAGTCTAATAAAACTTATAGATTTTGGGTCTAGCAAGGGACCAATTAACTCTGACTGATGGAACTTCGAGCATATATTTATCATAAGCGTGCAGAAAAATATAGCGATTGCCAGGATTGCTTCGGTGTAAATGCCGATAGCAATCGCATCGCTATATCAGATGGCATGTCGCAATCAATTTATCCTCAATGGTGGGCAAAAATACTTGTTGATGCTTACCTTGAAAAAGGTACCATCCCATCTGATATTCTATCTTATCAGAAAGAATGGCAGGCGCAATTAAATGCAGAAATTTTGAGGCGAGAAGCAGATGGCAAGGATCCATGGAGACTGAAGAATTCTGTTGCAGAAAAATCCGGTGCCGGCGCAACTCTTTGCGGTTTGTCATGGTCAACCAATGAATGGACTTGTGAATGCCTTGGGGATTCATGCCTTATAGTAATAAGCAAAGACTATGAATTGAAATTTATTACCTCTCAAGTCGGAGAATTCGGTAATCACCCTGACTACTATGACAGTTTCGGAGAAGGCAAGGGGAATGTATGCCGTATTTCGGGAGATTTCAATGATAAAGTGGCAATGCTTCTCGTAACTGACCCCTTTGCTGAATTATTTCGGATGCATGAAACTGATGCGGGTTTTGTTAAAGACCGTATTTCCGAGATTTTAGCTCTTTCCAGTCATCAGTCGTTTATTGACCTCGTTGAAACCTGGCGAGACAAATTCAATATGCACAATGATGATAGTACACTTATTATATTGAATAATTTTGACAACGATAATTTGAGGGTTATTCATCGTGATAACTTGATAGAACTGAAAGAACAAGAAATAGCCCCCAAGGAACTAGTGCCTCCTTTGCAAGTCGTCGATTCATTTTCAGAAAGGACATATTAAAGAATTTCTCAATACGTATAAAAATAAATGAGTCAACTGCCAAGTTGTATAGACTATATTACTTCCATTGAAACTCCGCAATTATTGAAATATGATAGGTTACGGGGAGGTAGTGTCGTTCATAAAAAAGGGAAGCCTATCCTCTATTCCGGCGGATTCTGTGTCGTTTTCCCATATACGCTCCAAGGTGGGAAAAAAGTTGCAGTTCGTTGTTGGACAGCACATGTGCCGGATGCTGATAAAAGGAGTCGTCTAATTGCAAAGCGTATTACCGAGGCCAATTTGCCATACTTTGTTGGGTTTGAATATGTAGATTGTGGCATAGCTACTTCGTTGGGAATCTTTCCTATAGTGGTGATGGATTGGGTAGATGCGACTCCGTTAAAGGATTATCTAAAGTCTCATCTAAATGATTCGGATTGCCTTATGAATTTAGCCGCTGAGTTCAAACGCATGGTGTCAGACCTTCATAAGTTGAGATTTTCGCATGGTGATCTTCAGCATGGAAATATAATGGTTTCTGAATGTGGACAAATTTTTTTGGTTGACTATGATTCTATGTATGTCCCGGGTCTAGATGGCGTAACTGATGAAATAAAAGGGCTCGCTGGGTATCAACATCCCGGGAGAAAAAACTTAAGATGTCTTTCTTCAAAAACAGACTATTTCTCAGAGTTAATTATATACACCAGTATTCTGGCTCTATCCAAATATCCGACGCTTTGGAATGATTTAGATATCGAAGACTCCGAAACTCTTGTGTTCTCTCAAGAAGATATTGATGCACCGCACAAGTCAGATATGGTTCGCAAATTAAAATGTGATACAGATTTGTCTGATTGTGTAGAAGCAATAGAAACGGCGTTAACGATTAAGGATATTGAAGACTTGCTTCCTCTAGAGCAAGCCATAATCCCACAATCGGTTCAAATGATTGACGGTTTGAAAGAAAGGTGGGGAAAGCATAGTGTTTCTCGAATATCTGAAGAGCCAACTGTAAATGTAGCAGTATTACGAGGTAAATGGATAAGACCAGAAAAAAACGAATCTGAGACAACTATAGATATAAATTCAATATCAAAAAAATGGAAATAACAAATGCCTGCAATTTCTGAAATATTAGATTCTGTCAGTGTCCCGTCTTTAATAAAAGATTCTCTCATTAAGAGCGGTGCATTCGAGAAAACATCGCGTGGCCTTCGGTATTATTCTGGCGGTTTTACGGTTGTTTTTCCGGTATTTGCTAATAATGAGATGTGGGCTTTTAGATGTTGGCATTCTGAACTCGGCAATGTCAGAAAAAGGTTTAAGATAATCTCAGATTATCTAAATAGCCTTAAATCTCCCTATTTTTGTGATTTTTTCTACTGCGATGAAGGAATTGTTGTTGACGGTAAGATTTACCCAACGACGAGAATGAAATGGGTTGAGGGAGAAACTATAAACAAGTATGTAGAAAACCATATTGATGAGCCGGAAAAATTAAAATCGTTGGCTTCATCATTCATTACAATGATTGAATATCTTCATGAACATAAAATTGCCCATGGCGACCTTCAGCATGGAAATATCATTGTAAATAACGGAGAACTTAAACTTGTTGACTATGACTCGGTCTTTGTGCCGGGATTGGAGGGAAGCACTGATATAATCATAGGTAAAGCTGATTACCAACACCCGAATCGAAAAGATGCTCATATTACTTCAGATAAAATCGACTATTTCTCTGAACTAATTATATATCTCTCAATTCTCGCTCTTGCTGAGAAACCAGAACTTCTCAATCAATTCTCTATTGAAGACTCGATGCTTTTTCATGGATCTGATTGGTCTGATTTTACTGGTTCGCAGATATACAAGAATCTTTCTTCAATAGATAATGGTGATATCCAATTGTTGCTTGGTATTTTAGTCGATTATCTCAAAGAAGATGATATAACCAAGTTACGTCCTTTTACACAAGTATGGAATGATTTGGTTAAAGAACCGATTATCCAATCCTTAAAGTGTGGGAATAATGGGGTTGTCTATAATGGTGTTGACGCAAGTGTTAGCTGGGAAATTGAAAATTTTTCAAGTGTTTATCTTAATGGTGAAGAAATTGAGCCGGGGATAAATTGTGTAAAGCAAAAATTCTTAAGTGACAGCGTTATTGAACTTCAATTAAGGAATGGACTCCATAGGGTATCCAGATTTTTGAATGTTCAGATTGTGAACAGCCCGACTATTTCGTTTGCCTCTAACAAGTTAAAATTAAGAAAAGAAAATGGTGAGGTTGAAACAGCGAATTTATCGTGGAGCGTAACGGACGCTCATTCGGTCATAGTTAAACAAGGAAGTAGGGTGCTCTCAACCAGGCATGCAGAATCCCATCATATTATAAATCCCCAGGTAGATACAATATACACGATAAGCGTAATTGGGCTTGATAAACACACTGAGTTCTCCAAGAGTATATCCATTCTGGTCAGAGATGTATCATGCATTACATTAGAGTCAGATAAAAACTTTTCATTACCAGGAGTGCCAATTACAATATCATGGTCTGTGACAAACGCAAAGTGGGCAAAACTGAATGATAACTCTATTCCCTTAAAAGGGAAGACAGCCTTCTCGCCTGAAACCGATACGGAGTTTATTCTAAGTGTAGAAGATGACTTTGGTATAAAAACAGAATGTGTGAAAGTAAGGATGCTGCCGTTGCCGGTTGTACGCAGTATTTTGGTAGACACTCCGAATATTAACAAGTCGGTTAATGTTCAATTAAATTTGCCACATTTTGAGTCCATCCCTACCATCCCCATTGTGGAAACAAGGTTTGAGAGCCTCACAGTGCCCTATGTCCCGGATTTGAAAACAAATGGACTATTCGTGGAGTTACCCAATCCCACAAAAGACACGCTTATAACTAGAGTTTCAGAATTTATTAACAGAATCTTTGGAAAAAAACCATAAAATATGAAAAATAATAAAACTTCGACTAAACCGGATTCAATCTCGTCTACATTATCTGCTCATTTGGATAATACGAAAAAAGGATTGCTAAATGAATTCCTTTGGACCTGTGCTGGTGTAAACAAGAAGGTTTTACGCCAGTGTCCTTCCGACTATGCCAAATATGCGGGAATAGGTGGAACAATTTTATTTACGGCACTCATGGCTGCTCTATCTGGTGGGTATGCTCTGAATTCAGTATTCAATGACCAATATGTTGCAATTGGCTTCGGAATCTTTTGGGGTGTCTTGATTTTTAACCTCGACCGTTTTATGGTCAATACGATGTATTCCGATGGGAAGCATACCATAAGTAAGGCTGAACTTAAAGGTGGATTACCTCGCATATTGCTGGCGATATTTCTTGGTATTGTTATATCTACTCCGATTGAAATGAAGATTTTTGATGATGTAATCAAAGAAAATCTTCCAACTATAAAAGCCAAGGCAAATGAGAAATTTAATGTTCAAAAAGCCGAATTCGAACTCGAGAAAAAAACATTAATTGCTCGTAAAGACTCCTTATCTAGAGAATTGTTTACCCAACAGTCCGGGGCTATAGAAACTATTAGATCTCTGGAAAGAGCCAAGTCTGAACTTAATGAACTCAACGATAAGCTATATAAAGAGATTTATGGGACGGGAGCAACGAAAATGGCCGGAAAAGGCCCGGCAGCTCGTGAACTGGAAGAACAGAGAGACGCTAAGCAGCGCGAGGTGAATCAACTAACTGCTAAGGCTGATCGAGAGTCCTTAGAACAAGAAGAGGCGATTAAAGAAAACAGAGTAAGGCTACAGCATGATATAAATCAGTTGGAGTCAGAACTGCAATACGTTCAAGGTCAAATAAATGAAATCAATGCTTCAAAGAAAGATACTACAGAGGGACTAGAGAACTTTTCGGCTCAATTAGAAGCGATGTACATAGGAACCAGTTGGGAAGAAAGCCATACATTGTTCTTTGCCAGAATAATGGTTATGCTTCTGTTTGTTGCTATTGAGGTTATACCCACATTTTTCAAAATGATGATGGAGGATGGTCCTTACGATAATTTACTGCGTTCGGAGAAACACCGGGTGCGAGTACTTGCTGACAAGCGTATTTCTGATGTAAATGATGAAGTCAATACTGCTGTAAAGATTTCAACTATGAAGAATCATAAACGCCTTGAAGCTGAGGCTATAGCAAATGAGGAGGTCTTAAAAAGAATTGCGAATGTGCAATCCGAACTTCTGCAAAAATCAATAGAAGCCTGGAGAGAAGAAGAACTACGAAAAATAGCAGAAAATCCAATGGCATATATTAAAATTGATGCAGAAAATAAGAGGGAATCATGAAAATACCCGGACTCTAATTCTCTTGGAAGCGAAAACCTTTGCTCCAATCGCATTCTCGGAATAAGTCTTTTCAGCATAAAGAAACTGCCTGACCGTTGATGGTTAGGCAGTTTCATGTGTGTGGGTGAGCATAGGGCCCGAAGATTAAGTAGCCGCATGCCGCGCCCGCGGCATCGAGCTGCTCTGACGAAATCAGACGAAATCAGCGCCCGGGCCCCAAAAAGATGAAGTGGATGAGGGCTTATATCCGAATTATTTGTAACTTTGCACAGCTTTAAATCAAAATAATAACAATTACAATTACAATTATGAAAAAATTCATGACATTTGCAATCGCTCTCGGTTGCCTCGCTTTCACTTCGTGCAATAAGGGTGCAGACTCTAATAAGGATGAAGCCGCTGATAAGGCTGCCCAGATTGTTGAAGTATCTGACGTTGATAAGGCTGCCCAACTCGTTGTTGATATAGAAAATGCCGCAGCTGAAGGTAACATTGGAAGAGTGAATGAGCTCCAGGCTGAGCTTGAAAAACTCATTGAAGCCAATAAGAATAATCCTGACTTCGAAACACAGGTTTGGGAGGCTTACAATAAACTCAAAGGTGTGTCAGTAACGAGTGATAATTATGAGGAACTCGAAAATGAATATTCTGAAGAGATGCCGGATTTCGAAGCTGCCTACAATGAGGAAATGCAGAAGCTCGAAGACGAGTATAATAAAGAAATGAAAAGAATTGAAGATGAGGTGAACGAGGCAATGGAAGACGCTGCCGCCGAGTATGAAGAACTGTACAACAACCTCTCTCTGTAAAAGATTTTAATCAAACATAATTTAGCGGGATGCTGCTCCAATTGCGGGGTGGCATCCCGTGCTTTTACACCCGGCTGTGTGAGTAGAAAACAGGCAGGAGGTAAACACCGGTTGAGTGGTGTTTACCTCCTGCGCGATAAGGTGGGGGGTGAGATTATTTGTCGAGGTGTTCGTAGCGGAGGGTGGCGGTGCACTGGTCGCAGACTTCCGACGGGCCGAAGTA